>JBLMYS010000414.1:0-53860 GCA_050258415.1 Acidobacteriota bacterium | reverse complement strand
TTTTAGTCTTAAATATTGCAAGAAAATAAAGGGAAATATATACGGTGGAAAAATTAAAACTCAGTGGCAGGGAACCCGAAAGTAATTCGTTTAAAGATTATATAAATCTTATCAGGAATAACATTATTCCAATTACCCTGATAAGCCTTACAGGAATTGTGGTCGCTATTCTTTATGCTATTAAAGCACCCGATATCTTCAAATCTACCACAGTGCTGAAAGTGTCAAAACCTCAGGGAAGTATCCTTGAGTCTCCGCTCATGCCTGAATTCCAGGACTTCGGAAGCGACCGTTTCATTGCTAATGAAATTGAAATTCTCAAAAGCTATACTGTTCGTGAAAACGTGGCAAAGGCGCTTGTTGCAGATTATAACCTTGAGAAAAGGAAAGACTTCTTTAATATCATTCTCGATAAAAAGCTCCTTCAAAAGGGTAAAACTACCCCTGTAAAGTCGGTATCGGCTCTGGCAGAGATGCTCGAGAAAACTGCCGCAATAGATCAGAAAAGAGGACTTGATATAGTTGAGATCTCTGTTGAGTCTCCTTCTCCTTACGAGGCTTCACTCATAACAAACGAGTATGCAAAGGCTTATAAAGACTATAACCTTCAGAACAGCAGGATGCAGCTTACTCAGGTGAAAGAGTTTCTCTTAGGACAAAGAAAAGAAAAGCAGGATGAACTCCTTAAATCTGAAGAAAGCCTCCGCCAGTACCAGCAGGCAGGCGGCATTGTAGCTCTTGATGAACAGGCAAAAGCTTTAATCGAACAGCTTAGCAAATTCGACGCTGATAAAAATGCGGCAGACATCGACATGAAAGTCTCCGAAAAAAATCTTTCCAAATACAGGGAAGAGCTTAAAAAGCAGGACCCGCGCCTTGCTGATTATGTCGAAAGCTTCGTGGCTGAACCTTACGTAAAGGCTCTCCAGGAACAGATTGCAAAAATAGAGATCCAGAAGGCTCTTGCCCTTTCAAATAAGGCGGCCGGTGCGGTCGACAAAAAGACCTTAGATGAGTTTGATGCAAAGATCAAATTTTTGAAGAGCCAGGTCGAGCAGAAAAAAGCCACCTATAAGGCCGGTATCCTTGCCTCAAGCCCTGAAGAGGTTAAACTTCTTACTAAAAGCGTAATTGAAGAAGAAGTTAAATCACAGGCTGCAAAAAGCTCATATCAGGAACTTTCGAAAATAGTCGGTAACTACGAGAAGAAATTCAACTCGCTTCCATCGGCCACAATTGAATACGCAAGACGCGAGCGCGAAAGAGCAGCCCTGGAAAAACTTTATCTCCTCGTAGAAGAAAAATATCAGGAATCAATGATCAACGAGCAGAGTAAGCCTGGTAACGTTCTTATAGTCGATCCGGGCAGAATTCCTGAAAAACCGGCCAAACCAAACAGACCCCTTATTGTCCTTATCGGACTTGTCCTAGGCGTTGGTATGGGCGTTGGTTTTGCATTTGTCCGCAATTACTTCGACAATACTATTAAAACTCCTGAGGACATCGAGCGCAGAAACATTAACGTTCTTGCATGGATTCCGAAGATCGAAGGCCTTGGCCCGGGCGGAAACAAGGACCTGGAATTTATCGTTGCCCGTAAACCGGATTCAATACCGGCCGAAGCCTATAGGGCATTAAGAACAAGAGTCCAGTTCTCAAAATTTGAGAATGACGGAATAAGGACAATTCTTGTCACTTCTTCAGCTCCTTCCGAGGGTAAAACCACTACGGCGGTTAACCTTGCAGGAAGCTTTGCTCAGGCAAATAAAAAGACGATTATTATCGACTCTGACTTAAGAAAACCAAGACTTCACAACGTCTTTAAGGCCGAAAGGTATCCTGGCTTTACGGACTATGTCTTTGGAGAGGCAGAGTTTGAGCAGATTGTAAGAAAGTCCGAGGTTAATAACCTTTACTTTGCTACGGCTGGTACCATTCCGCCGAACCCTTCAGAACTTCTGGGCTCAAGCCACTTTGATGACTTCCTGACACGCCTGAAGTCTGAATTTGATATGATCATTGTCGACTCACCGCCTATCATTGCGGTTACTGATTCTGAAATATTGTCAAGAAAGGTCGATGCCTCTATACTGGTCGTCTCGGCTGAGAAGACTGAAGCTGACCTGATGGCAAAGTCCATCGAACTTCTGACGCATGAAGCCAAAACATTTATCGGCGTTCTGCTCAACAATTTCAGCTACAGGGCGGGCTATGGATCATATTACAAATATTACTACTATTACTCACGACCCTCCGACGGGCAGAAGCGCCTCAAAGGGGCCTCAAAGAGCAGGGTGCTCGGCGAGTAAGTATAAGTAATTAAGTTAATTTAATATCTAAACCCGGTAATAAATTTTATTATCGGGTTTTTTTATTTACTTTTATATAAACGGTATTTTTCAATTAACTCGTTATAAGCCTTCAGCTTTATTAGCCTGAGAACAATTATAGAGGAATAGAATGTATAAGCCTGTTGCTGTTGTTACCGGAGGAGCCGGTTTCCTTGGCTCCCACCTCTGCGACCGCCTCCTCATGGAGGGTTTCAGGGTTCACTGTATTGATAACCTCGTTACCGGGAACCTTGAAAATATTGAACACCTTTTTGGTAATGAAGACTTTAATTTTATAAAACATGACGTCACAAACTACGTCCACGTGCCTGGCAGTGTGGACTATATACTCCACTTTGCCTCTCCGGCAAGCCCTATTGACTACCTGAAACTTCCTATTCAAACCCTTAAGGTGGGTTCGCTTGGCACTCATAAGGCTTTGGGACTCGCCAAAGAAAAAAAAGCGCGCTTTCTTCTGGCTTCTACCTCAGAGGTCTATGGCGACCCCACAGTCCACCCCCAGAGGGAGGACTACTGGGGTAATGTTAATCCTATCGGGCCCAGAGGCGTTTATGATGAGGCCAAACGCTTTGCCGAAGCTATGACAATGGCTTATCACCGGTTCCACGGCGTACAGACTAGAATCGTTAGAATATTCAATACCTACGGACCTAGAATGCGCCTGGACGACGGGCGTGCACTTCCGGCATTTGTGGATCAGGCCTTAAGAGGCAAGGACCTCACAGTCTTTGGCGACGGTTGCCAGACCAGAAGCTTCTGCTATGTAAGCGACCTCGTTGAGGGCATATTCCGGCTCCTGATGTCCAATGAAACAGAACCCGTTAACATCGGCAATCCTTCGGAAATTACAATCCGGGAATTTGCCGAAGAGGTAATAAAGCTTACAGGGACAAAAAAAAGTAAAATAGTTTATAAGGAGCTTCCTGTCGACGACCCCAGGGTAAGGCAGCCCGATATATCAAAAGCTAAAACGCTTCTTGGCTGGGAGCCCAAAGTGGACAGGGAAGAGGGACTCAAAATTACAATAGACTATTTTAAGAAAAGGGCAAACTACTGCGCTTGAGAAAAGGCAAATGGCTGGATATAAAAAAAGCGGAGACACATTGTGCCTCCGCTTTTTTTTTGTGTATGAATCTATTAATACATTCCTTCCATGCCGCCCATTCCGGCTGGTGGCATTGCAGGAGCTTTTTCAGCTTCTTTCTTCTCAAATACAACAGCTTCTGTTGTAATGAGCAGTGAGGAAACTGAAGCTGCATTCTGAAGGGCTGTTCTTGAAACCTTGGTAGGATCAATAACGCCTGCTTTCAGCATGTGTTCATAAGTTTCTGTCGCAGCGTTGAAACCGTAGTCGTCTTTACCTTCCATTACCTTATTGAGAACAACTGAGCCTTCAAGGCCTGCATTGGTTACGATCTGCTTTAACGGCTCCTGGAGAGCTTTCTGAATGATCTTGACACCTGTTGTCTGATCGAGGTTCTGACCTTCAACGTTATCCAGAACGGATATTGCCCTAACGAATGCAACACCGCCTCCGGGTACAATACCTTCTTCAACTGCTGCACGTGTAGCATGAAGGGCATCTTCAACGCGGGCTTTCTTTTCCTTCATCTCAACCTCGGTTGCTGCACCGATCTTCAGAACTGCAACACCGCCTGAGAGTTTAGCAAGGCGTTCCTGTAATTTTTCTTTGTCGTAATCACTTGTAGTCTTTTCGATCTGAGCCTTGATCTCGTTGATTCTCTTCTTGATGTCTTCAGTCTTGCCTGAACCTTCAACGATTGTTGTATTGTCCTTGTCCAGAACAACTTTCTTTGCTGTACCGAGATAGGATACTGTAGCGTTTTCAAGTTTGAAGCCGCGTTCCTCTGAAATAACTGTACCTGAAGTAAGAACTGCTATATCTTCAAGCATAGCTTTTCTTCTGTCGCCAAAGCCCGGAGCTTTAACTGCAGCGATCTTAAGTGTGCCTCTTAATTTGTTGACAACCAGTGTAGCAAGAGCTTCACCTTCAAGGTCTTCAGCAATAATTAAAAGAGCGCGTCCCTGCTGTGCAACTTTCTCTAAGACAGGAAGCAGGTCTTTCATGGCTGAGATCTTCTTGTCGTGGATTAAGATATAAGGATCTTCAAGCACGGCTTCCATCGATTCAGCGTCAGTTACAAAATAAGGTGAAAGATAACCGCGGTCGAACTGCATACCTTCAACAACTTCCAGTGAAGTATCGGTACCTTTTGCTTCTTCAACCGTAATGACACCGTCTTTACCTACTTTTTCCATTGCATCTGCAATCAGGTCGCCAATTGTCTTGTCGTTGTTTGCAGAAATTGAGCCAACCTGTGCTATTTCATTGCGGCTTTCAACGTCCTTGCTCATCTTCTTCAGGACTTCGATAACTTTTTCAACTGCCAGGTCAATTCCTCTTTTGAGGTCCATCGGGTTAGCGCCGGCTGTAACGTTCTTCAAGCCTTCGCGGTAGATTGCCTGTGCAAGCACTGTAGCTGTAGTTGTACCGTCGCCGGCAACGTCGCTGGTCTTGGAGGCTACTTCGCGAACCATCTGGGCACCCATGTTTTCAATAGGATCTTCCAGTTCAATTTCTTTGGCAACGCTTACGCCGTCTTTTGTTACTGTAGGAGCACCGAACTTTTTATCTAAAATTACATTTCTGCCTTTGGGGCCGAGTGTAGCTTTTACAGCATTAGCCAGTTTGTCAACGCCTTTTTTCAGGCCGCTTCTTGCTTCACTGTCGAACACAATTAATTTAGAAGCCATTTTCTTTCCTCCTTAAATTATTTTTTTATAATTCCAAAAATATCGCTCTCGCGCATAATTAAATATTCTTCGCCGTCAATTGAAACTTCCGTTCCTGAATATTTACCATATAAAACCGTATCTCCAACCTTTACTGTCAGTGCGCTTACTTTGCCTTCTTCAGAGACTTTGCCCTGACCGACTGCAACAACTGTTCCTTCAATCGGTTTTTCTTTTGCAGTATCAGGTAATATGATTCCTCCTTTAGTCTTTTCTTCTGCTGCCATTGGCTTTACGACAACTCTGTCAGCTAAGGGTTGAATTTTGAAATTTGCCATTTTTAATCCTCCTTAAATTTAACAAAATATGTAATTAGCACTCTCCATCAATAAGTGCTAATTTAATAAAGTTTGAAGTATCTGTCAAGATTCCTTAACTGAAATTATCTGAAAACTGGTGGCTTTCCCATGAATTTTGCCCTGAAATGCTCTATTTATTTGGGAAAAAAGCAAAAAAATCACATTTTTGAATATTCAAAATAACTTACTTGAGAACTGGTGCCGGATGAACTTTAGAACTGAACTTAAAAACCTCCTCGCTGTAATTAAAGGCCTGGATAAAAAAGTTATAACCGTATTCATCTCTGTGGCAGTTTTACAGACAATTTCCTGGTATTATACTTCCGGGCGTTTTTACCAGACGGCTATAGATGAAAGTCCCCTGGTCTCCCCGGAGGGGGAATTAAACCGCTTCCTTTACTGGTTTTTAGGCGATTTTGGACTTCTGTTCCTGATTCCCGTTTTTATAATAAGGTTTTTCTTTACACAGAAACCGTCACTCTATGGCCTGAGAAGAGGGGATTATGCCTTTGGGCTTAAGGCTTCAGGCTTGGCTCTGGCTTTAATGATAGTTATTGTCTGGTTTATTTCAGCCCTCCCTTCGTTTTCAGAAAGCTATCCCACGCTTTCTTCTGCAAAGGACGACTGGAAAATGTTCTTTATTTTTGAGGCCGCACTGCTTTTATATATGCTCGCCTGGGAGTTCATCTGGCGAGGGTATATGCTTTTCGGACTCGAGGAAAAATTTAATTACTATTCTGTACTTGTTCAAATGCTCCCATTTGTTATTTTACATAATGGAAAGCCTGTACTTGAGACCTTCGGCTCAATTCTTGGCGCCATTATGCTTGGCATTCTGGCCTTAAGAACACGATCAGTTTATTATGGAATTGTCATACACTTTAGCACGCTTTTTTCCATAGACGCTATTTCTATTCTGAGATACAGAACGGGGCAGTATGGTACAGGACTTAACTCTATACTGAATATTATTAGAAATTTATAGGAGGATAAAATGAGATTTTGCCTGAATGTCGACCATATCGCTACACTGAGGAATGCCAGGGGGGAAAATCAACCCGATCCTGTCACAGTAGCCCTGATTGCCGAACAGGCTGGTGTCGACGGCATTGTTGTTCACTTAAGGGAGGACCGCCGCCACATTAACGAGCGCGACCTGAGACTTCTGCGTGAGCTAGTAACTACTAAGCTGGACCTTGAAATGGCAGCAGTCCCCGAGATCATTAGTATTGCCTGCGACGTCCAGCCGGAACTTGCCACACTCGTTCCCGAAAAACGACTTGAGCTTACAACCGAAGGAGGCCTTAACGTTATCGATAATATAGAACAGGTCTCCGGTGCCATTAAACAGCTTCATGAGGCGGGAATTGCAGTCTCACTCTTTATTGAACCGGACATAAACCAGATTAATGCTGCGGCCGAGATCGGTGCCGATATTATTGAAATTCATACGGGCCACTATGCTAATGCTGCTACCGAGGATGAACAGCTCGATGAACTTGAAAGGGTGAGAATTGCAGCTAAACAGGCAAAAAAGCTGGGCCTTGGAGTCAATGCGGGACACGGCCTGGACTACCAGAACATAAAACAGTTTATTGAGGTCCAGGATATCGACGAGGTCTCAATCGGCCATGCCGTCATTGCCCGCGCAGTTATTGTGGGTATTAAGGACGCTGTAGAAGAAATGAAAAGAATCCTTAGATCTGTCTGAGAATGAACCCTCTTAAGAAGAAACTCGACTACCACTACAGGTTCTTCGACAGGCGTCAGATTTCACCTGACCCCCTGGAGTTCCTGCACAGGTATTCTGACCCTAATGATATTGAAGCCATAGGCATAATCTCCTCGGTTTTTGCCTATGGCAGGGTAGAGCAGATTATCTCTACCTTAAACAGGCTTTGTGTCATTATGAAGGAAAAGCCTTATGATTTTATTGTAAACTTCAACTATGAGAAAGATGCCTCCTTGTTCAGTGGCATAAAGCACAGATTCTATACATCGGAGGATATAGCACTCTTTTTCTTCATCCTTCACCGCGCCTATACCGCCTACTCCTCCTTAAAGGAGCTTTTCCTCCTTTACTATTTTGAAATGGATAAGAACCTTAAGGAGTCCATGTCTTTTTTTTCGCGTAACCTCCTATCCTTATCAGGCTTTATGAAGGAAGAGATTTCTCCGGGTCTTGGTTTCATGTTCCCCGACCCTATGACCGGAAGCGCCTGCAAGAGGATGAACCTTTTCTTAAGATGGATGGTTAGACATGATGAACTTGATTTCGGACTCTGGCCCGAGATCCCTAAAAACAAACTTCTGATACCTGTAGATACACATGTGGCAAGAATATGCCGGCAACTGGGACTTACAAAAAGACAAAATGTTTCCTGGCTTATGGCTGAGGAAATTACAGATAACCTGAAAAAATTTGATCCCGTGGACCCCGTTAAGTACGACTTTGCAATATGCCACATCGGAATGCGGAAAATGGATTTCTGAAAAACGTGAATCTCTTTTTTAACGAGAATTTTTGCTTTACAGGGATTCTCAGTTTTATAAAAATATCATGAAACCATCCTGATTCCCCCTGAATCTATCCCGAATTATCGTGTTTCTTTCTGATTTTTAATTCAATTCCTTGTTGACCCCATTATAAAACATAGTTATATTGAAGGGCATTTTTTTAGTTCTACAACAGTTTTTTTATATCAGATTTATAGGAGCGAAAATGTCTGAACAGAAAAAGTTTGTGCCTTTCGTTTCTCCTGAGACCAATATGGCTGAATTTACGGTCCGTGCTCTCGTAATCGGACTTGTAATGTCAGTCGTTTTGGGTGCTGCAAATGCATATCTCGGGCTGAAAGCAGGCATGACGATTGCTGCTACATATCCGGCAGCAGTAATAGGTATGGCCCTCTTGAAGATTATGAAGGGTTCCATACTTGAAGAAAATTTTGCAAGAACAGTGGGTTCTATTGGTGAATCTGTTGCTGCCGGTGCAATCTTCACCATCCCGGCATTTTTAATATCCGGCGTTTGGACAGAATTTTATTCGGTTCGCCATTATCTTGAAGCTACGGCAATTATGTTCGTGGGCGGTGTAGTGGGCATCTTGTTTGTTACCATCCTTCGCCGCGTTATGGTCGAAGACGCAGAACTCCCGTTCCCCGAATCGGTTGCAGCTTCTGAAATACATAAAGCCGGACGCTCCGGAAAAAGCGGCGCTAAATTCCTTTTCTGGGCTATGGGCCTCGGCGCCCTCATTCAGGCATTAAAGCAATTCCAGGCCTTTGCTGCCAGTTGGGAAAAGTTCATTCCTTTCTCAAGCAAGAGTATTGCCGTTGGCGGCGGAAGCTCAGTCCCGGTCTCTGGCGGCGCTATGCTTTCTACTCCCGGCGTAAGCCCGGCTTATATGGGCGTTGGTTATATTATCGGCCCTCAGCTTGCAGCCCTGAACTTTACGGGCGGCCTTCTGGCATGGGGCCTTTTTGTCCCGCTCCTTTTATACTTCCTCGGTCCTGAAATTGCAACTTCACTTCAGGCTAAGGGCGTTGATGTTAACTCGGAAGCTACCTGGATCCAACAGGCCGTCTTTGTATGGAAATCTATCGTAAGACCTATCGCCATTGGCGGTATGCTTATGAGCGCAGCCTATACGCTTTATAAAATGCGTAAGAGTTTAATTGCCGGTCTTACAAGGGCCGTCGGTGATGTAAGGCGCGCTGCAACTGGTGGAACTTCTGAAGACCGTACACAAAAGGATATGAACTTCAAATATGTTTTTATCGGCCTTATTGCAGCTTCTGTTGCTACATTCTTTGTTTACTACTACTTCTCTCAGGACCTTGTTGCAGCAGTTGTTGCAACTGTAGTAATGATCATTGCAGGTTTCTTCTTTGCAGCCGTATCGGGCTACCTCGTGGGCCTCATCGGCTCAAGCAATAACCCGATCAGCGGTCTTACAATCTCAACTTTGATCATCGCCGCAATCTTAATGGTTGCCCTGGGCGTTAAAGGAATGCCCGGCATTGCTGCCGTTTTAGGCGTTGCAGCCGTTATATGCGTTGCTGCTGCTGTGGCAGGCGAAATGCTGCAGGACCTGAAAGTTGGTCACATCTTAGGCGGTACACCCTGGAAAATGCAGGTGGGCGACTTGTTTGGTGTCCTTCTGGCTACTGCTGTCATGTACTTCCCGCTGCTTATACTCCACCAGGGAGATATCAATATGGGTGGTACCGGTCTTGGCGGAAATGCTTATCCTGCCCCGCAGGCTAGCCTTATGGCTATTCTGGCAAAGGGTATTGTTGGCGGCGATATGGCATGGCCCCTTATCATTGTCGGTATTCTGATGGCAATTGGCTTTATACTCCTTAAAGTCAAAAGCCCGATGCTCGTTTGTGTAGGTATGTACCTTCCGCTTGAGACATCTTTTGCAATCTTTATCGGCGGCTTGATAAGAGGAATCCTCGACAAGATAGCGGCCAAACGTAAATTCAACTCGGCACAGATGTCCCGTATGGAAAACAACGGCGTCCTTCTGGCCTCCGGCCTTATTGCCGGCGAAGCCTTAATTGGACTTCTCTTTGCTTTCTTTGCCGTTGTGGACTGGAAAATACCTGTTATCTTCCAGAATCCGACATTCTTAGTAAGCCTGCTCGTATTTGTTGTTATTGGCTACATACTCGTCCGCATCCCGCTAAATAATGCCGGTGATCCGAACGAGCCTGCTCCGCCTTCAGCAATGTTCTAATAAATTTTAAGTCCTGAGGCTAAAGCCCTTAAAAGCTTTAGCCTCTTGTGCTTTTTCATATTTCATCACTATTACTAATTTAATCCAGATGCCCTTAAGTTTTAAAGAAAGAAAAAAAATCCTGAAAGAAGCCAATTATCTGGAGCTTACGCCTTACCGCGTCTACAAAGAAGAAATTGACGAGAAGGGAATTGTTACAGTGCTCGTACCCAAATTTACAAACCGCATCCTCGTTAAATTTTTGATGCCCAGATTGAAATCCAAATATTTTAAGATTAAATTGGATGAAATTGGCTCCGAAACCTGGAAACATATAGACGGACGTAAAAATGTCGGACAGATTGCTGAGGTACTTACAGGAACCTTCGGCGATAAAATTCAACCCGTATACGACCGCCTGACCCGTTTTTTTACCAGGATGTATATGGAGGGCTACATTTCTTTCAACGAAATTAAAAAAGAAGGAGAATAATATGGGAAAAGTTCTTGGCAGCTTAAAGCCTGAATTGCTTTGGAATCACTTCGAGGAAATCTGCATGAGGCCTCATCCTTCAAGAAAAGAAGAAAAACTTGCAGAGTATATCGTTACTGTTGGAAAAAGAAATAACCTTGAAACCTTTAGAGATGAGTTCGGCAACGTCCTTGTTAGGAAACCTGCCACTCCCGGGAAAGAAAACCTTAAGACCACGGTTCTTCAGGGCCACCTCGATATGGTGCCTGAGAAGAATAACGACGTTAAACACGATTTTGAAAAAGACCCCATAGAGCCATACATAGACGGCGAATGGGTAAGAGCTAAAGGCACAACTCTTGGCTCCGATAATGGTATAGGCGTTGCAGCAGCACTGGCTGTCATGGAATCAAAGGACCTTGAACACGGGCCCCTAGAATTCCTTTTTACGCTTGACGAAGAAACTGGCCTTAATGGCGCTTCAAGCTTGAAGCCGGGCTGGCTTAAGGCAACAGTTCTCTTGAACCTCGATTCAGAAGAAGACGGGGCACTTTATATCGGCTGCGCCGGCGGGAAAAATACATTTGCAAAGTTTACATTCTCAACTGAAAATGTTCCCTCTGATTCAGCAGCCTACAGCATTAATGTTACAGGCTTAAAAGGCGGCCACTCGGGCCTTGATATCGCTGAAGGACGCGGTAACGCCGTAAAAATCATTACACGCCTCCTCTGGAACCTGTCCAACAAGTTCGATGCCCGCTTGTCTTTAATCAACAGCGGCAGTAAGCATAACGCAATTCCACGCGAAGGCTTTGCAACTATTACTGTTCCTGAATCCAAAACTTCCGAAATGGAAAAGTTCGTTAAGGAATTTAACAACACCGTTAAAAAAGAACTCGCTACAAATGAACCTGGCCTCACGGTTAGCGCTTCCAGGACTGACCTTCCTAAAGGCGTTATGGATAAAAAAACTCAGTCTAACCTCCTGAATGCTCTTTATGCTGCTCCTCATGGAGTCATTACAATGAGCCCCGATATTAAAGGACTTGTCGAGACCTCTACAAACCTTGCAATTGTTGCAACCGAGGACAGTACGGTTTCTATTACAACAAGCCAGAGAAGCTCTGTTGAAAGTGAGAAAGACGATGCGGCCGACATGGTTGGAAGCGTCTTTTCGCTCGCCGGTGCCGAAGTTAACCACGGAGACGGATACCCGGGCTGGAAACCTAACGTAAAATCTCCCATTCTCAATGTCCTTAAATCCTCTTACGAGAGGCTTTATAAAGGTGAACCTGAGGTTAAGGCTATTCATGCCGGACTTGAATGCGGCATTATAAATGAACGCTATCCCGATATGGATATGATCTCCTTCGGCCCTACAATCGTTGGAGCACATTCGCCCGACGAAAGGGTGAAAATTGATACGGTTGAAAAATTCTGGAACCTTCTTAAGGAAGTCCTGAAGAATATTCCTGCAAAATAAATTCCGGATCGTTATATTTGGAGCCCGGAGAAATCCGGGCTCTTAATATTTTATCAGAATTTAATCGGCATTTGTTTATCTTCAAACAGATCTAAATTGCTTTTTTGAGACATTTGAAAAGGTCGCTATGGAAACAACAGCAACAACAATAGTTAAACCGGAACCATCGAAACTCTATAGATGGGGAGTCTTAGTTTTTGTAAGCCTTGCCATGTTTGGCAATTATTACGTCTATGACTGCATAAGCCCCCTGGCCGATCTCTTAGCCAAACAACTCAACTTTTCAGACAGCAATATTGGCCTCCTTCAGGCAATCTACAGCATCCCTAACGTGTTTATGGTCCTTATTGGCGGAATTATTATTGACCGCCTGGGAACCCGAATATCAACTTTTATTTTCTCTGCCCTCTGCCTTTTAGGAGCAATCGTTACGGCCTCATCCTCTAGCCTTACCTTCATGGCTGCTGGAAGGCTAATATTCGGACTTGGCGCAGAAAGTCTCATCGTTGCTGTTACTACAATTATCGGACGCTGGTTTAAGGGTAAAGAGCTCTCCTTTGCCTTCGGACTTAATCTTACAATTGCCCGGCTTGGATCTTTTGCTGCACTTAATTCGCCTTCCTGGGGAAGGGCATTCTTCGATAACTGGCAGACTCCGCTCCTTATTTCAGTTGCCGCGGGAACTATTTCTGTTGCAGCCGTTATTATTTACATCCTTATGGATGTCCATGCCTCAAAGGTTTTTGCCCTTCGCGAGGTGCCAAAACAGGATGAAATTAAATTTAGGGAGATCTTTAACTTTAAGCCTTCCTTCTGGTTTATAACTCTTCTTTGCGTCACATTTTATTCGGCCATATTTCCTTTTCAAACCTTTGCCGTAAAATTCTTTATGGAAACCCACGGTACCACCAGAGAGTTCGGCGGATTTTTATCCAGCCTGCTTACTCTTTCGGCAATGGTACTGACTCCACTTTTCGGACTTTTATCCGATTATATAGGCAAACGGTCTTTGCTTATGATGTTCGGCTCTCTTTTAATTATTCCGGTTTACCTTTTAATGGCCTATACATCCATTAACCTTGTCATCCCTATGGCAATGATGGGCATTTCGTTTTCACTCGTGCCTGCAGTTATGTGGCCTTCTGTTGCCATTATTACAGATGAGTCGCGCCTTGGAACAGCATATGGACTGATGACAATGATACAGAATATCGGCCTTTTTGGCTTTAATATGATTATCGGCTGGGCAAATGACATGTCTCATGGCTATACTCTTGGAATGTGGATCTTTTCATCACTGGGATTTTTCGGACTCGTATTTGCTTACTTCTTAAGGAAAAGCGAACTGGGCCGGCACGGACACGGCCTTGAAGAGGGGATTAAAGATAAAAAACTTCAAACTAACGGCTAAGAACACTGCTGCTCTATGCGCCTCAATAGTGAGGAAAAGGCCATGACAGCTATGGTAGAGTAATTTGTTATTGAATTTTAGAGGGGAATTAAAGATTTTGAAACAGGAATTGTTTTTTATTTTGAACTCTCTTTTTTTTGAGTGACCTTTATGGCGGCATTAAAACTTTATATTGCCCTCATGACCATCCTGATGCTTTTTCTTACAATCAGGACTCAGGCCCAAACCTGCGGATTCGGATGCCTCGGGCTGGGAGGTTTTTATGCCGGCTATAGCATTCAAAACTATAAAGCCCAGGGCTTCAATAGTTTTATCCGTCAGTCACTCCTGAATAATAACCAGCAGGCGCCTGAATTTGGAAAAGCAAACGGCTTCCGTGTGGGAGCCAATATCTTCCGCACCAAGTATAATAATTTCATCTTTTCAACCAAGGGCTATTACCAGTTCCTAAGAGAACAAAACCAGTTGTCTCAGGTCCCTGAAGGCGACGCGGGAGGCAATACCAGGTATACTCTGGATCTGAACTACTACGGCCTCGGCGTGGATTTCGGCTATTCGCTGGGTAAACTTATAGCCATTAAATTTGTCGATGCCGAAATTACGTTCCATTCGGCAAACCTGACCTCCGATATCTCTTCGGCATCATCCAATACGAAAGAAAACACCTATTCCAACGATAAACTTGCTGTCGGTTACACGCTTGGAAGTGGTCTCATATTACGTATCGTTGGAGAATATATAAGCCTCGAAGCCACTGCCGGTTATACCAAATTCTCCTTCGACAGCCTTGTAAATAACGACGAAAACAGCAAACCCGACCAGGTCTCACAGATAAACAATTTTATAACTAACGGAGGGCTCTTCGGTCTGATACAACTGAACGTTGGAATACCACTTTACTAAAAATTAACAAAATCCTTTAAACTTTTTTTCCCACACAAAAACATCATGGCAAAAACTAAACTCGACAAAGCTGCAGTAATTGCAATTAAGGATTGCATGGGTGCAAAGAAAAAAGAAAAAATTCTTGTCATTACAGACGAAGTAAAAAGAGACATCGGTTATGTCCTTTATAATAATGCCCTCGATCTTGGCTATGAGGCTCTCTTAATTGAGATGAAATCGCGCAGGTTTAATGGCGAAGAACCCCCTCTGGAAGTTGCCGAACTCATGCAGAAATACGACGTCGTATTCTGTCCTACGGCAAAATCCCTTACCCATACAGAGGCCAGACGCCATGCTTCGGAAAAAGGAGTTAGAATTGCGACTTTCCCCGGCATTACACCTGAAGTGATGATCCGCGGCTTAAATGCAGACTATAAAAAAATTGCCGCCCTGACTCTTAAGCTGAAAAAAATCTTTGAAAAAACAAAAACCGTTCGGGTCACTTCTCCAGCCGGAACGGACATTACAATGGACATTTCTGGGCGAACGGCTTTTGCCAGCAAGGGGCTTTTCCATAAAAAAGGGGAAAGCGGAAACCTGCCAACGGGCGAAACCTTTGTCGCCCCTCTGGAAGGTACCTCCCAGGGTGTTGTTGTCGTTGACGGATCAATGGCCGGCCTCGGCATGATGAAAAATGCCAATATCAGAATTAAAGTCGAAAATGGCTATGCAACTGAAATCAAAGGGGGCCCCGAGGCTAAAAAACTTGTTAAACTACTCGATGTCCACGGCAAAGACGCCCGCAATGTGGCTGAATTCGGAATCGGAACCAACGATAAGGCAAAATTAAGCGGCGTTCTCCTTGAAGACGAGAAGGTTATGGGAACAATCCACATAGCTTTCGGGGATAATAAATCAATGGGCGGAAATGTCCGCGTCGAAAGTCACCTGGATGGCCTGGTCAAAAAGCCTACGGTCTATTTTGACGGGAAAATCATTATGAAAGACGGGAAACTCCTTGTAAAATAGCTCCCCGTAAGAGACTTTTTATCTATAAAAGGCATACTCCCTGAAAGTATGCCTTTTATTTTGTGGGAATATTTGTCCCCTTAAAAACATTCTTGCTTTTTCTTTCCGGAAGGTGTATAATTGTATCGTCAAAGTAGTCGAAAACCTTCCAATTATGGCCTCAATTTGCTCGGAAAATCCAATTCCCCGGTATTTTTTGAATTTCTGACTAATATTTAGTATATTTGCAAACTAAATATTAGACTACTTGCAATGACATTACTTAAGACCTTAAATTTAGAGCAAAAAGAAGCTGTTGAGTATCTTGACGGCCCGCAAATGATAGTTGCCGGTGCTGGATCCGGGAAAACAAGGGTGCTGACTTACAAAATCGCATACCTGATTGACCAGGGATTCGAACCCTCTTCTATACTGGCCCTCACTTTTACAAATAAGGCAGCTAATGAGATGAAACAGCGCATACGCTCACTTATCGGGCAAAGCGCAGACCACCTCTGGATGGGTACTTTCCATTCCATTTTTGCCAAAATACTCCGCATTGAAGCCGAAAAAATTAACTTTAAGAGTAATTTCTCCATCTACGACACCGAGGATTCCGCGGCTCTCGTAAGCACCATACTCCAGGAAATGAACTGGATCATGGAAGGCGTTACGGCTAACTCCATTCATCATAAGATTAGTTATCTGAAAAACCAGATGATTTATCCAAAGGAATATGCCGACAATATGGCCTCTTCCGTGCTTGAGAGAAAAATTGCCGATATCTATGATGAATATAATAAACGCCTCAGAGAGAATAACTCTATGGACTTTGATGACCTCCTCTTAAAACCGATTGAGCTTTTTAAGGAAAAGGAGAAGGTTCTTCAGAAGTATAAAAAGAAATTTACTTATATCCTCGTTGACGAGTATCAGGATACCAACCGCGCCCAGTACGAACTCTTGAGGCTCCTTATCTCATCTAAAAGAAATATTTGTGTCGTTGGCGACGATGCACAGAGTATTTACGGCTGGAGAGGCGCCGATATTCGCAATATGCTCGACTTTGAAAGTGATTTCCCGAAAGCTAAAATATTCCGCCTCGAGCAGAACTACCGCTCCACAAAGACCATACTGGCTGCGGCAGGTTCAGTTATTAAGAACAATCAGGAACAGATTGCTAAAACACTCTGGACAGAAAATAACGACGGCGAAGAACTTGCACTCGTAAGGTGCTCGGATGAAAAGGATGAGGCATACCAGCTCACAAAGCTCATTAAAGAGGAAATCTCTCAGAAGAAACTCTCTTATAAGGATTTCGCAATCCTATATAGAATTAATTCCCAGTCGAGAGCTCTTGAAGATGCCTTCAGGCGCGAACGCATCCCATACAGGATCATCGGCGGAATTGAATTTTATAAGAGAAAAGAAGTAAAAGACGTAATTGCATACCTGAGGGTGCTGGCAAACCAGGCCGATGAGGAAAGCCTGCTGAGAATTATGAACTTCCCGCAGCGCGGAATTGGCAATACCTCCATCAGCAAGATGATCGCTTTTGCCAGAAAACATCACCTTACACTCTTTGACACAATGATGAGGGTCTTCGAGGTCATTGAGGTAAAGGAAAGAATTCAGAAAAACGTCAAGGCGTTCAAACTTCTTCTGGATAAATATATTATTCTTAAGGAAAAACTCTCCTTAAGCGAGCTTATTTCGGCTCTTATTGATGAACTCGGCATACTCAGGATCTATAAGGAGGAAAATACCCCCGAGTCGCTCGTAAGATATGAGAACATCCAGGAACTGCTTAATGCAATTAGCGACTACTCCAGAAGCATTCCAAATGCTACAATGGAACAGTACCTGGCTGAGGTCTCTCTTGTCTCTGGCGTCGATCAGATGGAAGACGAAAATAACAGCGTTACAATGATGACTGTCCACAGCGCTAAAGGACTTGAATTTCCCGTCGTCTTTGTCTCTGGCCTTGAAGAGGATATATTCCCACTTGCCCCGAAATTTAATTCCGATGCAAGAATAGAAGAGGAAAGACGCCTTTTCTATGTCGCTCTTACTCGTGCAGAGTCGAAAGTATTCCTTACTTACGCCCGTTCACGCTACCGTTTTGGAGAGGTTGCATACCAGAGCAAATCCAGATTCATCGAAGAACTCGACCCCGTAACCTATGTCGAGCTAAACGGCGCCTCGGGCCGCAAGGGTTCAAGCCGCCGTACAAAGAAGGATTTTGCTTACGATGAGCACTACCAGGAGGACTATGACGACTTTAACCAGGAACAAAAGTCGCTTCGTATGGGCTCTAAGGTAATGCATGAAAAATTTGGCCTTGGAAAAGTCCAGCAGATCAACGGCATCGGCGAGATGCAGAGAGTAACTGTGGCTTTCGAGGAAGCCGGCGTAAAACAACTTCTGGTCAAGTTTGCTAAATTGAAAGTTCTTTAGAAATAGCGGAAGGAAAAGAACTCCTGTCCGGAAACTGGATAAGAATGTTCTCTTTTCTGCTTTTCACATGTTCGCCTGAAAGGGGAAAATTCCCCTTGAATTAGATAAATTAAGTTGTATACCTTAAATGGATATTATTAAACCGGAGGAAAAATGAAAATTGGTGTGTTGACTGGCGGGGGAGATTGCCCGGGTTTAAATCCTGTTATCCGTGCAGTTGTTAGAAAGTCCATTCAGAACGGCCATCAGGTTGTTGGTTTTACAGAAGGGTGGAAAGGTTTACTTGAGAATAAATATATTAATCTGGATGTTGATGCAGTTTCAGGTATTTTACATCGCGGCGGTACTATTCTCAGAAGTTCACGTACAAACGTTTATAAAGTGCCTAATGGTGAGGCTACTATCATTAAAAATATGAAGGATAGCGGTATCGATGCCCTCGTGGCCATTGGCGGCGAGGATACACTCGGCGTTGCAACCAAATTATACAAGGCAGGCGTTAATGTCGTAGGCGTCCCAAAGACAATCGATAACGACCTTAATGCAACAGATTATACTTTCGGTTTCGATACAGCTGTTAACATCGCTATGGAAGCCATCGACCGCCTCCATACTACCGCCGAATCACACAACCGCGTAATGGTAGTTGAAGTCATGGGCCGTCACGCCGGATGGATTGCCCTTCATTCAGGTATGGCAGGTGGAGCTGACATAATCCTTATCCCGGAACAGCCGTTCAAGATGGATGAGGTTTGCGAAGTTATTAAGAAAAGACACTCAAGGGGCAAAAACTTCTCAATCGTCGTCGTTGCTGAAGGCGCTCAGTGGGATACATCTGATGAAAAAGAAGGTATGATTTTACAAAGCCAGGAACTCGATTCATTCGGCCACGTAAGACTTGGCGGAATCGGTAACCTCCTTGCAAGCGAAATTGAAAAACGTACAGGCTTTGAAACAAGAGCTACAATCTTAGGTCACGTTCAAAGAGGCGGATCTCCAACGGCTTTCGACAGGGTACTCGGTACACGCTTTGGCGTCTTTGCCGCTGAACTGGTAGAAAAGGGAGATTTCGGTAAAATGGCTTCTCTTAGAGGCGTTGATATAGTTGCCGTTCCTCTTGAGGCTGCTACAGGAGAACTTAAGACTGTCGATCCAAAACTGATGGATGTTGCTGCAACTTTCTTCGGATGATTTGGTCTTTAGTTTGAGTCAAAGCCGGCCGCCTTTTGGGCGGCCGGCTTTTTTTTATGGCTTAATTCTGTTGTAGGTTGCCAGCAGTTTGTTTCTGTAGGTCTCTTTTATCTTTTCTTCCACGTCCCCGATCGGCTTAACCGGAATAAGATCCATTACTTCTTCTGAAGACATACCGGAGAACATCGTCTTTAAGGCCCCTTCGGCCATCTTCTTTATCCCTTCTTCTATCTCTGCTTCATTCAGGCCGAAATCTTTCATGATATTCTTTAATTCATAAAGCTGGAACCACAAATACGTTGGCCCCATGGCAGTAAGGACTGCAAAGGCCTCAAGCTTTTCTTCGGCCACTTCAGGACACTCACCCAGAGGAGAAAGCATCTTAAGTATTGCAGACTTTTCGCCTTCATGAATTCCTGAGGAAAAACTTACCGGGTTATAGCCCGCATTTACAATGGAAGGAGCATTTGGAACTACTCTTACAATCCTGTTGAAACCACCAAGAGCTTCCTGCATCTTGGATATTGTTATCTTTGGAGCCAGTGAGATAATTATGCTCCCCTTGCCGAGCTCAGGCCTTATTTCCTTCAGGATGTCGCAGATCAGTGGGGGATGAAGTGAAAGAAATACAACATCCTGCCTTGCCGGAAGCTTGTCGTCATTGTATGAAATACAAATTTCCGGATAAGTTTGCTTGAGCTTTTCCAGATACCCCATTATAATATCACTGACAACGACATTTGGAAAATTTAGCCCGGTATTGCTAAGGCCCTTTAAGATTATGCGGGTAATCCTGCCCCCGCCAATGAAACCGTATGATTTTGAATCCATATACACTCCGGACATATATTGTTAGTTTAATGCAACAGATATCGAATGTCTTGAACTCTAGAGATTAAATCGGTGAACTCCAACAGGAAGATGTGCCGCCTCAATTGAGGCGGGGAGCTTCACCTCGAGCGCTCACTGTTTAGAAATTCTTGTGGTTTCACAATGAGTCTTTAATTGCAGACAATGCTGAAAAGCCAACATTTCTTAAGAACTTTAGCCCCGGATTTAGCCAGTTATTACGTTATCTTTTGAAATGCACAATATTATACTTACACAAAATACAAGAAGCCGTATAAAAAGCAAGACTTTTCCTCTGTGGGCACAAAATTCTTTAATCTATTGCCGCTAAACGTGTTATGGCGCAAAATAAGAACCAAATAAAATATATTTATGAATACTTACGTGCTCTTTCTGTTTGGATTTTATCCTTTATTTTTTAATATTTACTCCTAACGGAAATTTGAGGGGTCAAATGAATACTGGCAGAATGCCGCTGCTTTTTGTGGCAGTTGTTTCTTTTCTTTTTACTGAAAGCGCCTTTGCTTTTTCAACCGGAGCAGACAGCGCCGCCTATAAACAAAATCCTAACTACTGGCTTCAGACTGGCTTATATAATATATACAGGACTCAGCACTCTAATATCGTTATGCTCGGAAATTCCATCACGCACGGCGTCAACTGGAATGAACTGCTGGGAAGAAATGATATAGCCGAAAGAGGTATCCCTAGCGATATAGTGGAAGGCTTTTTAAGCCGGCTGGACTATATCTACAGGCTCAACCCTAAAATCTGCTTTATTATGGGGGGGATAAATGATATCTATTCGGGCTACAATGTAGAAACGATTTTTAATCAGTACGTGAAGGTGATAAGGGAACTTCAGAACCATAACATCATTCCTGTCATCCAGTCGACACTTTTTGTCTCTCAAAAATGGCACAACGCCCGCGACAAAAATCCGGAAGTACATAAACTGAATATGCTCCTGAAGGAATATGCCGGGAAAAATAATCTGACGTTTGTTGACCTGATTCCTAAAATGACTCAAGATGGGCTTCTGAAGGACGAACTGACTTACGACGGCCTGCACCTGAATGCAAATGGCTATGCCATATGGCGTGAGGAACTGGACGCGATAATGAATAAATTGATTCAATAGCAGTTCCATAAACCGGACATTATTAATCTGTATTTACTATAAAGGTGATTTCTGCCTTATAAAACGTTTTTAACATCAAGAAGGAAAATTCATATGTCGTCAATCAATGATAAGAACAGACCGGTAACTGTTATAGGTTTGGCAATTCTGTTCTCATTTATTCTTTCTTACATCCCCGAAGGTGTAAATATAGTTTTCTTCAAAACTAAACCGGTTAGCTTATTTTCAGACATTAAACCCGACTCGCTTTTAAGCATGAGGACTCAGGAAAACCAGGTTGTTCCTTTTTCACAGGATATTAAGCCCGTTGGTAAAATCATATATGCATCCTTCCCGGGACAGTTCCTTTTTGAATCACTAAGCCGCCTGACACGCCTTTCCAGTGAATCAAACGCATCCCTTCCTCCCCAGACGAACGTGGGGCTTTCGGGCAATATGGCACAGATGAAGAACTTCTTTTCTGCGCTTAAACAGTCCCGCTCTAAAAGCGTCAGAATTGCACACTACGGCGATTCAGGACTCGAGGGCGATCTTATTGATGCCGATGTGAGACAGGCCCTTCAGAAGGAATTTGGAGGCATGGGCGCGGGGTTCCTTCCTGTTACATCACAGGACGTATCTTTCAGGGTTTCTACGGGAATCTCTTTCTCAGGCGACTGGAAAACTTCTTCTGTTATCATAGGCAAGGAAGCCAATATCCCCCTGGGAATAAATGGGTTTGCTTTTATTCCAAAGGCCGGAAGCTGGGTTAAATACGATTGCTATAACCGCTATTCATCAGCAAGCGGCTTTAGAACTATTAAAGTCTATTATTCCGACGCGAAAAATTCATCCATTAAATATTCCTTTAATAACGGAAGTGAGCAGAATGCTCCTCTTCAAACCGGCAAAGGCGTCAAGGAGCTTCTTCTTACGGTGCCTTCAAACGGCACCTCCTTTAAGATGACTGCCACCGTTGCCGAACAGGCTAAGTTCTACGGCATCAGCATGGAAACCGGTCCCGGACTCTACCTCGACAACTTTGCCTGGAGGGGAAACACCGGAACTTCATTCCGTGACATTTCGCCTGAAACTATGCAGGACTTCAATAAGTACCTCAACTATAAGTTAATTGTACTTAGCTTCGGACAGAATATGGTCTCAACCGGCAATGTCAACTTCGGCTGGTACGAAAACCAGATGATTAACGTTATTAACGACCTTAAGCGCGCTTTCCCGCAGGCAAGCATTCTTTTAGTCAGCGTTGGCGACAGGGCAATAAAGAAGGGAACAAAATTTGCAACCGACCCCAACGTAATCAAAATGGTTGAATCACAGAAGAAAATTGCAAGCTCAACAGGAATTACTTTCTGGAATATGTTTGAAGCTATGGGAGGGGAGAATTCCATCGTAGCATGGGCAAGCTCTGGACTTGCATTCAAGGACTATGGCCATATTTCTCTCGATGGCTCAAAGAAGGTCGCAAATATGCTCTCTAAGGCAATTATAGATGCTTATAATTCCCAGAAGTAAGGCGTCCCTGCGTTTTTTGGGGAGCCCGGCTCTGCCTATGTTTAATAATTTTTCTAAAGAGAAAATATTATGATTAACAGATTTAATCCAAATGAAACCCTCTGGGAACGCTGGAGCCTGAATGCTGCATTATTCCCGGAGAAAGAGGCTGTTGTCCACTGGGATGCCGAAACTGAACCTTACAGATGGACATTTGGCAGCCTGCTTTCAAACGCCGACAAAATAGCCCTTACACTCAGGAGAAGGGGAATTGGCCATGGCGATGTCTGTGCTATTATAGTTAGACACAATCCGGAGTTTTACCCTCTCTATCTCGCAATTGCTAGCATTGGCGCAATTCCTGCTGTTCTTGCATACCCGAACGGAAGACTGCACCCGGAAAAGTTCCGGCAGGGTCTCGAAGGTATGGCAAAACATTCCGGACTGGATTGGATAATGACTGAAAGGGAGCTTGAACATATTGTGACCCCTCTTACAGTAAGCCAAAACAGCAAGATCAGGGGAATCATTTTCCCTCTGGAATTCCATGACGAGCTTCCGGTTAATAATGATGAGTATAAGGAAATACTCAACATACGCAATAATATGAAATCTACAGACCCGTTTCTCCTTCAGCATTCATCTGGCACAACCGGTCTACAGAAGCCTGTCCTTCTTACCCATAAAGAGATACTGCTGCATGTGTCAAATTATTCAGAGGCTATAAAACTTACAGATAAAGACAAAGTTGCAAGCTGGCTCCCTCTTTATCACGATATGGGCCTCATCGCGGCTTTCCATATGTCTCTGGCCTCAGGCATAACTCTCATCCAGATGGACCCTTTTCAGTGGGTCATGGTGCCAGAAATACTTCTTGACGCAATCTCAAAGGAAAAGGCAACGCTTTCATGGCTTCCAAACTTCGCTTTTAACCTGATGTCGGACAAAATACGTACTGAGGACCTTGAGGGGATTTCCCTTGAATCTGTGAGAATGCTCATTAACTGCAGCGAACCCGTTAGATATGACAGCTTTATGAAATTTCTCGATTCATTCGGACACCTTGGAATCACAAAGGAAAAGTTTGGCGCCTGCTACGGCATGGCGGAAATAACCTTCTCTGCCACACAGACCGAACCCGGAATGGAACCAAGACACCTTGAGGTCGACCGGCAGCTGCTTTCAAAGGGAATCGTAAATCTGGCCACTAGCTCTACTCAGGTCGTCCGCGTATGTGTCTCATCCGGTAAACCGATTGCTCATACGAAAGTAAGAATTCTTGGCCAGGACGGCAGCGACCTCCCGGAAGGAATGGTCGGCGAAATTGTAATTAAATCGGAAACAGTTTTTGAAGGCTACAGGAACTATCCTGAAAAAACTGCGGAGGTCCTTAAGGACGGATGGTATTATAGCGGCGACTACGGATTCTTGTGGGAGGGCTATATTTATGCTATCGGGCGCAAAAAAGATATCATTATTGTTGCGGGAAATAATATCTATCCCGAGGACGTTGAGGACGCAGTCATGCAGGCCGAAGGCGTGATTCCCGGCAGGGTAATAGCTTTCGGTGAGGAGGACCCTGCAATCGGAAGTGAACAGATCTCAGTTATTGCCGAATCCCACTACACTGAAGCTGAAATGCTCAGAAAACTCCGCCTCGATATAATTAAAACCGGTATGCAGATAGATGTTACTATAAAAAATGTTTATATTGTGCCTCCAAGATGGCTCATTAAGAGCTCGGCCGGAAAACCGGCCCGCAAGGCTAATATGGAAAGAATATTAAAAAGTAAAGAAGAAGTTCTATGGGGGTAATATGATTTCAGAAAGACTGAAAAAAACAATTCTAAATGTCCTTCACCTGGAGGATTTCGAAATATTGAGCCACACCAGAGCCGACGAGGTGCCGGGATGGGATTCTTTGAACCATATAAATGTTATTCTGGCTGTCGAGAATGAATACAAGGTCCGGTTTAAGAATATCGAGGTCCTGAAACTGAAAAATATCGGGGACCTTCAAAATCTGGTCGATTCAAAAACCAACTGATTACAATTAGTTTATTTACAATTTAGATATCTTTTTCTGAAGCTATATAAAATTCTTTATCGTCAACTTTCTTAGGCGGCTTAAAAGAAATGTTACATAATATTGACCTTAATAAGTTTCTCTCTCTGTTTAATTACGTCCCGGATGATCCGCTTTTATTCAGCACCGCGGAATTCCTGTTCTTCTTCTTCGCTTTCTTGATATTCTACAGCGCATTTTCAAAAAGCAGAAATTTCCGCGTCTACATCCTCATAGTGTTTTCACTCTTCTTTTACTATAAGGCAGCGGGACTTTATTTCCTCCTGCTTGTATTCAGCTCTCTTTTTAATTTTTCTGCCGGAAAATACATCGGACAAAATGAAAGCTCCCTGAAGAAAAAAACTGCTCTCATAGTTTCTATTGTTGTGAATATAGGCGTGCTGTTTTACTTTAAGTACACAAACTTTTTTGTTGAAATTATTAACCATATACGCTCTTCGGCCATTACGCCTCTGGATATATTCCTTCCCGTAGGAATATCTTTTTTCACTTTTAAGGCCCTCAGCTATGTGCTTGACGTCTACCTCGAGAAAATGGAACCCGAAAAAAGTTTCAGGGATTTTCTGCTTTATGTCTCCTTCTTCCCGAGTATCCTGGCCGGCCCCATCGACCGCGCCCCTGAATTTCTGCCCCAGATTAAAAGCGACTTGAAAATACCGGAAAACTACATCGGCCGCGGCGTATTCCTGATCATTTCAGGATTGTTTAAGAAGGCCGTCATCGCCGACTATATCGGAGTGAATTTTGTGGACCGCATTTTTGAAATGCCAACACGCTATACCGGGGTTGAAAACCTCCTCGCCGTTTATGGCTATGCACTCAAGGTTTACTGCGACTTTTCAGGTTATTCTGATATCGCTATCGGCGTGGCTCTTCTCATGGGCTTTAAGCTTATGGATAACTTTAATTCTCCTTACCAGGCTGCCTCAATTGCTGAATTCTGGAGACGCTGGCATATATCTCTTTCAAGCTGGCTCCTCGATTATCTCTTCCGCCCGCTTCAAATGAAATTTAGAAACCTCCGGACTTTGGGAAATGCTACAGCTCTGGTAATTACTTTCCTGATCTGCGGACTCTGGCACGGAGCTTCCTATACTTTTATACTCTGGGGCGCAGTCCACGGACTTATGATGGCTTTTGCCTTGTTTACTAAAAAACCAAAACAGTGGCTCTATGATAAACTGGGTATTAGTAACTCCAGGGTGCTCCACGTATTCCAGGTCATTATTACCTTCCACCTTATTGCTGTAACGTGGGTGTTATTCGGAGCAACAAGTTTCTCTTCGGCATTGGATATGTTCTCTCAGATTTTTAACTACTTCAAGGGTGGCGTATTCGTTCAGTTTGTTCAGGCTTTCCCTTCGGTTTTTGCATTGATTGTGGCGGGCTATGTCCTGCATTTTATTCCGAAATCTTTTGAACTAAAATCTGCCGGAATCCTGACAAAAACACCTCTTTGGGGCAAGGCTTTAATCCTCGCCGTTATGATCTGGGTTGTCGCACAGGCTAAATCGGCAGACCTGCAGCCGTTTATTTATTTCCAGTTCTGATGACATCTTAAATTGTAGTTAATACTATAAGGGTGAGTAAAATGAAAAGGGAAGTATGGTTCTTTTGGTTTTTCTTCTTTTTCTTTTTTGCATCCAGGCTCTCTGCCCTTACTGATTCAACTTACTATAGTGGGACACTGGACCACCGCCTTCAGGTCGGACTTTACAGCATATATAAAACTGAACACGCTGAAATTGTTATGCTCGGAAATTCCCTTACTCACGGCGTTAACTGGAATGAACTCCTCGGCAGAACGGATATTGCTGAAAGAGGCATACCTGGCGACGGCATTAGGGACTATCTTAACCGCATGCAGTATGTCTATAAGCTTAAACCCAAAATATGCTTCATCATGGGAGGCATAAATGACCTTTATACAGGTTATCCCCCTGAACTGATTTTTGCCAACTACATAAAGATTGTTGAAGCTCTTAAGGAAAACGGTATAATCCCTGTCATACAGTCTCCTTTATATGTTTCTTCAAAATATATGCTCGCTTCAAAGAAAAATCAGGAAATTACAAGCCTGAATAACCTCCTTAAAACTTATGCCGAGAAAAAGGGGATATTGTTTGTCGACCTCAATTCAAGGATGAGCCGTGGGGGCTACCTTAGAAGTGAGCTTACATTTGACGGAATACATCTGAATGCGGAAGGCTACATTATCTGGCGCGATGAAATTACTCCTGTAATCAACAGACTGTTAAGCCTCGGCTACAGATAGCTTAAACTTTAACTCCTGATTTTTACCCCTCGTGTAAACTGCCTTTAATTGAAAAAAATCATCAAATACTTAAATCATCATCCAATGTGCCGGTCAATTTTGGGCTACAAAAAAATCCCCAAACACCTCCTCAGGGCTTGACAATGAAAATTTCACCTGTTAACTTAAAAGCATTATTTTCTTTTAATAAATGCAATGACAGCAGTCATTGCTTTTCCCTGTTCGGTAATTATTACTTTTCTTTTTGAAATAACTGGCATTTAACAATAGATTTTTCCCCAGCCTTTGCCTGGGCCGGGTGTTCCTGATGTAAGTTATTTATCTGTCTTTACATATTATTACTTTTCATAATTATAATGAGGGGAAAATGAGAAAAGTTACTTTTACCAGACTCCTGCTTATATGTCTGGTGCTGCTCCCGGCAATGCTCTTTGCACAGCCTGCTGCGGTCAAACTAATCGCTCCTGCCAATAAGGCTGCCGGCGTGTCAATTGAACCGGCACTAATCTGGAACTCTTCTGCTGAAGCAACAACCTACTGGCTTCAGATTTCTACAGATAAGTCCTTTGCCACTGTAACATACGAAAATGGCCTTAATGATACTTCCTGGACTCCCACTACGGCTGCGCAGCGCCTTGAAAACGGAAAGCAGTACTACTGGCGCGTCCAGGCGGGTAATACTTCCTGGGGCTCTTATTCCGATACAAGTACATTTTATACAATAGCTGAAGTAAAGCCTGTTCTGACTTATCCGGTTAAAAATACACTCCTTTATACAAAATCAGCAAATTTTGCCTGGTATACTAATCCTTACAGCCAGGGTATAAAGTTTGACCTGTTCTTTTCAACTTCAGCTCCGGTTAACAACAAGCTTCCTGGCTTTACTCAGGTTTCCAATCTGGATCAGGCCTCTTTTACTCTCGAAACTCTCCAGGGAGGTAAAACCTATTACTGGCAGGTCCGCTCAAAATCTGCAAACGGTGCCATAATTTCATATTCCAAAATAGACAGTTTCTCAACAATAGCTGATCCGGGACCAATAAAACCCATTCCATGCTGGCCTGTAGGAGGTGCAACTGTTTATACGCCAACACCTGATTTCTTCTGGTATATCGGAGCTGCCGATCCCGGCCTTCAGTATAAGGTCTATTACTCGAATACAAGTAATGTCCAGGCCGCACCGGGCACCAAAAATACCGGGTGGAGCGCGGATTCTTACGCCTCGGTAAAAGAGATTCTTGCTCCCGGAGACTGGTATTGGAAAGTAGTATCAAGACTTGCAAGTGACACAACAAAAGTAAGTGAGCCTTCTTTGGAAGCTCATTTCAAGGTGTATTCAGGCATGGCACAGACTGCACCCGTGCCTGTTCCATCATGGCCTGTGGGTGGAGCAGCAGTATATTCAACTTCAGTGCAGTTCTGCTGGTATCTCAATACTTACTTCCCCGGCCTCTATTACCAGGTGCGTTACAAAAACGTAAAGGATTCGTCTTATAATGCACCCACTTACTGGACTTCGGACAACTATATTGCCATCGAAAGTCTTACTGCTGGTGAAACATATCAGTGGCAGGTCAGGTCCTCAATGGATTCAACCGATGCTAAAGCTTCCGCCTGGTCAGGTGTAGAGGCAAAGTTCAGTATCGACGGGGGAATTGTTCCAGCTGCAATCATACCCACTCCATCGTGGCCCGTAGGGGGTACAACGGTCTATTCAAAAACTCCTTATTTTTCATGGTATGTCGGTGGGGATGGAACAGGTCTCGAGTACCAGGTTGAATATGCTGAAGATAGTACCTTTTTGAGCAAAAAAACTCTTGCCTCTACAACTGATTTGTGCATTTCAGGGGATGAAAATGCACTTACTGCCGGTAAAACATATTACTGGCACGTTCAGTCAAGACTGGGGTCAACAGGTGCATGGACCAATCCATCTGCTGCAGCCAATTTTAAGGTCGTTGCAGACGCTGCGGTTAAACCCTTGAAGCCCATCATCTCTTCACCCACTGCGGGATCTATGATCACGGCCTCATCTGCTGAACTGACTTGGTTCCTGCCGGGATCTTCAGCAGGACTGAATTACCGCGTTGAAGTTTGCTATATGTCTTATAAACCTGAGAATATCTTTAAGACGTTTGATTGTGTTTACGGCATGGACACAACAGTTACAGGACTTACACCCGGCGCTACATATGCATGGGTAGTTTCTTCTTATGAGGCCGGGCATGCGGAAAATATTTCCGAAAATTCGGCTGTTGCCACGTTTATAGTTGACCCTGGTACCACGGCCTCTTTAGTTCCTCTTACGGGAAGCCCCATTAACAAGGTGAAACTTTCTTCTGCTTCTCCGGTCTTAAGCTGGTTTGTACCGGCTTCGTCCTCACCTCTTAAATATGAAGTCCAGTATTCAGCTAATAAGGATATGTCAAATGCCAGAAGCTTTACAGGCATTGATGCAAACTATAAATCTCTCAGCGGACTCAGCCTGGGAACTACATATTACTGGAGAGTAAGATCGTTTAATTCTGAAGGAAAACCCTCGGCTTTCTCAAACGTGGAAAGCTTCGTTCCAGCCTCTGTGACCGGAGTGGAAAAGGAAACTAATTCCCTTGTCCCTGGAAAATTTGAGGTTTCTCAGAACTATCCGAATCCCTTTAACCCGTCTACTGTAATCAGGGTAAGCCTTCCTGCGGCTTCATTCCTTACGGTTAAGATTTATAATATGCTCGGACAGGAAGTAAAAACACTCATAAACGAACAGGCTGCCCCCGGCCTTCACACTCTCCTCTGGCATGCTGATGATAACCGGGGCAACATTCTTCCAAGCGGATCCTATATCTATAGGGTCACAGCAGGGGAGAAGGTAACTACAGGAAAAATGATGTTCCTTAAATGATGATCTGTAGCATTTGTGATTTAAACCCCCTTGAAAGGAAAAATCTTTCAAGGGGGTTTATATTTTTTTTAAGGCGCCGGCCGATGATGTATTTTCTCTTTAAATGCCGGTATTTTTATTCATTTCTGCATCCCTTTATTCTCTCTTAAGAAGGCTTTTGCCTTTTTGCTTTATAATTCGTTTCCCATTTGAAATTATTTTGTTAACTTTGAATGATAAAAATTGCGGCTTATTTATTATCGGTCTTTGCGGGGCTAATATGGATGATCATAATAATACGGGACCTGATCCGGTAAAGAAAATATTGAGAGACCCTGGTCATTCTGAGCCTTCACTCGACATGAAGGACTTTACCTTGAATCATGACCCTTTGGAATTTCCCAGCTCCGGCCTGGAAGTGATTTTCGACTCCGTACCATCCTTCATCTATTATAAAGATGAAAACGACAGGTACGTAAATGTCAATAAGGCTTTGACTGAGGTTTGCGGCATCCCGAAGGAAAACTGGATCGGTAAGACAACCGCAGAACTCTTTCCTGGCCTTTCAGCTGATTTCCTCATGCTCGACCTCGAGGTAATTAGAAGCGGCAAGGCCCTTAGAAATATTGAACAGCTTTTCCATACACAGGAGGGGATCAAATGGCTTCAGACAGATAAAATCCCGCATATTGATGAGAATGGAAAAGTTAAAGGCATAGTCTCAATTTCAACAGATATTACAAAACGGAAAGAAGCTGAAACTGGCCTGAAGGTCTCTGAAACAAAATACAGAATCGTTGCTGAAAATACTTACGACTGGGAATTCTGGATTAGCCCCGATGGAAGCTTTATATATTCATCCCCCTCCTGCATGAGAATTTCAGGCTACGGGGCTGAAGAATTTGAAAACGATCCTAAACTTTTTGAATCCATTGTCTATCCTGAAGACCTCGAAATCTATCTTTCTCACATTTCAGGTAAAAACCGCTACCGTGAGCAGACGGAAATTGAATTCAGGATCGTTAAACGCGACGGGGAAATACGCTGGATCGCTCACTTGTGCCAGCCTGCCTATGGCCCCGAAAACGTGCTCCTGGGCAGACGCGGCAGTAACCGCGACATTACTGAAAGGAAAATTGCTGAAGAAGCTTTATCTATGAGCGAGAAACGCTATAGAATCCTGGCACAGAACTTCCCGAACGGGGGAGTTATTCTCTTTGATAAAAATCTGCAATATATCGTGGCTGACGGTGATGAAATTGCCAGAACCAGTCCCTCCCTCGATTCTGTCGTGGGAAAGACTCTCTGGGAACTTTATCCACCTGAGACGTGTAAACTAATAGAACCATATTACCGCGCAGCCTTAAATGGCCAGGAAAATATATTTACTCAAAGGCTCTTTGACAGGTTTTACGAATTCCATACGCTCCCTATTAAGGAAAAAGACGGGGTTGTCTCGGCTGGAATGTGTCTCATGCTTGATGTTACAAAAAAAATTCAGGACGAAGAAGAGTTAAAAGCTATTAATGCAGGCAAGGATAAACTTTTCTCGATTATCGCCCACGACCTTAAAAGCCCCTTTACAGCTCTGCTTGGGTTTTCTGAATATATGACTAATTACCTGGAAGACCTTAATCCCGATGAAATTAAGGAATTCGCAGGCAGCATCTATAAGTCCGCCAGCGGAGTATATAAACTTATTGAAAATCTTCTGCAGTGGTCGCGCCTCCAGCTCGGAAGAATTGAAGTCGCCCCTCAGCAATTTAATTTCCATGAACTGGGCGACGAAATCGTTCAGCTCTATATGGCTAATGCGTGTAAAAAGAAGATTACTCTCAGCCATGAAATTGAACTCTCCCTTATGGTTTTTGCAGATAAACAGATGACTGAAACCGTTTTGAGAAACCTTATCTCTAATGCAATTAAATTTACAGGCCAATCGGGAACAGTTCACCTGATTGCAGAAAGAGAAAACGACACTGTGAGAGTTACAGTCAGGGATACTGGCAGGGGAATGGACAGCTTCCAGCTTTCTAAACTCTTTAGCTTGAGTGAAAACCGTACTACACCCGGAACTGAACAGGAAAAGGGAACTGGACTGGGACTTTTAATCTGCAAGGAGTTCGTTGAAAAAAACGGGGGCAGGCTTATGGTTGAAAGTCAACCCGGACTTGGCAGTAGCTTTATTTTTACTCTGCCGTTGGCCCTGAAATGAATGAGCGTTTATACATAAATAATCTTTTACTATATTCTTTAATCTAACTTTAATTAATTCTAACTAAACGTGAGCTATATGAAAAATATACTTTATGTATTGTTTACCGGCTTTTTAATTGGATCATTGACATTAACAAGTGCACAAGAGAACAAAAAAATGACAGAATTACTCGATAAGGTAAAACAACAGTTTGCTCCTGATAAACGTACTGCGATCTTTAATGTTCAGACGGTTGAAGAAAACGGATCTGTAACTCTTAAAGGTGAGACAAATATCCCATCTGCTAAAGATAAGCTCCTTTCTGAACTCAAAAAAAATAACCTCAAAGTTAAAGATGAAATCTCAATCCTCCCCTCAAAGGACCTGGAAGGAAAAACTTATGGATTTATTAACCTTTCAGTGGCAAACCTCAGAACAAATCATGAACACTCAGCCGAAATGGCTACACAGGGACTCCTTGGCACTCCTGTAAGAGTACTTAAAAAAGATCATGGATGGTACCTCATCCAAACCCCTGATGAATATATAGCCTGGGTCGACGGCGACGGAGTCCAGACTATGACAAAAGATGAATATGAGAATTGGAATAATGCCGATAAAGTAATCTATACGGCTTTCTACGGCTTTACACTCTCTGAGGCAGATCTTAATTCGGCTCACGTCTCAGATATCGTTAAGGGAAATATACTTAAAAATCTGGGCGTGGTAAAAGGATTTGTTAAGGTCGAATACCCCGACCATAGAATCGCTTTCATACCGGAAAATGAATGTACCGACTTTAATGGCTGGCTCGACAGCCGTGATCCTAAGGCTGAAAACCTGATCAAAACCGGAAAATCACTCATGGGCCTTCCTTACCTCTGGGGCGGTACTTCTGTCAAAGGCGTCGACTGCAGCGGCTTTACTAAGACAATTTATTACCTCAACGGAGTTATTCTGCCGCGCGATGCCTCGCAGCAGGTCTATTCCGGCGATCCTGTCGATACAAAAGACGGTTTTGATAACCTTAAACCGGGAGACCTCCTTTTCTTCGGAAATAAGGCAACGGCTACTTCTAAAGAAAAAGCAACCCACGTTGCTATGTACATCGGCAATGGCGAGTATATTCATTCTTCCGGCAGGGTTAGAATTAATAGCCTCGACATGTCAAAGAAAGACTTCAACTCCCACAGGTTCGATACATTCCTGAGGGCCAGGAGAATTCTGACTTCACTGGATAAAAATGGAATATCACTTATTAAAAGCAACAATCTTAAACTGAAGGTTGAAAATGAAAAAAAATAGAAGAGATTTCCTCAAAATCTCCAGCCTCGCTGCTGGAACTGCTCTTTTGGGCGGAATATCAAATAACCTTTTTGCAAACAAATACATTAATACTATGAAATCCGGAAAAATGAAATTCAGGTTCAGACCTTATACTCTTGAACTTAAACACGTCTTTACTGTTGCTGAGGCCTCCCGCTCAACTACACCCATTATGCTTACGGAAATTGAATATGACGGCGTTATTGGTTATGGAGAAGCTTCAATGCCTCCGTACTTGGGCGAGTCTCACGCTACGGCTACAGAGTTCCTTTCAAAGGTGGATTTGTCAAAATATTCCAACCCCTTCGACCTTGATGATATTCTTTCTGATGTCGATGCAATCGCTCCGGGAAACCCCGCGGCCAAGGCTTCTGTTGATATTGCACTGCACGACCTCATTGGAAAACTTATGAACCAGCCCTGGTATAATATCTGGGGATATGATAAGAATAAAACCCCGAATACTACATTTACTATCGGCATCGATAAACCTGATGTGGTTAGAAAGAAAACTCAGGAAGCTGTTTCCGGATCTGAAGGCTTTAAGATCCTTAAGGTAAAGTTAGGCCTGGATAACGATAAGGAAATGATTGAAACCATTCGCTCGGTTACCAATGTTCCCCTTACCGTCGACGCTAACCAGGGATGGAAGGATAAAGAGAAAGCTATTGATATGATCCATTGGCTCAAGGAACATAACGTAGTTTTTGTTGAACAGCCGATGCCAAAGAACATGGTCGACGAAAATGCATGGGTTACTGAACACAGCCCTCTTCCTACAATGGGCGATGAGGCTGTTCAAAGACTAGTCGACGTACCCAAGGCTCACGGAGTCTATTCCGGCATTAATATAAAACTTATGAAGTCTACAGGCATGAGAGAAGCCCAGAAAATGCTCATACTTGCACGCTCACTCGGAATGAAAGTTATGATCGGCTGCATGACTGAAACCTCATGCGCTGTTTCTGCTGCCTCACAGCTTTCTCCAAAAGTCGACTGGGCTGACCTCGATGGTAACCTCCTTATCAGCAATGATATCTATAAGGGTACAACCGTCGTTAACGGCAAAGTTACACTTACCGATCTGCCGGGTGTTGGTATCACCAAAATCTAGTTCTTTTTTGGGAAAAGGTGAAATATTCCTTTATGTTTCACCTTTTCCTTGCCAATTTTATCTGAGTCTTCCTATCCACGGAGAGAACAAAATGCTTAAGATTTTTCTAGCAGGAATTTTAATACTATTTGCAGGAGTATCTATGGCTCGTCCGAAAGCAGAAAAGATATTTCCTTATAACTATACTACTACCAGGCTGGATAACGGATTAAGAATTATCCTGGTCCCAATGGACAGCCCCGGACTCGTATCTTACTATTCAGTCGTCAGAACAGGGAGCAGGGATGAATGGGAACCCGGTAAGTCGGGCTTTGCCCATTTCTTCGAACACATGATGTTCAGAGGTACCGATAAATATCCGGGACCCGTCTATGACGGCATTATTACCAGCCTTGGCGCCGATGCTAACGCTTATACAAGCGATGACCTGACGGTCTATCACCTCAACTTTGCCTCGGACGACCTGGAAAAGGTAATTGAACTTGAATCCGACCGCTTTCAGAACCTGAAATATGACGTCCGTGAATTCCAGACCGAGAGTGGCGCCGTCTACGGTGAATACCGCAAGGGTAAGACCAGCCCCTGGGAGGTCGCCTTTGAGAAACTTCAGGATATGGCTTTTGATAAGCATACCTATAAACATACAACTATAGGCTTTGAACAGGATATTAAAGACATGCCTAACATGTATGACTATAGCATCAGCTTCTTTAAGCGCTATTACCGCCCCGAGAATGTGGTCGTCCTTGTAGTTGGCGATTTCAAAAAGGATAACGTCCTTAAGCTTATTAATAAATATTATTCATCATGGAAACCGGGCTATGTTGCTCCCGCGATTACTCCCGAGCCTCCACAGGCGGCTGAACGCTCTACGGTTGTTTCATATCCTGGCAAAACACTCCCTCTTCTAATCGTATCCTATAAGGGAGACGCCTTTGACGTTAATAATAAAAACATACTGTCTTCTGTCTTAATAGGCGACCTTGCCTTTGGCGAAACGAGCGATATTTACAAAAAACTCGTCCTTAAGGAACAGAAAGTACAGTTTATTCAGGCCGATTTCGGCTTCAGCCGCGATCCTAAACTGCTTTATATTTATTCCATGGTTAAGGACCCCAGGGATGTTGAGTACGTCAAACAGGAGATTTATAAGACGCTTAATAATTTTCAGAATACTCTTGTCGATAAACAGAAACTCAGCGACCTGAAGAAAAGGGAAAGATACTCTTTCCTCATGCATCTGGATACTCCGGATAATGTGGCCGGATTCCTCCCGCAGTTTATTACCCTTACTGGCGGAATTGACGTCGTTGATGAGCTTTACTCAGGCATCGATAAGATCACCCCCGAGGATATCCGTCAGGCAGCTGGTTATTACTTTATGCCTGAAAAGAGAAATGTGGTTTTAGTCAGGGGAGAAAATCAATGACCAGAAAATTCTTATTTTGTATATTGATCCTGTTTTCTGTCACTTTAACGGCAAAAACAAAAAATGGTAATCCTATGAAAGAAAGCCTCGTCCTGCTGCCGGTGAAAAATGATCCGACCGTTTCCTTTAAGATCTGGTTTAAGGCCGGCTCTCAAAATGACCCCAGGGGTAAAGAAGGCCTTGCTTATATTACAGCACGCCTTATCTCCGAGGGAGCTACTAAGAACAATAGCTATGAACAGATTCTTGAAAAACTTTTCCCCCTGGCCTCAGCCTATAGCGCTTCTGCTTCTACGGAAATGACGGTCTTTTCGGGCAGGGTGCACAAGGATAACCTGGAGGTATATTATCCTCTTTTCCTGGATGGAATCCTTCACCCCGCCTTCAGCCCTGAGGACTTTAACAGAATTAAAGACGAAACACTCAATTACCTTACTACAACCCTTAAGTATTCCAGCGACGAGGAACTCGGCAAAGCTGTACTGTACCAGTACATTTTCAAGGATACTCCGTACGGACATATTGAACAGGGGACAATTAGCGGCGTCAAAAGTATCACACTCGATGACGTCAGAAATTTCTATAACAGATACTTTAACAGAAATAATTTTGTTATTGGTCTTGCAGGTGGATATTCAAAAAAAATTGCCGAAAGACTTCAGAAGGATCTTCAGAAGCTCCCTGAAGGAAGCCCGCAGCCTGCCCCTGAAATTAACTACGAGCCCATCCATGGCTTAAATGTTACAATGATCAATAAGGATGCCCCCGCTACGGCTTTTTCTTTCGGGTTTCCTATTGATATTATTAGGGGTGAAAAGGACTGGTATGCTCTGGCTGTAGCAAATTCATGGCTTGGCGAACACAGAAACTCTAGCTCACACCTCTACCAGGTTATTAGAGAAGCCAGGGGGTTAAACTACGGCGACTATAGCTATATCGAAAATTTCCCCAACGGCGGCCAGCGCCAGATGCCCCCTGTAAACGAAGCAAGACGCAGACAGATATTTGAAGTCTGGATTCGCCCTGTTCCAAATGAAACCAGGCACTTCGTCCTTAGAGCTGCAATGCGCGAACTTAAAAATTTCATTGATAAAGGCCTTACACCTGAACAGTTTGAACTTACAAGAAAATTCCTCAGGAATTATGTCCTGCATTACGCTCCCGAGACTGAAATGCGCCTGGGCTATGCGCTTGATGACAGATTCTACGGAATTCAGGGAACCCACCTTGAGACTTTTAGAAAAATGATGGACCAGCTGACAGTTGAAGACGTCAACAATGCTATTAAGAAATATCTTAATTACGATAACATGAAGGTGGCTATTGTTACCAAAGACGCTGAAGGTTTCAAGCAAGCACTCGAAAAGAACACCCCTTCTCCAATTACCTATTCAACTCCAAAGTCCGATAAGGTTTATGAGGAGGATAAAGTAATTCAGGACTATAAGCTGAACATTCCAAAAGAAAACATCAGGATTACAAACCTGGAAGAACTCTTTAGATAAGTTTCTTGCAAGAAAGGCGGAACACATATTCCGCCTTTCTGAATTTATTCCTGCTGCTTACTACCTACTACTTACTTCATTCTCCATTCTACTTCGGGCATCCCCATCCTGAATGTGTAAGTTTCCCCTTGTACTTACCGAACTGCGGAGGATTATAAAAAAGGTCGATCCCTTGTTTTGCCGCCTTTGTGTCAAAGAACGACTCTCTTGAACAGTCTATGCATCCGGCATCATCAGGAATCGTGGTTTCACGCCCTGAACCTGTTTCATCCTGAGGGCTCCGGTCTGAGGCTTTTGCATAAATGTAGCTGTTTAAGAAATCCTTAACCCTGTCAGCATCATAAAGAGCTATCGTAATCATCGTCCTGGTATCTTCCTTTAAGCGCATGAAAGCTGCCTCGGCAAATCTTTTTAGATATGCATGAAAATCTTCCAACTGGCTTTTCCGGGGAAGTTTCTTTAAGTATTCACTGCTTATATAAGAAAGATGCAGATATTCTGGAGAAGCCATTATGTAGCTGGCGTAGGGGGCAAGCTTGTCTATTACGCCAGGCGTTCCGTTATAACACGTTGAAAGAAGAAGAAAATCAAACTTCGAATTTCCAATCTGCGTTGCGCTCTTAAACAGGGAAAGCGCTTTTGCCAGATTGTCTACACTGAAGGGTTTTTCCGGATATGAGCTATTATAACCCATTCCGCCCGATTCCGGTATTTCATGCCCGTAATAGAGGAAAATATTTCTTACTACTTTATCGGGTAAATCAGGAACATAAGAGGCGTACTCACGGAAAAACGCCGCCTCGATGTCCAGATTTTGAAGTGATGCGTTACTGTTATATGATTCATTGTCTAAAAGCTGCCTGTTCCTGTAATAGTAAAACTCGCCGTCTTTTAGCGGGAACAAGAAAAGAATGTGCTTCTTTTGTTTCTGATGAAAAATAAATACTTCGGAATTCGGCAAAGCTTCGGCAACGGAAATTGCCTGATTAACCATCCTTTCATCTGCCTGAATTTCATTACCGTCATTGTCATGATAAAGATAGCTCCCGTCGCCATGTATATAGTAAACTATCCTGTATTTTATACTGTCGGTCTCAATATGCTCTTCTTCCAGTTTTGATACATTACGGCAGGCAGAGAACCAAATGCCGGTAAGAAAAAGCAAAACATAAATCCCTGGTTTCCCCATTCAAAACTCCCATACTTCACAAATAATCATAAGTCCGGGAACAACAAACTTTCCCGGACTTTTTCCCTTTCCTTATTATCTTACAAGAAGCAGTACCAGAATAACAATCAGCAGCAATGTTGTCACGCTTATTGTCACCCACTGATCAGCCTGCTCCATATCCTGTTTTACGTAATCTGCAAAGTTATTAAGTTGATTATCCTGCACCTTCGTATATCCCTTCAGACCATTTAACTCGTTATATTTATCGGAAACCGAAGCCTTAAGGGAATTTAATGCCTTTACGTCACCGGCAGGGATGCCCTGCATGTTTATAACTGTTGTCAGTGCGTTATTAAACTTCTCGAATGATTTATTCAGAATCTCACGTTTCTCTGCAGGAGTCTGTGCCTCTTTAACCTTTACAGAAATGCTGTTGAAATATTGTTTGAATTTATCCTGGACTTTAGCTGATTCTCCGCTTCCGGCAAAGGCAGCCTGCGAAAAGATAAATGCTAAGAGTAATGCAGCAACTAACCGAATCCTGAACATATATTCCTCCTTGGTTTTGTAAAGTATCTCGACCTTTTAAGTATGCCTACAATATTTATATTATTATATTCATTATGCTTTTTCAAGAGCAATCACTAGGGTATATTCCTCCAGGCTCCTGCTCGAAGAGGGAAATTTATAATTTAACTTGTTTTCTTGATTTTTCACTCCATTATCTTCATATTTACATATGATTATTAAAGATTTTTCACTTACAGCCGGGAGTAACGACCTCATCAGAATTACCGGCTATGGACTTGAAAATATCAGCTCCCGGGCCTGCGTGATATTTGTGCACGGCTTTAAGGGGTTTAAGGACTGGGGCTTTGGTCCTTATCTTGCCAGGTTTTTTGCAGAGAAGGGCTTGTGTGTTCTTACCTTTAATTTTTCGCATAATGGAATAGGGGAGAATCCTCTGGAGTTTACCGAAGTGGATAAGTTTGCTTCCAATACCTATTCCCGCGAAGTCCGTGAACTCTCCGCTTTAATTGATGCATATAAAACCGGTTATTTCGGAGCCGTGGAGTCTCATAAAGCTGTTCTTCTGGGCCATAGCAGAGGCGGAGCAATTGCCCTCCTTACGGCAGCCCTGAAGCCTGAGATTAAAGCAGTTGCTCTTTGGGCTTCTATTTCCAGGCTCGACCGCTATTCAAATAGACAGAAAAAAGAGTGGCGTGAAAAAGGCTTTATGGAAGTTAAAAACCAGCGCACAGGACAGGTTATGAAATTAAATGCCTCGCTGCTCGATGACATAGAACAGAATTCATCTGATCTGCTGAATATTAAGAAAGCTGTTGAAACCCTGGACAGGCCCCTTCTTATTGCGCATGGCGAGCAGGACCTTGCCGTTAAAATCAGGGAAGCGGAGGAGCTATATTCCTGGGCCGACAAGAACAACACTGAACTCTTTAAGCTTTATGCAACGGGTCATACCTTCGACATAAAGCACCCTTTTGAGTCAAGTAATGATAAATTTGAAAGATTATTAAATAAAACGTACGATTTTTTCAATACTAATGTAAAATAAACTGAGGTAAAAATGTCAGTAAATGAGAGTGTAAAAAGTAATATAGTATTTGGATCTTTAAGCAAAGTTTTTTCTTCAGATATTTTCTGGGTCGCAGGCTTTACAGTATTGACCTTCCTTGCTGCTCAGGTTGAAGTCCCGGTCCAGCCGGTTCCTTTTACTCTGCAGACGATGCTTGTCATTCTTGCCGGCGCGTTCCTCGGAGCTAAAAAAGGCGCTTATAGCCAGATACTCTATCTCTTCCTTGGCGCTATTGGACTTCCTGTATTCGCCGGCTTCAGCTCGGCTGCCAGCCTCTTTGGACCTACAGGCGGCTATCTGCTCGCTTTCCCACTGGGAGCATGGGTCTCTGGCCTCTTACTTGAAAAAAGAAGAAGCTTTCTCTTTACCTGGCTTGCAATGGCTCTGGCTGCATTCGTAATTGTCCTTACCGGTGCTAGCTACCTTAGCCTTCTGTTCCAGAGAAGTTTCTCTAACGCGTTCTTTGTTGGCGCCCTCATCTTCTCGGTTTGGGATATTATTAAAATTTCGGCAGCTGCAAGCATCTACTTCTCTTTATCAAAGAAGTATTCTAAACTGCCTTTATAAAATTTGTTTTCTTAAAGGAAATTCTAAAGCTGCTACTTCCTGAAATCAGGGGCGGCTTTGGGATTTCCTTTGTCTTACGGATATGTGTTAATTGGACTCTTGGTTGGCGAATTTTTTAACTAATTCATTTTTTGTTAATTTTTCGGGGGATTGGTCTTTCGCTCATGGGAATTAAAAACATTATCTTTGTTATCGTTTTTCTGGCTGCTTTTGTTTTTTTTGGCTATAATGTCAGAAGACTTATCAGTTACCTTAAACTTGGGAAAAAAGAAGACAGATTTCAAAACGTTTCAGCACGTATTAAAAATGTGCTCTTAATTGCTTTTGCTCAAACTAAAATTCTTCGCGATCCTGTGGCGGGCCCGATCCACTCTTTTATCTTCTGGGGCTTTGTGCTTTTCCTTTTTGCTGTCCTGGAAAGCATTATTCAGGGATTTTTTACCCCTTTTGATCTTTCAATTTTAGGCTACCTTTATAGCCTTATTACTCTCGTTCAGGACCTTTTCGGCATCTTCGTCTTAGCTGCTGTTATTATGGCTTTATACAGACGGTTTGTTGTGCATGTGCCCCGCCTCGAAGTAGGAAAAAAAGGAAAAATGGACGCTGCTGCAGTCCTTTTAATGATCTTTGTAATTGTTGCCTCAATGTACGGAATGAATATGGCATCAGTTGCAAAAAACAATTTTGTAATGAAGCCTTTTGAGTTCAGACCTGTTGCCAGCGCTCTGAGCCCTTTATTTTTTACTGGAGGCTCACAGGCCTCAGCCCTGGCTTATGAAATTTTCTGGTGGATACATATAGTTTTTATACTCGGATTCTTAAATTTCCTCCCATATTCAAAGCACCTGCACGTCTTAACTTCAATTCCGAACGTTTATTTCTCAAAAATCGGCGATAAGAAAAACGTTCTTAAACCCCTTAACCTTGAGGATGAAACACAGGAGGTTTTTGGTGTGCAGGACATTGAGCACCTTACATGGAAGCAAATGTTTGACGGCTATACATGTACTGAATGCGGCAGATGTACCGCGGCATGCCCGGCTGCAAATACGGGGAAAATACTCTCTCCACGAAAAATTATCGTGGATATCCGCCATAGAACTATGGAAAAAGCCCCTGTCCTTTTGGCAATGGCCGGCGGAGAAAAACTTTCTGCCGAAGATGAGGCCCATAATAAGGAAATCCTCGATAAACACCTCATTCACGATTATATTGACCCCGCAGAACTTTGGGACTGCACAACATGCATGGCCTGCATGCAGGAATGCCCTGTTACTATTGAACACCTGGACTCAATTATAGACATGAGGCGCAACCTCGTCCTTACTGAATCCGATTTCCCGGCAGAACTTAATGCTACATTCAGGAATATGGAAACTAACTTCACTCCTTGGGCATTTAATTCGCAGGACCGCGCTAACTGGGCCGAAGATATGAATATTAAAACCATGGCTGAAGACTCTAATTGCGAGCTCCTTTTCTGGGTTGGCTGTGCTGGCTCCTTCGACGCCCGAAACCAAAAAGTAACAAAAGCATTTGCAAATTTGATGCAAAAAGCTAATATTGACTTTAGAATTCTTGGAATTGAGGAAAAATGCAATGGCGATTTTGCCAGACGCCTCGGAAACGAATACCTGGCTCAGATGCTCATGCAGGAAAATATTCAGACGCTTAACGGCTACGGCGTTAAGAAAATCGTGACTGCTTGCCCGCATTGCTTTAACTTTATTAAAAAGGAATACCCTCAGTTCGGCGGAAATTATGAGGTGATACATCATACTGAGCTGATCAATCAGATGCTTGAAGATGGTAAACTTGAGCTTAAGGATGGAGCTTCAACTGAGAAACTGACATATCACGACTCCTGCTATCTGGGAAGATATAATGGGGTTTATGATGCTCCGCGTGAAGACATAAAAAAACTTGGACAATTGGATCTGGTCGAAATGCAGAGAAATCGCGATAAGGGATTCTGCTGCGGCGCCGGAGGCGGACGCATGTTCCTCGAGGAAACTGAAGGTACAAGGGTTAATGTGGAACGTACCCGCGAAGCCCTCGAAACAGGAGCTCAAACTATCGCTGCAGCATGCCCGTTCTGTATGACCATGCTTACAGACGGCGTTAAGGCTTTCGATAAGACTGAGGAAGTCCAGGTTAAGGATATAGCAGAAATTGTACTGGAACATATTAAATAATCTAATTAACTTTAAATATCTTGTTAAAAACTTAAGGAGGATCTCATGAAAGACAAGTATGAAGAATTATTAAAGTTTGTACAGGGTCTTGAAACAGACGTCAACAAATTTACCGAAAAAGGGCAGGCTGCTGCCGGAACACGTCTGCGTAAAAGTCTTAGTGAGCTCAAGAAATTAGCTCAGGAAATGCGTAATCAGATCCAGGATATAAAGGCCGAAAGAAAGGGCGGTACGGAAGAAAAGGCCGAGTAATCTCGTATCCTGATTATATATTTGAAAGCCCTGAAGGCTCTCTTAGCCTTCAGGGCTTTCACTTTTATTCCTCAAAAACACATTTTTATAATCCGTCCCAAAATAAACCTGTCTTTTGACTTTTTATTGTTTTGCCTTTTTGAAGATTCCTTTTTACTTTTCAGTTCAAAATCATTTTAACTTGAACTATATGCAGTACGAGAGAAATTACTTCGTCCACTATTACGACGCCGACTTAAAGAAAAGGGCCCTTATTACCAGCCTTATGAGGTATTTTGAGGATATCGCAATCCTGCAGAGCGAGGATGCAAGCGTGGGACTCGATTACTATACAAATAATAAGGTCGCCTGGGTCCTCTATAAGTGGGATATAGAAATACTGAATTTCCCGAAATTCAAAGATACAATCAGGGTCGTTACCTGCCCTATGGCATTTGCGAAATTTTATGCTTTCAGATCCTTTGACATTTACTCATTAAACGGAGAGCACCTCGTAAAAGGTGGCTCCATGTGGTTCTTTGTCGATATGAATACACGCAGACCCGCAAAAATTCCACAGGAAGTCTACGACAGCTACCAGATTACCCCGGCCGACACAAGGCCACTTGAAATTCAGGACCCGAAAGCTCCTGATGAAATTGCTTATAGCTCAAACTTCCGCGTAAGACAAAGCGATATCGATACAAACGGACATGTAAATAATATTAAATATATTGAATGGGCGCTTGAGGCTCTGCCGCCGGAAACTTTCTCCGGCTCTATTCTAAGCCGCATTAAGGTGGTCTATAAAAAAGAGACCATGTACGGACGGATGATCACTTCCTCGGCATCAGCCACCAAAGAAGGGAATAAAACAACATTCAGGCATAAGATCACCGAAGGGGATGTGGACCTGTGCTTTATTGAAACTGAATGGCTGGAAGAAAATAGTTGACTGATGTCACACTTACTCCGCTCTGTGCCCTGGTAAATATGAATTTCGTCATAAATTTGTAATTTTATATTTGTACTTTTTTTATGAAACAGGGGATTATCTTTTTAGGATATAACCCTGCTTAAGTAATCTAAAAGACGGAGTCAGATTATGTTTGTCAGGTTTTGGGGCGTTAGGGGCTCAATACCTACACCTCCTGATAATCTTCAGATAAAAGAACAGATGCTCGAACTCCTGGAGTATGCCTCTGTAAAGGACATTTCAGACAGTTACAACAGGGAACAGGTGCTTCAGGATTTTTTCGGTGAAAAGCCACCCCTGGTTGGAGGGAATACTTCATGCGTGGAACTCAGGACTGACGGTAAAATTATCATTTTCGATATGGGTACCGGCTTAAGAAAATTGGGGCGCCATCTTATAAATGAGCTCCCTTCAGAAGCTTCAGAATATCATATCTTCCTCTCTCATTCACACTGGGATCATATACAGGGCTTCCCCTTCTTTGCACCTGCATATCTTCCTCAGAATAAAATATTTTTCTATAGTGTTCACCCCGACCTAAAAAAACGCCTGGAAAGCCAGCAGGACTCTCAGTTTTTCCCCGTCAGACTTGAGAATATGCAGGCCCGGATGGAATTTATACAAATGGAGGCAAACTGCCACATTGAGCTCGGAAACCTTTTTATTGAGAACAGGGAACTCTACCACCCCGGTAAAAGCTTTGCCTATAGCGTAAAGAATGGAAATAAAAAGTTTGTCTTTGCTACAGATTCAGAGTATAAGGATACCACGCCTTCTGCGGCTCAGAAATATATAGCTTTTTTCAAAGATGCGGACTTTCTTGTCTTTGATGCACAGTATACTTTTTCTGAAGGAATACTTAAGGAAGACTGGGGACATAGCACTTCGGTTGCTGGTATTGATCTGGCCGTTGAGGCCGGGGTTAAACGTATAGCACTTTTTCACCATGAACCCGACTATAACGACGTAAAACTTTATTCAATGCTTACTCAGGCCCAAAGATACAGAAGAATCAACTATCCTGATTCAAACCTTGAAATTATTCTTGCTTACGAGGGACTTGAGCTGGAGATCTGAGCAATGCCATAAAAAAAAGACAAGGTTTTAGCCCAAATTGAAGCTTCCTTTTGAGCTAAAACCTGTTGGCGGGTCTATACTCCTCGCCTTCGGTTTTGTGAACACCCGGCGGGGTAAAGCTTTACCAGTCTGTTATATAATTCTTATGGCTAATGAAAACTCAAAACTTAAAACTTAAAACTTAAAACTCAAAACTCAACCTACTCCTCACTCTCATTTTCTTCTTCCAGCTCCATCATTACCTTAACGGCATCCTGATTCTCGGTGTCCCTTGTCCAGAGGTATTCATCATAGAATTCAGTATAGTTGCTGTTTAAGGACTCGACGTAATTATCCATATACTTTGAAAGTATCCTGTCTGCCTCATTGAAGAGGTCCTGTAAAGGGGTCATTGCACTTGAAGAAACAAAACTGGCCACTTTGCTGCCCAGCGAATCCCTGTAGAGATTCATTTTTTCCTGAAGCTCAGAAAGCCTTTGAGCGCTTACATTGTATCTTTTTAGCTTGTGAATGTTTTCTTTTGCTAATGTCCTCAGAACCTCAGCCTTTTCCAGAAGGTCGCGGTCAAGCATTCTTACAAAATTACTCTGTGTAATTCTGCATTTCTCCTTCAACCTCAGGTCCCCGTTTTCTTTTGCGTAGTTAAAAAGTGCCGAAGCAACCGGAACCAGGCTGAAGATAAGTTCATCTTTCAGTTTTGAAGTCTGAATCGTGATTTCAAATGCCTCAGAGGAAATCGCCCTTTCTTCCCGTCTGATTTCGTCAACCACCTTGCGGAATCTGCTGATTGCTGATACAAGTGCCGGAATGTTGGAAATTATCTCTTTGTTGTCTGATAAGAGAGATAATACTGCATCGTACATATCAAGTTTGTTTTGCTCTTTGTCGCTCATGGCGTTCTCTTTCTCTTTTTAATTTATTAATTCCTTTAAATGACAAACCAGTAAATACTGTTTTTTACTGTGGGAAACTTAATACCCCGCGTGAGATTATTCTATAGGATTCCGTCTGATATTTTTGTAGTCTTTTGTCCTACAGTTAAAGCCGTCTTTAGGTAATTATTACATGTAAGATTTTCATCATTTCCTGAATATTGTTCATCCGGCTTAATGTGCCTTTTATAATGACTTTATTTTTGGAAGGAATTCTTGTTTTTTTGCGACTGTCATATTTCAGGCATGCTATTTGTGACCATTATCACTGTCACCATAAAAGAAATGTAGCAAAAACAGGGAGGAATAATGCTCAGAATTATGATCAACAGAAAGTACCTTTATTACGGATGGCTTATTTTTAATTGCGTCCTTCTCGTACTTTCGGGTTACTTTCAGACACTTGGTACAGCTTTTTTGACGAATGACTGGAGCCGTTTTCTGGAGGTTCATACCAGGCTTTATCCTTTTGATACCGACAGCCTGAAATACTACGACTTAATGGAATTCTGCCTTTATGTAGGAATACCTCTTCTCGTAATGAAAATAATAAATAAATTAAAGCCTTCGCCCAGACATGGCAGCTATAGTGTGGCAAGCTTAAGGAAAAGAATCTAAGAAAAAGATTTTAAGAAATAGAATTAAAGAATAAGAATACGATAAGGAGAAAAACTATGGAAATTTTATCAGCTGTGCTTTTGGTTTCCGGATATTTTGCAGGGTTGCTTATTGTTTGCAGGTACATCGGCAATTATTTATCTAAAATATAGTTTAACCGCTTAGTACTCACACGTCCTATCTATCTGAAGCCTCTCAATGGGCCCGGCTGTGCTTGCCCCAATTGGCATTGCCGCTCACTCTGAGAGGCTATCTTTTTTATGCTTAATATTGATATACTCCGGTTTCTGAAATACTCTTTATTTACACAAATCTTGATTTTTCCCGTTAATATAAATATTTTTAATACGGTAATTATCCTTTAGTCTGGGGCTATAGCTCAGCTGGGAGAGCGCTTCGTTCGCAACGAAGAGGCCAGCGGTTCGATCCCGCTTAGCTCCACATCTTTCTTCCCGAATTCTTTTTACTGAAATTATTTAATAGGTTATCTATGAAGCTTACTCTCGTGGGCTTTAGAGGTAATGTGTACGTCGGAATATTTTAGGATTTTTGAAACCTGAAGGGGACCGGAAGTCCATCGCCGGTCCCGATTACTTTTTTCTAAAACTGGTATCCTAGAGTTAACCTTCCTAAAGTCTGCCTGCGCGTTTCTGCCGAGAGAAGATGACTGTCTGAAACCGACATCCCTAATGTGTAACTCCCATATGCTGCTTCAGCTCCAAGGGTTAAAAACAGAGCATTATAATACTTATTGAAGTAGTTCGGAAAACTGTCTGAATTCTTCCTGTCGTTCATTGAAACCCCGAAGAAAAGCGATAGCATTTCGTTTGTCCTATAGTATGCCCCGGCACTGAAATCCAGGTTGTTTTTATAATTATCAGAAGCTGAATTCCAGAAGATTTCTGATAAGTTTGCTGTAATCTGGACCTTGGGAAGGTCATAAGCAAAATCCAGCCTGATAGCATCAGGTGTACTTATTTCTAAATTAAATGACGGATCAGTTAAATAATAAACCCTGTTATCAGGCCCTGTAAGGGCACTTCTGTCAAACTCAATGTGCACGAACTTCCTGAAATCATACCCCTTTTCAAAAAACGCGCCCAGATTTATGTCACCCGAACCTGTCGCAATTTTGTAGCCGGCACCAAGTGCAAAAGCCATTGCATAGGCTGAGGTTTCAGTAATTTTCGCTTGCGGGCCGAACGTATTATTATCGCAATAACTAAGCCTCCCGAGGGATACTCTGAGCCCCAAAGATAAGGAATTGCCCCCGGGCAGATCCTTAATATTATAAGAAGAAATTACTGAGTAGTCGTGAATATCCCTGTCATTTATCAGGTTGCCGGTTTTATCTGTCCCGTCGGGGTTTTCAACCGTTGTCACTGGAATCGGGCCGGAATCAATTCTTAGATTGTATCTTTGTGCAATGGCTGCCCCAAAATGTAAATTACCGGTCTGATATGAAACTGCCGCCGAATAGGGAAGTCCGTTTACAAGGTTTTTACCCATTATTTGGCCTATGTATGCTTTTTCAATTGTGGCCCCGTATTGGTATGAAACTCCTGCAGAAATGCCGTTAATCCGGCTTAAGAAAGCAGGATTATTAAACCCGGTATTGGATACATTAACTCCAGGAGTTTGAATAGGGTAACCTTGGGGCATAAACGCTGTATCCCAATTTTTGGAAACCGGCTGGGAAAATAAGACTGTAGGAAGTAAAAGAAAAAAACAGAACGTGAAGTAAGCTTTCATCTGGAAATCACTATTTGTTTATAAAAGGTATGCTAATATAAATGTATTATATTTAATAGAAAAGATAAGTATTGTAAAATGGAAGCTTGAAATTATCGCGCGGAATGGATATATTTGTAGTCTTAAAACGTTAAGCGGGCAACTTGATTTTATAGATTTTCCAGGCCCGGCTAATGAGTCAGTGCCCAACCCCACGAGGTCCGGAAGGAAGCAGTGGTAAGTACGAAGCTTGTGTAGCCGGTAGCCTGGATTTTTGTTTTTAAAGCCTTCTAAGCCCCAAAGGCTTTTACCGGTATTAAAAACTCAAGTGTGCCTGCCGATAGCCTGGCCCTTCCCTGAAAAACTATTTTAGCAACAGCCCCTTTCTTGAAATCAATCTCTGCTCCCGAATTTGAAATGAGCCTTGAAATGTGCGTTGAAAAATCGGGTTCGTGTCCGAATAAGGCTATCTCGTCTCCCGGCATCTCATTAATCAACGTAATTATATCTTCAGTCCTGCTTCCCGGACTAAGACGGGTGTCCTGAATTACCTCGTCTTTTAACCCGTATGATTTTTTTACAATTTCTGCCGTCTCAACGGCTCTTACAAGAGGGGAGGATACAAGAGTGTCTAATTCCGGGATGATGTTTTTCCACCCTTTGGCGGCTGTTTGCATCTTCTTTTTGCCTTCCTCTGTCAGCTCCCGGTCAAAATCCCTCCCGCCCGGCTTTTTGTCTTCAGCCGCACCGTGCCTTACAAGGTATAGGTTCACTTTTATTCTCCGAAATTTGCATAAAATACGGAAACGTGATTGCCAAAACCCGCCAGATCCTTATTGAATTCTTTCCCTTCAGCAGTCTGCAGAAGCTTGTCCAGATCTTCTTTTCTTGAAAAAACGGCCTCACAAAATTTGAAAAACTTCTCCTGGCTTAACAAGGCCCCTTCAATTTCAGCTAACTTAACCTTCTGCCCGGCCAGGCTCTCAAGCCTCGGAAGTGTGCTCTTAGTAAAGCGCGCTAAAACCGATTCATCATCTGTCTTCTTCAGGAAAATCAGGATTTTGTACATAATTAAATAAATAAAATAATTAATATATTTTCAGGAATAATTCTTACTTTGCCTCGGAAATCTCTTTGGCCGATTTTTCGTCTTTAATTTCGGGCAGGGTGGCAGGGAAGTCAAAATCTTTCACCTGCTCTTTTATTATTTTGTCGAAGTAATTGTTTTCGCTTATATAGCGTTCCTTTTGTGGCGAATATATAAATTTGTCCACCTTTGCCGTTGAGAGGCTTTCAGGAACAGTAATCTCAGTTATAATGGTATCTTTAGAAATCGTCCCCAGTTCCTGCGAAAAGAATGCGTCGGGCTTGTTCAGCGAATAAAACGAACGGAACGCTAGCTTTACATTATCCTGACCGACTTTATATAATGAAAGCCTCTTTATGCTAAGCGCTCCTTTGGAAATGAAACTTTCTGCCAGCTTTATAAAAGTAATGTCGTCTTTAACAAAAAAATCCATGGCTATGTCCCCGTTAAGAGATTTATCCAGCAGTAAAAGATTAAACTTGCTGTTGTAAACTGCATAACGATTATATACAGGATTCGAGTATTCAAGCATTACATAATAATATCTTTGGCCGTTAGACTTGAAACTGTCTGCCAACATTGCGTTATATGACGTGTTAACAGGAAGATCCTGGTCAACTAAGCCCTGAAGGGCATTATTGGCTTCTTTATCACCGGAGATCGCCTGCACTACAAGGCCCTTGAAATTACCGGGATTTATTTTCTTCGAATTCCCATCCTTTGAGCAGCCCGCAATTAACACTAAAATCAGGAGTAATGGTATAATTATCTTTTTCATAGATTTCCAGGTACATTATTGAAATTACAAGGCGAAAGTTACAAATTTATAACCTAAAAGAAAAAGCAAAGTTCCTCCTCTCAACCTTAACCTTTCCCTTCCTCTTCCTTATGGAAATATTTGTAGATCACCTCCGCCTTTGCGCTTCCCGTAACCTTTGCGATCTCTTCTTTTGATGCAGCTATTACGGCGTTCAGGCTTCCAAGCTCTTTCAGAAGCTTTTCTGCCGTGCCCGGGCCAATGCCTTCAATTTCAAGGAGCTCTGAGGTAAAAGTCCTCTTGCTTCGCCTCAGACGGTGAAATGTAATTGCAAAGCGGTGTGCTTCGTCCCTTACATGCTGCAGGAGCTTCAGGCTTGAAGATGTCTTCGGAATAATCCATGCATCAGACTCTCCCGGAAAGAATACTTCCTCAAGGCGCTTTGCCAGACCAATTATATTATACCCTTTGAAGCCAAGACCGTCTAATATCTCTACGGCGCTTGAAAGCTGTCCTTTTCCGCCATCTACCATAATCAGCTCCGGCAACGGCTCATTCTCTTCTTTCAGGCGGCTATAGCGGCGTTCAATTACTTCCCGCATGCTCTCAAAATCGTTCGGACCTTCAACATTCTTTATAATGAATTTCCTGTACTGGCTTTTCTTCGGCTTGCCATCTTCAAAAACCACCATGCTGGCAACTGTATCGGTACCCTGGAGGTTCGAAATATCAAAGCATTCTATTCTCTTGGGAATTACATTCATCTTCAGATCGCGCTTTAATGCGGCCAGAACATAAGGCACGTTTCCTTCTTTTTTCATCTTGTTCAGCTGTATTTCTTTAAGCTGAAGTATGGCGTTCTGCTTGCACATCTTCATTAGCGACATAACGTCACTGCTGATCTTTGGAACTACAAATTTAACCCTTCTTTCTGCCGCATTCTCCAGCCACTCTGTCAGAGATTCCGATTCCGAAGGCTCGGCCTCAAGAATTATTTCATTCGGAATTTCCACAAGCTCACTATAATAAAACTTAATTGCAGCGGCATAAACCTCAGCCATTTCCTCAGAACCCTCAACGCTCAGCTTAAGCTGTTTTTTGCCTACAAGCTTTCCGCTTCTGATATTAAAAATTGAGCATGCTGCATCCCGCCCCTCGTATGCAACACAGATTACATCGCGGTCGGTCATATCATTTGCCACAATCTTCTGCTTTGAGGAATAAATGCTCAGGTGCTCAATTTTATCCCTTATCTCTGCCGCCTTCTCAAACTGGAAAGCCTGCGCTGCCTGCTGCATCTTTTCCTGCAATTCTCCTATCAGATCGTCTGTTTTTCCCCTTAAAACCTTTATCGCCTCGTTTACCATTTCACGGTAGGCTATCTGTGAAATTAAACCCTCGCAGGGACCATCGCATTTCTTTATGTGGTATTCCAGGCAGAGCTTTACTTTCCTGGCTTCAATTACGGCGTCATCTAGGTAAAACTTGCAGTTTCGGATCCTGAAAACCTCGTTTATCATGCGGAGCGAATTCTTCATGCTCTTGACATCCGTATAGGGGCCGAAATATTTCGAGCCGTCACGCACAACCTGCCTCGTGGGAAATATCCTCGGGAAAGGCTCGTTTGTTACAACAATGTAGGGGAATGTCTTATCGTCCTTGAGAAGAATGTTATACCTTGGCGTAAGCTCCTTTATAAGGTTGTTTTCAAGCACCAGGGCTTCTACCTCCGTATCTGTAACAATAAGCTGAAGATCCTCAATCTTGCTCACCAGGGCCCTTGTCTTTGCCGATTCTATGTTTGTATGGAAATATGACCTTACACGGTTACGCAGGTTCTTTGCCTTGCCTACATATATTACCTTTCCCTTGTCGTTCAGGAACTGATATACTCCCGGACTGGTAGGGAGGTTATTTAATTTTGTTTCTAATTCAGTGTTCATTTAAGTTTTAATTTTATACTGCGGGTAAATATTGCCCGACATTACTATACATAAAAAATCCAATTAATGAAACCATTAATTGGATTTAAACATAAAAACCCCTATTTAGGTTCAAAGGCTTTCCCTTCACGCCTCTGCAGTAAACTCTTATTTTTTCAGTATCGTGTTCTTCGGTATAACAACAATACCCGTCTCCGATACTGTAAAACGTTTGCGGTCTTCTTCGGGATCAAAACCGATCTCATATCCTTCCGGAACGTTTACGTTCTTGTCAATTATTGCACGCCTTATTCTTGCATGGCGCCCGATGTTACAGTTATTGAAAATAATAGAATCCGTAATGTACGAATAACTGTTTACCCTAACATTCGGACCAATAATTGAACGCTCAACCAGGCCTCCGGAAACTATAGTGCCGTCGCAGATAAGCGAGTTAAGGCTTCGGCCTACTCTTTCCCCCTCGTGCGAAAGCGTCTTTGCCGGCGGGAGCTGCAGCTGCAGGGTTCTTATTGGCCAGCTTGTATCATAAAGGTTAAACTCTGGACTTACACTGATAAGATCCATGCTGGCTGCAAAGTAGCTGTCTATGGTCCCGATGTCTCTCCAGTAAACATCGTTTTTCTTGTTCTCATCCTGGAATTTATATGCATAAATGCTGTAGCCGGCTTTAATCATATAGGGGAGAATGTGCTTGCCGAAATCGTTGTTCGGAAGGTTCTTTTCAGCCATCTCACGAAATACATCGATGAGCATCTTGGCGTTAAAGACGTACATACCCATGTTGACGAAGGAATAACCCGGCTTATCCGGAATCTCAGGGGGATTTTTCACCTTCTCTACAAACCCCGAAACCTTATAGTCGGCATTGATATTCAGTACGCCGAAACGGCTTGCCTGTTCCTTCGGGTAATCTATACTTGCTATCGTAACGTCGCTTTTCCTGTCAATATGATACTGGAGCATTTTAAGGTAATCCATCTTGTAAATATGATCGCCCGATAAGATGAGCACCCATTTGCTGTTGTTTACTTCAATCAGGTTGATATTCTGCTCAATTGCATTTGCGGTTCCGGTATACCAGTCTCCGCTTATTTTCCTTTGCGGAGGTATCGAATAGATAAATTCACCCAGTTCAGGGTTGAAAATACTCCAGGCCTCGTAAAGATGCTGGTTAAGTGAATCTGATTTATACTGCGTCAGTACGTATATCTTTCTTAAGCCTGAATTAAGGCAGTTCGAGAGCGTAAAGTCGATTATTCTGTACTTACCTCCGAATGGTACCGAGGGCTTTGAACGCGGTTCAGTCAACGGGGCCAGCCTTTCACCCTGTCCGCCTGCCAGTATCATCGAAAGAGTATCTCTAAGTAGTGCGGAACCTGCAAACAACATAATTTTTCCTCGTTACTTTTAAATGATATATAAAAAAATTAAAAATTCCTGACTTAAGCAACCATTAAATCAAAAATTAACAATTTTTTAACCTCAGCTCTCTCTGCCTTCCTGTGAGGTGTAAACCTGAAAATTTAACTTGTCAAACTTAAATTATAGGCTTAACTTTGTCATATAACGATTCATCTTTTATTTAATATCTGTTAT
>JBLMYS010000413.1:0-17096 GCA_050258415.1 Acidobacteriota bacterium | reverse complement strand
CCTTATATCAGTCCCAGGCTTTCAATGGGTGAAAAAAATGCTCACATGAATTCTTCCGGTGTAAAGCCGCCCGACATGAGGCCTGTTATAAACAGGGGGCGTGTGGATGACTGCTGCAAATAATGCAGGGGCTTTTATTAAGGCGCTCTATCATAACTCCTTTTTTGATGCAATTAACTATCCATAAAAAGTTATCACATTTAGTGAGACAGGAATAATTATACCCTTTAAACAATAAAACCTGTTAACCGGCCAAAAATCCCCCTGTCTTCATGATTGCAGAGAAGAGCTTAATTTCTGCTTAGCCTGAAAAAGTAATTATCTTGACATTTTTTGCAAAAAAAATATATTAAAAAGAGAAACGCGTTATAAACAAAGGAGGAATGAATATGCAAGTCGATTCGCTGAAGAAACTTTATATGGATGAATTACGAGACCTTGTAAGCTCAGAAAGTCAAATCATTGATGCCATGCCAAAGATGGTACAGTCCGCTTCTTCTAAAGAACTGAAGAATGCCTTAAATGAACACCTGGATGTAACAAAGCGTCAATTAGACAGGCTGAAAGAAATATTCCGTAATATGAATGAATCTCCTGAAGGCAAAAACTGCATGGGGATGGAAGGAATCATACGTGAGGGACAACAGATGCTAAGTCAAGCTACAGATCCTGAAGTAAAAGATGCCGGAATAATTGCTGCGGCACAGAGAATCGAGCACTACGAAATTGCCGTTTATGGCGTGGTAAGGACATACGCGGAAATATTGGGAGATGAAGACTCGAGGGATTTATTGCAGAGTACACTTGATGAGGAAAAAGAAACGGATAAAAAGCTGACTGAACTGGCTGTTAACAGCATTAACGTTGAAGCAAAAAAATAAATATCCCGGACCTTGCAGTATTTTCCGGGGCTTTTATGCAAGCCTGAGGAATGGATATTGGAGGGTAAGTTTACCGGGCAGAGTTCACAGATTACCTTTAGCATTCTCAGAAGGCTTTCAGTGAAATACTCCTTGGGTTAATGTTTTCTTCAGTCTTCATTAAAATAAATGTTACCGGTTTCATCATGAACCAAATAACTTAAATAAAAATGTTTTGGAGGTTGAGAAATGATGTGGGTATCAAATACTCAAATTGATAATTTTAGATGTCTTCTGACGTTGCTGTACTTTAAGCATCTGTTGGCCACGCTCCCCGGAGGCGATCCGGACGATGATGAAATGGATGATGATGAAGAGATCATGCAGCCGGATATGGATGAGTTTACAGATGATGAGGACTTTGAAGATGAAGAAGACGGCCTTTTGGACGAGGGCCTGGAAGATGAAGTCTTTGACGAAGAGAATGAAGATGAAGACGAAGATGAGGATGACGGTGATGAGGACTTCGATGAAGATGAAGACTTTGATGATGACGAGGACTTTGACGAGGAGGAGATCGAGGGTGACTTCGATGTTGATGAGGACGAAGATGAGGATGATTATGATGATGACGAGGATTTGAAATAAAGATAGGAAGGAATCAATATGGCAATAAAATCAATGCACGACCTTTTAGTCGATTCAGTAAAGGATATTTACTATGCTGAAAAGCAGGTATTAAAGACGATGCCCAGAATGATCAAGAAGGTGTCCTCACCTAATGTCAGAAAGGCATTTGAACAACACTCAAAAGAAACTGAAAAGCAGATTGCAAGGCTTGAAAAGGTCTTTAAAGAACTAAACATGACTCCTAAGGCAAAGAAGTGCCCTGCCATTGACGGCATAATCCAGGAAGGCAAAGAGTTAATGGATGAAATTAACGATCCCAATATTATGGATGCTGCAATCATTGCTGCGGCACAGAAAATAGAGCACTATGAAATTACTTCTTACGGCACGGCAAGGACTTTTGCAAATCATCTTGGGATGAATAAGCTGGCGCAGCTGCTGCAGAATACACTCGATGAAGAGTATTCTACTGACGACAAGCTGACACAAATGGCACAGAGTGAAGTAAATGTTGAGGCTGTTGAGGCCAGCTAGAAAAAGCCGGCATTAAGCAGTCTGGCTTTTTAGACAGTCCGGCGGCTATTAATATAAATGAAATTTTCGGAATACCCATTTAGTGACTCCTATAATATCTGCTTCTAATTGAATTTATTAAAACAGATTTAATTAGAAGCAGTTCTTTTTTCAGCCATATTAATTATGAGTACAAATGCATTTGCCTCGCCATATGTTTTCATGTGCGGCGCTGAGTGGGATAGCTGTGGCCTGGTGGAGTGCTAACATGAAACAGATTTATCAGTAGATTTTTACGGCATTATTTATTTATAATAATTAAAACAGCTGCTTTGCTTTGGAATTATAGAATAGGGCAACTTCCTGATATCCTTTAGTGAAGCCGGCTTTGAAGTAGTATTTGTTTTGCAGAATTATTTAATAACAGGTTTATCCAAAGCCTCTTTCCATACCGGAAATAATATTTGTCTAAAAAGGAGAACTTAATGGCCGCCGATGGGAAATTTCTGGAAGATAATCCATTGTGGTATAAAGATGGAATAATTTATCAGGTACATGTTAAAGCGTACCGCGACAGCAATAACGACGGAATAGGCGATTTTCGCGGGCTCCTGGAAAAGCTGGACTATATTGAAAGCCTGGGTGTAACAACTATCTGGCTGCTTCCATTCTACCCCTCCCCCTTAAAAGATGACGGTTACGATATAGCGGATTATTATAATATTCATGCCCAGTACGGAATACTTGAAGACTTTAAGGATTTCTTAAAAGAGGCCCACCGGAGGGGAATCAGGGTAATTACGGAGCTGGTACTGAATCATACCTCGGATCAGCACAGGTGGTTCCAGCTTGCGAGGATCAGCAAGCCGGGCTCTGTCCAGAGAGATTATTACGTCTGGAGTGATACGCCGGAAAGGTACAGGGATGCCCGCATAATTTTCGGGGATTTTGAAACCTCAAACTGGTCCTGGGACCCGGTTGCGAAGGCGTATTACTGGCACAGGTTTTATGCGCACCAGCCGGATCTTAATTTCGACAATCCGCACGTCCATAAGGCTCTTTTCAGGGTTGTGGACTTCTGGTTTGAAATGGGTGTAGACGGCCTGAGGCTTGATGCAGTGCCATATCTTTATGAGAGGGAGGGTACAAATTGTGAGAATCTTCCCGAGACGCACGGGTTCCTGAAGTCGCTTAACGCCTACGTTAAAAAACGCTTTAAGAACAGGATGCTCTTAGCCGAAGCCAACCAGTGGCCCGAAGACGCGGTGGAATATTTCGGTGCCGGCGATGAGTGCCAGATGGCGTTTCATTTTCCGCTCATGCCGAGGCTTTTCATGTCGCTCCAGATGGAAGACCGTTTCCCGATCATAGATATTCTGGAGCAGACACCGGCAATTCCTGAGTCGTGCCAGTGGGCTATGTTCTTAAGAAACCATGATGAGCTGACGCTTGAGATGGTAACAGACGAGGAACGCGACTATATGTACAGATTCTATGCGAAGGATAACCGTGCAAGGATTAACCTAGGCATAAGGCGCCGCCTGGCTCCACTGGTTGAAAATAACCGCAGAAAAATTGAGCTGCTCAATATACTCCTGTTTTCATTTCCCGGAACGCCTATAATATATTATGGCGACGAGATTGGAATGGGGGATAACTACTATCTTGGCGACCGAAACGGTGTAAGGACACCGATGCAGTGGTCGCCCGACAGGAATGCGGGTTTTTCGGATGCCAATCCGCAGAAGCTTTTCCTGCCGGTTATAATTGATCCTGAATATCACTACGAGGCTGTAAACGTGGAGGTGCAGGAAAGAAGCTCTTCAAGTCTTTTATGGTGGATGAAAAGAGCCATTGCCGTCAGGAAAAGCCACAAGGCTTTCGGGCGCGGAAGTCTTGAATTTCTTTCTCCGGCAAACCCGAAGGTGCTGGCATTTATAAGAAAATACGAATCCGAGGTGATTCTTGTTGTAGTAAATCTGTCGAGGTTTCCCCAGGTAGCTGAGATGGACCTGACAAAATATCAGGGCTATATTCCGGTTGAAGCCTTCAGCAGAAACAAATTCCCGCAGATTGGTGAAAATACTTACATGCTGACGTTAAACCCTTATGACTATTACTGGTTCATACTCAGGCAGGAAGAGGCCGTGCCTTCTCCCGAGGGAAGAAAAATTCCTGAGATAAGTGTAAAAGGCAGCTGGAAAAATATATTGAAAGGTGAGATGCGGGCGATTTTTGAAGATACTGTTTTAAGCTCTTACATAAAACAGTGCGAATGGTTTGAAGGTGACAGGCTGACAATTCAGGAAGTAAAAATTGAAGAGGAGATCTATATCCCGGACACTTCAGGAAACGAAGTGCTGCTGATTGTCAGAGTCAGTTACCTGGACAGGGTGCCAGAACTTTACCTTCTGCCTTTGTCTGCTGCCAGTGATGAAAAAGCCCGGAAAATTTCCCAGGCTTTTCCTGGCGCTGCAATTGCATGCTTAAATGATGAGGGGCAGGTACACACGCTCTATGATGGAATTTATGATGAGGCCTTCCGCCAGGAATTCCTTAAAATGCTCATTCGCAGGCGCAACATAAGGGGGGAAAATGGGGAAATGAGGGCAAGTATTGAAAAGAGGATAAAGAGTATATTCTCGGGAGGAAGAGTTTATACCTCCTCGCAGGTACAGAGGATAGATAAAAGAAATATAAACATTCTTTATGCAGACACCCTGACCGTAAAGCTCTACAGAAAGCTCGACGAGGGAGTAAACCCCGGAGTTGAGATACTAAAGCTTCTCACGGACAGAACGGATTTTGAAAATATTCCGCCATACGGCGGGGCTATAATGTATTTCAGGAGCAATCTGCCGCCCATAACACTGGGTGTGCTAAAGGAGTATGTGGTATACCAGAGTGACGGGTATTCATACATTATTGACGTTGTGAAAAAGCATTTTGACAATGTGCTCGCCTCACAAAATGAAAATGCAAGCGGGCTTCCGCAGATTTCCTCTTTCCTATCGGACTTAGATCAGTTAAAAGGCTCTCCTTATTTCGGGGAGATTGTTGAAAGAATAAATATTGAGATGGTAAGTCTCCTTGGAAAGAGGACCGGTGAGATGCATCTGGCACTATATTCACTAAAAGAGGATCCTCAATTCAGCCCCGAACCATTTTCAATGCTTTATCAGAGGTCCATTTATCAGTCGGTAAGGAGTCTGTTAAGAAGCACATACAGGCTTCTTAACAGAAATCTTCCTCTCATGCCGGAAGACTTAAGGCAGGAGGCAAAGGAACTTCTTGCGTTTGAGCAGCCCCTTTTATCATTTATTGCCAAGATACTCATGAGGAAGCTCCCCACTCAGAAGATCCGTATTCACGGGGATTACCATTTAGGACAGGTGCTCTTTACGGGGAAGGATTTTGTAATCACAAATTTTGAGGGACCGGAAAACCAATCTATAAGTGAAAGAAAGCTCAAGCGCTCTCCTCTCAGGGATGCCGCAGGAATGATCTGGTCATTTCATTATGCGGCTTACACGGCGCTCATTGAATACAAGTCCTCGCGCTCTGAGGACATATCGGTGCTGGAATCTTTTGCCGAACAGTGGTGGCTCTGGATGGGAAGCGTGTTTATGCAGTCGTACTTTGACACAGTTCAGGCGACAGAGCTCCTGCCCCCTGAGAAAGAAGAGCTCGAGTATATGCTTCATGTTTATCTGCTGGAGAAAAAGCTAAGTGAGCTGCATTATGCTCTGTCGAAGCATATGGACGAAGCCTACATTCCGATAAAAGGAATTATGTATTTCTCCAGGTTCTTTCTAAAGGAAGGAAAGCAGGAAAGCGCCGTAAAAAAATAGTAGCAGGTAAGTGTATGATATTTTTAGGTGAGTTATGAAGATAGGTGCTAACTATTCAGGTGATGGAAAGTGTGAATTTGTTGTATGGTCTCCCGTGGCAGAAAAAATGGATGTTAAGTTGCTTGACGGGAAAGAAAGAATTATCCCGATGCAGAGGGATGAGGAATATTACTGGAGGGCTGAAGTAGAAAATGTTGTGCCCGGGCAGCATTATTTCTACATGATAGATGGGCAAACCGACAGGAGCGACCCGGCCTCCAACTCGCAGCCCGAGGATGTTCATGGCCCATCCGAAATTATTGACCACAAGTCCTTTAAGTGGACGGATAAAGCCTGGGAAGGAATTCCGATTACAAATTATATAATTTATGAAGTTCATATCGGGACCTTAACTGATGAGGGTACATTTGACGCTGCAATTAAAAGGCTGGATGATCTGAAGGATCTGGGTGTTACTGCAATTGAGGTTATGCCTGTTTCGCAGTATCCGGGAGAAAGGAACTGGGGTTACGACGGGGTTTATCCCTTTGCCGTGCAAAGCTCTTATGGTGGTGCAGCCGCCTTAAAGCGTTTTGTTGATGCGTGCCATAGTAAGGGCCTTGCAGTGATACTTGACGTGGTTTACAACCATTTCGGCCCGGCGGGCAATTACCTCCACAGCTACGGGCCCTATTTTACTTCAAAATACAGGACCCCCTGGGGAGATGCCATTAATTTTGATGAGGAGTACAGCGACGGTGTAAGGAACTACTTTATTGAGAATGTTCTCTACTGGCTCCGCGATTTCCACATAGACGCCCTCAGACTGGATGCAGTTCACAGCATTTACGACTTCAGCGCAAAGCATATTTTGGAGGAAATGGCTGAATATACGGACCACTTGTCGAAGACTGAAGGGAAGAGACATTTCCTTATACTTGAAAGCGACCTGAACGACGTAAGGCTAATTAACCCCAGGGAACTGGGAGGCTATGGATGTCATGCCCAGTGGAGTGACGACTTTCATCACTCGCTTCATACGCTTCTTACGGGGGAAAACTCCGGCTACTACGTTGATTTCGGAAGCCTTGCCGATATGGCCAAAGCCCTCAAGAACAGTTTTGTCTATACGGGGCAGTATTCCAGGTCGCGCAAAAGAAAGCACGGGAACGACCCTTCCGAAAGACCGACTTACCAGTTTATTGTGAGCACTCAAAACCATGATCAGGTCGGAAACCGTGCCTTCGGAGAAAGGCTCTCGAGCCTTGTATCCTTTGAAGCAGCAAAGCTTGCTGCAGGCGTAATGCTCCTGTCGCCCTATATACCGATGCTATTCATGGGCGAGGAATACGCCGAGGATACGCCGTTCCAGTATTTCGTAAGCCACAGCGATCCCGTGCTCGTTAAAGCCGTGCAGGATGGCAGAAGAGAAGAGTTCAAGGATTTTCAGTGGGAGAGTGAGGTGCCCGATCCGCAGAGCGAAGTGACCTTTATGAACTCAAAACTGAAATGGGAAAAAAGGCATGAGGGTAAGCACGCCGTTATGCTCAAATTCTACAGGGAGCTTATAAGGCTTAGAAACACACTCCCGGCACTGAAGAATTTCGACAGGAGCGACATGAATGTGACAGAAATTGAAGATGACAAGATTATCTTCTTCCACAGGTGGAAACGTGAAAACGGTATATACTGCATAATGAATTTTAATGACATGGAAGTTACCTCCTTTGCGCCTTTGCCAAAAGGCAGATGGAGGAAAGTTTTAGATTCGGCCGAAGGCAGATGGATGGGAAAAGGCTCTTCAATGCCTGATAAACTAGATAAGAAACAGGACGTTACGATTAAAGAACTCAGCTTCGCTCTCTATGAGCTGGAAGTGGCATGATCCGGAAAGGATATGGCCTAAAGAAGCGATATGAAAAAGAAGTGAAAGGATAATAAAGGAGAATTTATGGAAAGATACGTATGCATACACGGACATTTTTATCAGCCCCCGAGGGAGAACCCATGGCTTGAAGAGATTGAAGTGCAGGATTCGGCTTACCCTTACCGTGACTGGAATGAAAGAATTAATGCCGAATGTTATAGCCCGAATACGGCGGCCCGCATCCAGGCAGGAGACGGTACGGTACTGAACATTGTAAATAACTACTCAAAGATCAGTTTCAACTTTGGGCCCACTCTTCTTTCATGGATGGAAAAGCACTCGCCCGACACATATCAGAGCATTATTCAGGCGGACATTGAAAGCAGGGAACTCTATTCAGGACACGGCTCCGCTATTGCCCAGGTTTATAATCATATGATTATGCCCCTTTCCAATACAAACGATAAGCGCACTCAGGTAATTTGGGGCATTGCAGATTTCAAATTCCGCTTCGGGCGCGATCCCGAAGGGATGTGGCTTGCTGAAACGGCAGTTGACAATGAAACGCTCGATATACTTGCGGAGTTTGGAATCAAGTTTACAATTCTTGCTCCCAGGCAGGCAAAACGTATTAAACCTTTGGATTCTGAAGAATGGACTGACGTCAGCAATGCATCAATAGATCCCAAAATGGCGTATCTTTGCCGCCTCCCTTCGGGAAGGACAATTAACCTCTTTTTCTATGACGGGCCGATTTCACAGGAGCTGGCTTTCGGCGACCTCTTGAAAAACGGGGAAAACCTGGCAAACCGCCTTATTGGTACCTTCAGGGATGACGACTCGCCGCAGCTTGCAAATATTGCAACTGACGGAGAGACTTATGGCCACCATGCAAAGCACGGCGATATGGCCCTTGCCTACTGCTTAAATTACATTGAAACCAATAATCTGGCAAAGATAACTGTTTATGGTGAGTTTCTGGAGAAATTTCCTCCAAGTAATGAAGTTGAAATTATTGAGGATACTTCATGGAGCTGCATACACGGAATTGAAAGGTGGCGCAGCAACTGCGGGTGCAACACCGGGCGTCCAGGCTGGGGGCAGGAGTGGAGAGCTCCTCTTAGGGAAGCTCTCGACTGGCTCAGGGACTCACTGATAGGATTTTACGAAAAAGGTGTCGCTGACTTTACGGAGGCTCCCTGGAAACTAAGAGACGATTATATTAGCGTAATTCTGGACCGGAGCCCAGAGAATCTCCAGCGCTTCTTTTCCACATTTGCCTCAAACGGGCTTACAGATGAAAAGAAAACAAGAATACTGAAGCTCCTTGAAATGGAACGCCACGCGCTTTTAATGTACACAGGCTGCGGATGGTTTTTTGACGAGATCTCAGGCATTGAAACCATACAGGTTATCATGTATGCCGGGCGTGCAATTCAGCTTGCACGTGAGCTCGGCGGGCCTGATCTTGAACCTGAATTTATCAAAATGCTTGAAAAGGCTCCAAGCAATATTCCTGAGGTTCAAAACGGCGGACGGGCCTACGAGATGTACGTTAAACCCGCATTCATCGATATGCTCAGGGTTGCAGCTCACTTTGCAATTAAGGCTCTTTTCGAGGAAAAGAAAGATGAAGAGGGTACTGAAATTTTCAGTTACAGAATTGCGGAAGATTCTGATGAAAGGTTTGAGGCAGGCAGGCAGAGGATGATTATTGGACGTGCCCTGATGCATTCAAATATAACGCTGGAAGATACCCCTGTCAGCTATGCAGTCATACATTTCGGCGACCAGATCGTAAACGGCGGCGTAAGGGAGTTTAAGGGAGATGAAGCATTTAACGAGATGAAAAGTGAGCTTATTGATGCTTTCCAGAAATTGAACCTTGTTGAGATGGTCCTTCTTTTGGATAAGCACTTCGGCACTCATAATTACACATTATGGCACCTCTTTAAGGATGAAAGCCGTAAGGTTTATTACATTATTATGCGAAAAACGCTGGAAGAAATAGAGTTCTCATTCAGACAGATTTATGAAAATCACTATCCCTTAATGCAGGCTCTTGTGGATGCAAGACTGCCCCTGCCGAAGGCAATTTCAACAGCCGTGGAGTTTGTCATAAATTCGGATATACTGAAAATACTTGAGAGCAGTGATCCAATAGATAATGAAAAACTTCTGAAGCTGTCGCAGGAAGCAAAAAAGTGGTCCATTCCGTTGGAAAGCCAAAGATTAAGCTATGTTGCTTCCAAACGGATTAACAAAATGGCGCAGAAACTGGCTGAAGACCCTATGAATACCAGCCTTATGAACGAAATGGCAGATGACCTGATATCACTGCACGGAATAGGTCTGGACCTTAATATGTGGAAGGCACAGAATATTCTTTTCTTAGCCGGACAGGATCACCTGCATTCGATGAAGTCGAAAGCCAGAAAAGGTACGCAGTATGCGCAAAAATGGATGGAAAACTTCAAAAAGCTGGAACATGAAATGCAGATAAAAGTGGAATGAATTTAAGAAAGTTGCAGTAAGTGTTTCATATTTCCCGGGGAGGCTTTTATTTCTTAAAGCCTCCCCAATAATAATAGTCTTCTTTCTAACCATTACAGGCAAAATATGCATGTCCCAAAATCCACCTATCGGCTGCAGCTTAACGCTGCTTTTACTTTTAATAACCTGAAAGAAATTGTGCGTTATCTTTCGGAGCTGGGAATTTCGGACATTTATGCGTCCCCCATCATGAAAGCTGTCAAAGGCAGCATGCATGGCTATGACGTTGTGGACCCGAACCAGTTTAATCCTGAACTGGGCACAGAAGAGGAATTTGACAGCCTGGTCGAAGAATACAAAAAATATGAAATGGGGTGGCTGCAGGACGTTGTGCCGAACCATATGTCATACTCGGCAGAAAATCAGATGATTGTCGACCTGCTGGAGAACGGTCCAAACTCACGCTTTATCAACTTCTTTGACATAGAATGGAACCACCCTCACGCGAGCGTTCGGCAGAGGGTACTGGCTCCTTTTCTTGGTCGGTATTTTCAGGAAGTCCTGGAAGACGGGGAACTGGTATTAAAGTATGAGGCTGAAGGTTTCAGCATCTACTATTACGATAACCGGTTTCCTCTTAAAATGGAATCCTATTCTGACATACTTTCATTCAGAATGTCGAGCCTGCAGAACAGACTGGGGAAAAACCATCCTGATGTGATCAAGTATCTGGCAGTCATGTATATACTCAGATCTCTTCCCACCTCAGAGGAAATGGATGAAAGGTACTCACAGATAAAATTTGTAAAAGGAATGCTCTACGAGCTCTACACCGGCAACGAGGTGATTAAAGAGTTCATAGATGAAAATATGAGAATTTATAACGGAAGAAAGGGGGTCCCTGAAAGCTTCAACATGCTTGAAAAACTTCTTTCGGAGCAGTATTTCCGCCTGGCTTACTGGAAAGTGGCAAATGAGGAGATCAATTACAGAAGGTTCTTTAACATCAGCAGTCTCATCTCTCTTAAGATGGAAAATGAGGAAGTGTTTAACCGTATACATACTCTTGTGCTTAAGCTTGTTGATGAAGGGAAAATTGACGGCATCAGAATAGACCACGTTGACGGGCTTTACGATCCGACTTCATATCTTAAAAGGCTGCGCGGACGCCTGCAGGATAACTATCTTGTGGTGGAAAAAATTCTTGAACTCGAGGAGGAACTGCCGACCGAGTGGCCCATTGAGGGAACAACGGGCTATGAATTTGTAAACTATGTAAACGGAATTTTTATTAAAAAGGATAATGAGAAGGCAATTACTGACCTATACCAAAGGTTCTCAGGATTTACAACGCCTTATGAAAGGGTGGTGGCTGAGAAAAAAAGACTTATTATTCAGACCCGCATGGCCGGGGAGGTCGAACGTCTGGCCTTCCTGGTTGAAGCCGTTTCCAGCATCGACCGCTATGGCATAGACATTACAATGCACGGGCTTAAACGGGCTCTGGAGGAGACGCTGACATATTTTCCGATATACAGGACCTATATCAATGCGGAAAATTATACGGAAAGGGATAAAAAATATCTTGAGGCTCTCTTCCGCAGGGTTTCCAGGATAAATCCCAGGCTTTCGCATGAGTTTAACTACATATGCAACCTTCTTATGCTGAGCTTCCGTGAGCATTTTACGGAGGAGCAGAAGAAAATAGCGCTCGACTTTGTAATGAAGTTCCAGCAGCTTACGGGTCCCCTGATGGCAAAGGGCTTTGAGGATACGGCCTTATACGTCTATAACCGGCTGATTTCAATGAATGAGGTTGGGGGGAACCCCGGGCGTTTTGGAATTACCACGGATGAATTTAATACTTATTGCCAGAAAAGGGCTCAGCTGTGGCCCTATTCAATGAATGCCACTGCCACACACGATACGAAGCGCGGCGAGGACGTAAGGGCAAGAATAAACGTGCTTTCGGAAATCCCGGAGGAATGGGAAGAGAAGGTAAACACATGGAGCAGGCTGAACAGTTCGAAAAAAGGGAGCTTAAACGGGGAAGTAATACCTGAGAGGAACGACGAATATTTCCTCTATCAGACGCTTATCGGATCTTTCCCCTTTGAGCATGCTGACCTGACAACCTATGTGAAACGTATAAAGGAATATATTGTCAAAGCCACACGTGAAGCCAAAGTTCACACTGCGTGGATAAAGCCCGATGAGGAATATGAACAGGCGTATTCCTCTTTCGTGGAAAAAATTCTTACGCCTTCAGACGGGAACCATTTCCTCCTGGATTTTACTGAATTTCAGAAGAAAGTGGCGTTCTACGGAATGTTTAATTCACTTAGCCAGGTTCTTGTTAAGTTGACATCCACCGGCGTACCTGATGTTTACCAGGGGACAGAATTGTGGGACCTTTCGCTTGTTGATCCGGACAACCGCCGCCCTGTGGATTTCAGTCTCAGGAGAAAATTCCTTGAGGAAATAAGAAACAACACTGGAAAAGACAGACTGAGATATCTGGGCAATATTTTAGATGCGATGCCCGACGGCAGGGTAAAAATGTACCTGATGCACCAGGCGCTTAAGGTTAGGAACGAGAACAAGGAACTCTTTCTTGACGGGGAATATGTCACCGTGAACACGGGAGGCAGCCACGCTCAGAATCTGATAACCTTTGGAAGAAAGTTCAACAACAGGTGGGCTGTTACAATAGCCCCGCGCTTCTTAACGGAATTTGTAAAAGATGGGGAACTTCCTCTGGGTGAAGACTGGGGAGACACAATGATCGCACTGCCTCAGGAAATAAAATCCTGGGAAAATGTTATTACAGGCCAAAGACTGCTAAAATCTGAAAAATCCGCCTCGCGGGGGTTCTTTATGGCTAAAGAGGTTTTCAGTCATTTCCCGGTTGCACTCATTTTAGGAGAAAAAACTTAATTTATTTTTTCTTTTTCCGATAATAAAACGGAATGTTATATTTTGGAATATAATTTTCCAGAGAAAAGAAAGGGAAATTAAGAATTGCAACCAATTAACCATTTTACTGAGGTGGAATGTACTGGGAATACTTTAATCTGAAAGTTAATCCTTTCGGAATTACACCGGATCCGAAGTTTTTATACTTAAGCACACCGCACGCATCGGCCATTGAATGGATGAAAATGGCAATCGAGCAGCATGAATTTGGAATGATCACCGGGGAGGTGGGTTCAGGTAAGACCGTGCTTTCTCGTTATCTTGTAGACAGCCTGCCGGAAGAAACCTTCAGGGTGGCCTGGATTATAAATCCGGTAATGTCCCCCACGCAGCTCTTACGTGAAATCTATTCGCAGCTTTTTGATGATAAAGCTCCGCACTCAAAGTCACTGCTTGTAAAGGGTCTGCAGGAAGGCCTGGTGAACCTGTTCCTGGAGAATAAATATCCTGTAGTTATAATAGATGAGGCACAGGTAATTCCCGGAACAAAGATCTTTGAAGAGCTGAGGCTTTTAAGCAACTATCAGACTGATGAGCAGAACCTGATCTCGATCATTCTCATGGGGCAGCAGGAGCTCTTAAAGAAGCTTAAGAAGAAAACCCACAGAGCATTTCTTCAAAGGGTCAGATTTACACTCACATTAAATCCGCTGACTTCGGAAGAGCTGGATAGTTACATTAGTCACCGGCTGAGAGTTGCCGGACTTGAAGGAGAGAGTATTTTTACTCCTGAGGCCATTGAAAGAATTCACAGGATTACAGGGGGGTATCCGAGGCCTGTTAACCACCTGGCGGCTTTTTCAATGATGGAAGCCATGACTCATGAAAAGGATGCTGTAGAGGCAGTTGACGTGGAATCTGCAGCCAGATCAATACTATATTTTGAAGACAGCCTTGCAGAAAACGATGCTGAAATAAAAGAAAAAGAAACTGTCGGAGAATAATTTCTTAAAACACAAGCGGGAATTTTTGAAGTATGATTAATATTCTTAAACTTAGAAAAATTGAAAAAGAAAAAAAGCTGCAGGAAAAAGGTGAATCAATAGAGCAGAAGCCTGAAGTGCCTGCTTCGGAAGAGCATATTTCAGATAGAAAAGCTCCGATTGCGCAGACAATTGAGAATATTGATGAAAAAATAATTACGGAAATTGCTGAAGAGATAAATAACGCGCCGGATTCTCCAGTGGAGGATTTCAGGAGTGCTTCTGAAGTACTTCTTAATGTATCTCAGGATATTGAATTAGTTGAAGGTTCAGTTGAGATTCAGCAGTTTACGAGTCCTGTGGAGCATGACGCCACAGAGGAAGTTGCCGACCCGTGGCTTAATAATGAGCCCCTTACGAAGGGAAGTGAACTGGAAGCTGCTGAAAAAGGATCAGGGGCTGAAAAAGAGGAAGTTAAGGAAGAGGAAGTTAAGGAAGAGGAAATTGATCCTGCTGAAGCGTTCCGTCAGGCATTAATTGCTGAGGTTTTAAGGGATGAAACCATGGTAACCCGTGCACAGGTAGAAGAAGAGGAGAAGATGAGTAATTCCAGGCCTGAAGCTCCTCAGCTCAAGGAAACTGCTCCTTCTGCCGAAAAGGCTCCTGCGGCAGTAAATCCGGCAGCAGGAAATATAATAAAGCCTGAAGAAAAGAAGCAGGAAAAGCCTAAAGCCGGGCAGACTCAGGAAGTAAAACCTCAGGATGCAAAGCAGATGGAGCAAAAGCTGGATGCAAAAGGGCATGAAACCATTGTACAACTGGTTGGTTTCAATCTCGGCCGGGAGTGTTATGGAGTTGACATAAAGAGAATTAAAGAGATCAACCGTATGACAGAGATAACAAGGGTTCCAAGGGCACCTGAATTTATTGAAGGTGTCATCAACCTGAGGGGATCGGTTATTCCCGTCATTAACTTAAGAAAGAAAGTAAAGATGCCTCCCCGTGAATACGATAAGGATACAAGGATCATAATTGTTGAGTTAGGGGGTAAGACTATCGGTTTTATTGTTGACGCAGTAAAAGAGGTCTTAAGGATTCCGGAAAGTCTTCTTGTTCCGCCTCCCACGCTCGCAGTTGGCAAAAGCGCAGATTATATTACCTCTGTAGCCAAGGTTGAAGATGAGCTTGTAATACTTCTTGATCCGGATAAAGTTCTCTCACGTGAAGAGACACAGAAGCTGGAAGAATCTGAGGGGAAGAAAAGAAAGTAAGAATCAGCATCTAAAAAGATAAGAAAAGAGGCAGGCCAAAACCTGCCTCTTTTTTTTGTGTTTAGAACGCTAATCCAACAGAGAACACATGGTTTGCATCGAAACTGGTCTTTACCTGACGGTAAGCATAATCCACTCTTATGGCAGTACCGCCACCAACATCGTAGTTAAGGCCTGCGCCAGCCGTAAATCCCCAGATATAGCCGGCTTCCTGGCTAGCGGGTGTATAGCCGTAGCCACCGCGTAAAGAGATGAGGTTATTGAACGTATACTCTGCTCCGAAGCGGTAGACGTCGCCAGAGAAGTTGTTATTCTGGAATGTTGTAGCAACAAGAAGTGAATTCTGCGCATCCAGAACGGGCCTATATGCAAGTCCGAACTCCAGTGTTGAAGGCAGCTCAAAAGAGGCCGCTTCGACCTTATAGAGCTGTGAGGATCGCTCGAAATTCTGGGCTGTAGCCTGTGTATAGAGCCCGGGACCGCTAAAGGTCATCTGGGGCCCGAGGTTCTTGATTGCCACACCCAGGCTGAGGCCTGTCAGATCTCCTAAATTTTCGTACATAATACCTACGTTAAAAGCCACGCCGTTGGCAGAAACCTGTGCGATATTTTCCATGATAAGGTTTCCTGTTATACCGACTGAAACGCGGTCGCTTAAGGCTCTTGCATAGGAGAGGCCTACAGTCAGAAACTGCGGATTGAAGGTTTCTCCCGTGCCGTCCGGGTTATTTGTTGTGGTCACGTTGATATCTCCGAATGAAAGAGACTTAATGCTTAAGGCAAGGGCGCCGAAGCCGCCAATATTTGCCTCAACAGCACCATAAGTCACGCCCATATCGGCCAGGTACTTCATATAGGAGAAAGTAGCCTCGGCAGTTTTATCCGTCCTTGCAATACCGGCAGGGTTCCAGTAGAGGGCCTCGATGCCGGTTGTAGTAGAAGTATTGGCGCCTGAAAGGCCAATGCCTCTTACGCCGACAGGTATAAGGAGTTCTGAAGCTCCTCCGGTTCCGTTACGTCTGCCTCCGCCTGCATAGATTATTTCAGCCATAGCAAGGAGAAGGAGTAACATCAGGCTTAAATGTTTTGTATATTTTTTCATATTATCTCCTCAAATTTAATTAGAATCTATCCAGCACTTGCTGCTCTTGAATTACAGCTACTTTCAGTATCTTGGAACCGAGTCCCGGCATTTCTATATAAGCTAGGTATATGCCGCTTGCAACAGGAAGTCCCGATTCATTTGCAAGGTCCCAGCGCTCGTACTGGCTGGTAGCATTTGCTCTTGAAATTGTCTTAACCAGGGTTCCTGCAATGTTATAGATACGGATTGTAGCATCCTTGGGCAGGTGGCTAAATGTAACGAAACGCTGATATTTATTTAATTCCTGCGGATTTACGCCGTAGTAGGGGTTCGGGAATACGTTAATATTCTGTACATCCTTAGCCGCCTGCTGCGCATTGTAAGCTATGGGGGCAGGAGCGGTAAAAGTGTAAGTATCCTTTCCCGGAATGATATTGTTTGCAAATTTTACAACAAACCTGTCGCCAGTATCCCAGTGGTTAACGTCTGCATCAAACCACAGCATCCATGTTGCCTTTGGGCTCGTCAGGTTGACGTCAGCCGTAGTAACATTGGGGTTGTAAGGAGTTGCCACAGGCACAATGTAAGCGCGGCTTCCGCGTATTCTCATATATGTCGGGGCTCCTCCTGTTCCCCAGGGATCTTTCTC
>JBLMYS010000412.1:0-8752 GCA_050258415.1 Acidobacteriota bacterium | reverse complement strand
GACAAGCTTAAAGGTGAACCGGGTGACGGTCTTTTCCGCCAGACTGCAGAACGCGAGATCTTTAAGGATATTGAAAACACGCTTTCGAGGCTGAATATAAAATTCCAGAACTACTTCAACGAAAACAGCCTTTATGAAAGCGGAAAGATCAAGGAGCTCTTAAAAATATTTCATGAAAGGAATCTTTCATACGAGAAAGACGGAGCTACATGGCTGAAGCTTACAGAGCTTGGAAACGAAATGGATAAGGTGATTGTAAAATCCACAGGAGAGCCGACATACCGCCTGCCCGACATTGCTTATCATACGACCAAGTTTGACCGCGGCTACGACCTGATGATTGACATATTCGGAAGCGACCACAACGCTACATATCCTGACGTTATGGCAGGCCTGAGGTCTCTGGGTTACGATACCAGTAAGGTTAAAGTGCTCATTCATCAGTTTGTAACCATTATGCAGAAAGGTGAAGTTGTAAAAATGTCTACGCGCAAGGCCAACTTCATTACGCTCGATGAGCTTATTGATGAAGTAGGTGCTGACGTTGTAAGATACTTCTTTAACATGAGAGGCATTTCAAGTCACCTGAACTTTGATCTGGAGCTGGCAAAGACGCAGTCGGATGAAAACCCGGTCTTCTATCTCCAGTACGCACACGCCAGGATATCCTCAATCTTCAGGATGACAAAGGGGGAAGATCTTCACTCCTCAGTTGAAAACCTGAACCTTCTTACAACAGAAGAAGAACAGAACCTGCTAAAGAAGCTGCACCAGTTCAGTGAAGAGATGCTCTACTGCGCAGAGAATTTTGAATCGCACAGTATTGCAGCTTACCTTGAAGAGCTGGCGGCCCTCTTCCACAGGTTCTATACCCAGTGCAGGATTATCGGTTCAGAAAAGAAGCTGGCAGAGGCAAGAATTGCTCTTTGCGTTGCAACACAGACAGTAATCAGAAACGGGCTTAAAGTCCTCGGCGTCTCCGCCCCGGATAAGATGTAGTTAAAACATTTTTATCTGAAAAGGCTGTTCTCATTTTACCTGAGGCAGCCTTTTGCTTTTTTAAACACCTCGAAGTCAGGCTTACCTGCATGTGGAAACTAAAAACAATTGGTAGTTTACGGCCATATAGGTATATTTGCCACATTTAATATAGACTTTGTTGAAATTATGCGGGTTTTTGTAATGCAATGGGTAAATAAACTTTTTTTTCTACTGGCACTATTTTTCATCTTTTCTTTTCCTCTTCAGGCGCAGAATTTTCCGGGCGGGTTTAATTTCAATATGCCCTCCACCGATACATCCTCCGGTGCTTTTCTTCCTTTATTTCCGGCAAAAGCAATCTCCGGGCAGGATTTTGTAAGCATTAACTCAGATGGAAATTTTTCTGTAAATGGTAAAGCCATCCGTTTCTGGGGCACCAACCTGGCAGGCAACGCCCCCTTTCCCGATAAGGATAAGGCATATTACATAGCCGGAAGAATGAGGAAACTGGGAATTAACCTGGTCCGCATCCATCAGATAGATGCCCCTGCAAATCTCAGGAGCCTTTTTTATCAAATGCCTTCCACCAGACGGCTTAACCTTGCAAATCTTGACTATATGGACAAGCTGATTTCAGAACTGAAGAAAAACGGCATTTATGTAAACATGAACTTAAATGTAGTCAGAAAATTCCTTCAAACCGACGGCATACAGGATCCCGATTCACTTCAGCATTTTGCCAAAGGCTTTACCATCTTCGACCCCCAGCTTGTTGCCCTTGAAAAGGAATATGCCATGGAGCTTCTCACGCACGTGAATCCTTATACGGGGCTTTCTTTGGCTAATGATCCTGTACTTGCAATGGTGGAACTGATAAACGAGAATTCACTTTATACAATGTGGCGCCAGAATGAGCTTAAGCCATTTGCCCAGGGGGGCGTTCTGCCCGTGCGCTATAACCAGATGCTTGATTCCATGTACAACAGCTTTCTGCTGAAAAAATATGGCTCAACTGAAAACCTTAAGGCAAACTGGGGCGACGCTGCATCTCAAAAAGACACGGGCAATCTGCTAATTAACGGGAACTTTGAGAATTCATCGAATGCAAACTGGTACATGGAGCTTTATCAGGGCGCTGTGGCTACAATCAGTAGAGAAACCGCCAATCCATATGATGGCAAAATGTCGGCTAAAGTTACCGTAAGCAATGTTACCGGAACAGACTGGCACGTACAGTTTGAACAGACAGGATTCAGCCTGAAAAAGGATTCGGTCTATGTAGTTGAATTTGCAGCCCGGGCCGACAGTATAAAGTCTATTGGTGCAACTGTCATGAGAACCAATATTCCTTATAATGGCTATGGCTCAAAAGATTTCAGGCTTTCCACCCAGTGGCAGCTGTATTCATTTACGATTAGGGCCACGGAGGATAACATTGCCCAGAGCCGTTTTTCCGTTAACTTTAAGAACAATAAAGGCATATTTTATTTCGATAATATTAAAATAATCCCGATAAGGCCAAAGGGTGTTCTCGCTAGTGAAACACTTGAGGAGAAGACAGTCAAGAGAACCGACTATAACGATTCTTTTGGATATTCCCTTCAGAGAGTAAAAGACATGTCGGAGTTTTACATTAAGCTGCAGGATGATTTTTATGCCGATATGAAAAGTTACCTGAGGGATCAGCTGCACGTAAGGGTCCCAATCATTGGAACCAATTCCAATTCAGGAGTAGGAGATTTGATAAGCCAGGAGAAGTACGACTATATTGATAACCATGGCTACTGGCAGCATCCTGTTTTTCCCGGGGTGCCCTGGTCACAAACAGACTGGTATACTGCCAACACTCCAATGGTAAAGGCTTCAGATGGCGGCACAATGACACAGCTCTTTGCGGGCATTGCCATGCTGGGGAAACCCTATACAGTCAGTGAATATTCACATCCCTTCCCGAATATTTATCTGACAGAGATGATGCTCTTTACAAGCGCCTATCTTTCTTTCCATAATGCAGATGCTATAGAGTTTTTTGATTACAGCGCCTCGCTCGACTTCGACTCCGACTATATAGCCAAGCATTTTGACAATTCCAGGAATCCCGCGCTTATGTCGCTTTATCCCTCGTGTGCCCTTGCCTTCAGAAACAACTATATATCCAAAGCCAGGGAAACCATAAAAGTCAGCTACAGCCCCGATTTTGTCTATTCCATCCCCTCTTCCGGCAAGGCAGCTCCCTGGGGCATAAGTTTTTATCCGAAGGAGCTGTCGTTTATCCATAGTATAAGAAACGAATCCTTCAGCAGTCAGACAACAACGGATTTCTCTAAACTTCCCGCTGCACCTCAGAGTCCTTACAGGACTGATACGGGTGAGATATTATTCGATCCTCAGAAAGGAATCCTTACCGTAGAGGCTCCAAAGTTCATCGGGGCCTCGGGCTTTCTTAATTCCAATGCGGGAGTAAAGGCAGGGCTAATGGAGATAGTTTCAGCTGACGGCTTCGGCACCATAACCTGGGTGTCTCTTACAGGAGACTCACTTTCAGGGGCAAAAAAGTCACTTATAACGATTTCCACTAAAGCACAGAATACAGGAATGATATGGGACGGTACAACAACGGTCCATAATGACTGGGGGACTCCTCCTACCTTGATCTCTCCACTCAGGTTAAGCCTTAAGCTTAATATCAATGCTGATTCAGTAAGGGTCACTGCACTTGATGTATATGGTAACCCGGTAAAATCTCTCTCGGAGGTTTACTATCCCAAAGCACCTGGCATCTTTGAAGTCGTGCTGGATCAGAACAAAGCAAAGTCCCCATGGTTTGGCTTTGAAACATTCAAAAAAGGGACTACCTCCGTAAGCCCGGGGACTCAGGCTATTCAAAGCTACACTCTTGAGCAGAATTATCCCAATCCCTTCAACGGGATAACTTCGGCAAAGTACTACGTGCCATATGAATCGCACATAAAGATCGATGTTTTTGATGCCCTGGGAAGAAAAGTAAAAAGCCTGTTTGATCAGAACCAGCCCCGGGGTGTATATACAATCAGGTGGGAAGGAAAAGATGACAACAATGAAGAGGTTTCAAGCGGCATCTACTTCATGAGCCTGAAATCGGGAAATTTTGTGGAGATTAAAAAACTAGTAATGCTGAAGTAAACTGAGCGGGGCATATGAGCCCGGGAAAATATTCCTTAGGCAATAGCTACGATGCCAGTGCCGCTGAAACGGCATAGACTTTCGTAGCCCCGCAGCTAAGCAGCACACGTCCGCACTCGGAAATGGTTGAGCCTGAGGTAACGACGTCATCAAGGACAATAAGAGTTCTACCTGATATGGCCGCTCCATTTTTAAGGCTGAAGGCTCCCTTAATATTGTCCTTTCTTTCAGCTATGCTCAGTGAGGTCTGGGTGTCTGTAAACCTTACGCGTTTTAAGATCTTACTGTTTAGAGGGATACCGGTTGTTATGCTTAAGGCTTTGGCGATATAATACGACTGGTTATATCCCCTTTCGGCCTTCTTTACCGGATGAAGTGGCACGGGCAGAATTAAATCGCACCCCCAGGAAAGGATCCTGTCCTTTAATTTTTCTCCCGTAAGGCGCCCCAAAAAAAAGGCATTATGAAATCTTCCGCGGTACTTGCTTGAATGGATCAGTTTCTGTAATGCTTTCCCCTCCTCAAAAAGGAATGCAGAGGCAAATTCAGATATGAGGTGTTCCTTCTCAAATTTTCTTCTGAATTCTGCGGCAATTTTATTCTTGTCCGGGCTCTTAAAGGAACTGAGGCATTCGGGACAAATTACTTCATCCGAAGGCCTTAGTTTCTTTTCACATGAAGCACAAAGCCTCGGCAGGAATATATCCATAACAGAATTCATTCCTGCAGAATTAAAGATGCTCTTAGTAAGCATTTATTTACATCAGCATTTATTGATATCCATCTTTTTTTCAGAGCATGCCAGAGCGTTTTCTTAAGAACCACTCTGTGGCAAAGAACAGTATTATGCCAATAAGCATCCACTGACTCGACCAGAGAATAATTTCGCTGTTAGAGACTTTTTCCTTAACCTTGCTTTTGCTGATTTCGTTTAATGTATTAAAGAGCTGATCGTAGTTCCCGCCGTAGAAGAATTTTCCTCCCGTCTGGCGTGAGAGGAGCTGAAGCATGTCCTTATCCATACCGGGGTTAATCATTTCAACTTCAACGTCCCCGATCGAGAAGCGTCCATTATCTTTGCCCAGCTGGCGCCCGGCCTGGTTTGCGCTTCCGGCGAATGTGTAATCGCCCGGTTCATTTGTTTCAAGCTTTCCTTCATAGAGCCCTCCCCCGAGGGCGTTCAGGCTGAGGACTGATTCGTTCCTGTCACTTTTTATATTTACCTTAACCTCGGCGTCATCAACAGGGTTCAGAGTCTCGTTATAAACCTGGGCCGTAAATTCAACAGGTTCGCCAAGTGAATAAATTTTCTTTGTGGGTTTAATTGAAACCAGTTTCTGCTCTTCACGCGTATTAAGCCATTTTGTACCGCTTAAGACAAGGCGGTCAAAAACGTCGAGTTTCTTTTCAGAGGTCTCCAGTTTCCATCTCCAGATATTCTTGGCAAGTATGGCAACCGATTTCCTATTGCCCAGCTTTCTTGTAACAATAAGAGGGTTGTTTAAGGGCACATTGTTGACTCTTATTCTTGCAAGCACCTGGCTTTCAGGCTTTGCAATGAGCTCGGTATTGCTTCTGGAAACAGGAGGCAGATTATTCCAGGCATCAACCGTGTTTGGTGCATTGTTCTGAAGAAGTGGGTTCTGCATTTCAGTGGCTGTAATAAGCGGCTGGGCCTCCGTGTATCCGGGTGCGATCCTGCCTATTGTAAAGGGCAATTCAGGCTGAAGGACCTTAAGCCTGTTAAAGTCCACTCCCTCGGAAAGCACGATGCAGTAAGGTTTACCCTTGTCCCTTATTTCCTGCAGGACCTTATTAAGAAGCCTGTCCGGGGTCTGCTGTGAAGGGAAGCCGACCAGAAAAATAATGCTTGAGCTGTCTATAAGCTGCGTCTGGTTCACATTTTCCAGGAATTTGTCTGGACCTGCCTGTGTAAGCGTTGCAACTCTCAGGTTTTCATCTGCCAGAAGTGAGTTCTTAACAAATGCAAGGTCCGGCGACGGGCTCCCTGCAATGATGAGTGTGTTTATTTTATTATTTAACACATTCAGATAAAACGGCTTATTATTATCGGCATACGTAAACTCGCCATCAAGCTTTCCAACGGCCACGTTCATCTTTTTTTCGCCGGGGGATTTTGGTATATAGGAAAAGTTCAGGTTTGTCATCCCGTCGTCGCTAAGCGTCAGGTTCTGCTGGGCAATTTGTTTGTTATTTTCATAAAGCGCAACAGGAACAGATCTCCCCTTGAAGCCGGAAGAGGCAATTGTAACGTTTATCGTCGTCGGGGTTTCTGAATATACGTACTCATTAAATAGCACACGTCTTACTTCGAGGTTATTCCTTTTTGAGGTGTCACCTACTCCAACTGTAAAGACCGGAATGCCGAGTTTTTCGGCCTGGAAGACTGGGTTGCTTCCATCTGTAATAACGCCGTCGCTAATCAGGACAATTGAAGCAATATTCCTGTTTTCAGTTTTGATGCTGTTGAAAACCCTGGAGAAGTTTGTAGTGCTTTCAGAAAAGTTAATCCTCTTAAGACTGTCCAATGGAACTTTATTTACGCCTGTTCCGAAAGAATACACCTCGGCGCTGCTTTTCAGTGTGCCTGAAGAGATCCTGCCCAGGAAGCCTTCAACTGTTCCCACCCTGTTTGTGCCGTCATCAATTTTGATAGACTTTGAGTCATCCACAAAAATAAGGTTTACCGGCTCAATCACCTTCCTTCTGGCAACGTTTAAGATCGGCTCAAAAATTGTAAAAAGGACGAGCAAAAGGGCCAGCGTCCTGATTGTAATCAGCACAAACCTGAAGGCGCTGTTTACCTGAGGGACCGTATATCTGTAGGTATAATAGGTATAAGCTGCTATTAAGATTAACCCCAGATAAAAATAAACAGAACTAAAGGCGTAATTGATGGTCAGTTTATCGATGCCAAACATTAAAGAGTCATCTCTCCCTTAAGGACCGTAACGGCATTGCCGCCGATAAAAAGATCATTTGTTTTAGGAGAATGGGAGACAATTATTCTGCCAGCTCTTCCAATAATATCCCCCTGTTCAAAAATCTTTGTTATATCAGTCTCGTCATCCGGGATAAAGCCCATTTTCTTTAAGACAAGCATGAGCGGGCCGTTAGCCGAACCGGTAACCGGGTCCTCATTTATTCCATGATACGGAGCAAAAAACCTTGAGTGCGCGAAGGACGCCTTATCGTATGTCTCCAAAGTAAAAAGGCATATATCCTTAAAGCTGCACTTTTTCTGCAGGTCGGCAATAAAGTCGAAGTTTGGCGTCATTTCCTGAAGAGCCTTAAGGCTCTCAGAATAAACATAAAGGTAGCCGTTCTGAAGCATCAGGAAAGGATACTTAGAGGGAATGGATCTCCTGTCTATTCCAAGGGCTTCCACAATCTCTTCACGGCAATCATCAAACTCCTCCATTTCCATTATCGGGATCTGCATATAATAGGCTTCATTCTTTACAGGGCAGTTTAATATGCCCGACATGGTTTCAAAGGTGATTCTGGGACGGTTGTTGATTTTTCCCAGTTCATAGAGATAGTGAAGCGAGGCAATAGTAGCGTGCCCGCATAGCTCAACTTCCACCTTGGGGGTAAACCACTGCAGTTTGTAATCGGCCACTTCCGAAGAAGTAATAAAGGCTGTTTCTGAGAGATTCATCTCCCGTGCAATAAGCTGCATTTCCTCCTTTGATAACCCGGGTCCAAAGGTTACAGCTGCAGGGTTACCCTTAAAGGGAGTCTCAGTAAATGCATCAATCTGGAATATGTTATAAGTTCGTTTCATAGAAAAGCTTTTCAATCTCCCAATTTTTCATTTTTTCGTAAGTTGTATAATCAGTCAGATCGAAATGAATCGGTGTAACTGAAACGTATTTATTTCTAACTGCAGCCTGGTCGGTATCTAGGTCCTGATCCACTTCTATCAGGTCCCCTTTGAGCCAGTAGTAATTTCTTCCATAAGGGTCCTTTCTTTCCTCATAAAGGTCGTCCCATTTGCTTTTTCCCTGTTTTGTGAGGAGTATCCCCTGAACTTCCTCCTGAGGGACATCGGGCACGTTTACATTTAAGAGAGTGCCTTTAGGAAGGTCTCCTTCCCTGCTCAGGACAAGCTTTGCCATAATCTGGGCAATTTTGCCGGCAAAATCAAAATTTTGACTCTTTGTGCTTGTAAGCGACATGGCCACCGACGGCACGTCCATTATGGCTGCTTCACGGGCAGCTGAAACGGTACCTGAATAGATAATATTTATGGCAGTATTTGAGCCGTGATTAATGCCTGAGAAAACAAGGTCAGGCGGAGTCTTCATTATGTTCCTAATGCCGATTTTCACGCAGTCGGCCGGTGTACCGTCAACAGCGTAGCCGAAAAATTCCCCGTTCTTGAAATATTGTGATATTCTTAATGGGACCTGCATTGTAATTGAATGCCCTGCGGCACTCTGTTCTTTGTGAGGCGCAACAACCGTCACCTCTGCAATTTCACTGAGGTATTTTGCCAGAACCTGAATTCCGATGGAATCGATACCGTCATCATTACTAACAAGAATTCGCAAATGTATTCTCCAGAATTTTATTCTCTAAAATA
>JBLMYS010000411.1:0-3001 GCA_050258415.1 Acidobacteriota bacterium | reverse complement strand
ATCTCAAAGAACATCTCTAATGGCACCCTTTGAGGAATAACATTCAGCCCGAATGAAGCTCTTACACCAAGACCGACATCACTTGCCGGCCTGTAGAAAAACCTGTCTTTTTCATCTTTATACCAGAAGCCGTCTCCTCCCCGCCCGAAGCCGAGAGCCCCGCCTAAACCTGCATAAAGCATCGCAACGCGGGAACGGAAGGCGTCAATGTGCCACAAATAATCCACATTAATGCGCGGACTTCCGAAATATGAGCCCCCGATGCTGCCTGTTAGTGCGTTATCCCTGCTGAACCAGTACTTTAGCGTGAGCCCCGTTGGCTCACCTAAGATAATCCCGAATCCGAAATTCTTACCTTCAGGCCCCTGCGCCAGACTCTCTTTGGAAAAACCCAGTATCAGGACCAGAATTACAAAAATATATTTTCTGAACATCTCCGTCTCTTCTGTTTTCTTGCGTATACTTATTATTAAAAGAAAGCCGTTTCATTTACAAGTCATGTTTATTATCATGCATTAATACTTCACGCGCATGCTCCAGTGCGGCGCAGGAACCATTTCCTGTCGCCACTCCGGGCACCATCCCAAAATCTAGTCTTTCCCGTTCTCCCGCGTGTTGATTACCCTTAGCTCTGTCACAATCTTGTCTATCCTGACGTCGTGCAGGTCGCTTTCAATGTAATCAAATACCTGGAACTCGAAGGCTGCTACCATCTTCGGGGCGAAGGTTTTCTTAAGCATGCGGTCGTAATGCCCTCCTCCCAGGCCCACTCTCTGCCCGCTTTTCGATATGGCTATGGCTGGAACAATGAAAAGATCTATGTCCGAAAGATCCTCACCTGCCGATACCCCCGGCTCCCAATAGCCTTCTGAATTCTGAAGGAGATCATCCCAGCCCGTGAACTGGGCACGCCTGAATGTCCCGTTTTCCTTTTGAAACTTCGGCAGAAATACCTCTTTTCCCCAACCAACGGCAAAATCTATGATTTTCCGCGTGTCAACTTCACCCGGACGCGTGGATATGTAAATATGCACCTTTTTGGCATAATTAAATTCATCCGTGTTCTTCAGATGCGCAATGATCCTCTCTGTTTTAAGAGATGTTTCAGCAGGAGTTAACAAGCGTCTTTTTTCAAGAACTTTCTTTCTGGCCTCGGACTTCGGTATTAAGGTAAGCAGCGCCACTTTAACCTCTCAAAATTGTTTGACAATTTCAGCCTGTTGAACTTTAAAATAATAATTTGACCCGTTATTGCAAAGTACTTTATTGAAACCGGCTTTAGCCGGGTTTCCCCAGATGAATAGCCGCGGCCTTCAGGCCGTGTATTGAATTCAGAAAAGAGGGGAATTCATCAAAAAAGACAATTTTGTATTAATTTTCTGCAAATCCCAAATTAATCAGTTTGCAGAAAAAATATTTTTCATATATTGCGGATTATTTTTAAAAATTTTCCGAAAACGACACTCGTCACCATATATATAATATAAAGAATCTAAATTTGGGGAAGGTTAGCTGAAATGGGGAATAATCAGGAAGACAAGAAAAACAAACTGGAGAAAATTATTAAGTCCTTTAATGAACAGGCAAAAAACCTCCAGGACATAATTGAAAAAGTAAAGGCAGAGGATCCCGAGGCCGAATTTCCACCCAAGGAAAACCAGGATCAGAAAGAGGAAAAATAGCGCCACCGGGGAAATGACGCCGCTTATTCCTTATTTATTTCTTTTTACTGTCCGAAAATGATTTTATTTTCTCCGCCGGGGAACCTGTAGGTGTATCCCCCCGTGCGGGAATTAATAAACTCCGGGAAATCTCCTTTCTTCCCATTAAGTAATATGCTCGCGGGCTTTTTACTCAGACTTATATATACATTCCTGTTTTCTTTATAAGAAACCTCAACTATAGAGCCTGCCCTCTGTGCGCTTTTAACTTCACAGCTTAAAGAAGTAATATAGAACGCCTCTTGAGAGCCGTTTTCTATTTTGATTTCATTTTTTCCCGCGGGCACAATAACTGATCCGTTACCTGCTAGTGGCCACAGCTTCCCATTTATTGTTACTTTGGGCCATAAAACCTCCGTTTCCAGAATAAATGACTTCGGGGACTCTGAAACATATTCACCTTCTTTGACCTTCTTCAACCCTGCAACCGATCCTAAAGCATAAGGCGAATATTTATAGTCGTATGAATAAGGCGTATTATCAGCGTAAATGCATACCCTGTCTGAATTCATTGCCGCTTCCCGAATCAGCTCCATAAGCTCAAGCCCCGTCTGTACCGGCGTGGGATACGGATTGTCACGCCCTTCATCCACAACGTTGATGTCAAGCGTCAGTGTCGCCTTTGAACCAAGCTTTTCCCTGTAATAACTCCCGATCTTTTTGTAGCGGTCGGGACCCAGGACCCATAAGGGATAAGGGTCCTCTGCCTGCATGGTAAAACCGAACTCCTTCTGAAGACTAACATAATCCTTCGTTTCAACACCAATTGCGCTTTTTACTTCACGGCTAAGAGGGTTATCGATCTGCGTAAGATAAATATCAAGATCCTTTTCTTCTCTTAACGGCTCGAGAAATTCCAGCACCCCACGGTTCAGCTTCGTGCAGAGATCGGCCCTGTATTCCAGAAACTTGTTCAACAGAGTTTTGTCTTTACCGTAATAACAGGAGCTGCCCGGAGTGAAAATGTTAATGGGATCCGTGCCGTAAGTCTTCCGGAACTCACTCCTTACAAAACTGCTCATGGGAGTAAATGATTCCGGGTACCTGTAGCCCAGAAGCGACTCAAAATACAGCTCCGCTATGTCCACACCATCCCAGTCCTGCGCTTCAATTAATTCTTTAAGATAACTTTTAACTGCCTTAAAACATTCAGGATTCTCAAGCGCCATGAGCTTCCTCCAGTCGAGCGCCGCATCTTCCCCGGTCGCGTTGTTATTGCGCCCATAAGGATGGATATTGCAGCACACATCACATAACAAAGGAAGCGCCAGCCACAGATA
>JBLMYS010000410.1:0-3834 GCA_050258415.1 Acidobacteriota bacterium | reverse complement strand
CGAAATTGGAATGGATGATGCCGGTACCCTTGGTATCGGTCATAAACTCCGTCCTGTAGCCGATAAGTCCGCGTGTAGGGATCAGGAACTCAAGGCGTGTATTGGTGCCTGAGGTGATCATGTTCTTGAGTTCAGCTTTTCTTTTCCCGAGTTTTTCGATAACGATGCCGACGTGTTCTTCGGGGACGTCGATTACGACGTGTTCGATCGGTTCGGCCATAACGTCATCAATTTTCTTCATAATAACCTGCGGGCGGCTTACCTGGAGTTCGTAGTCCTCGCGTCTCATATTTTCGATAAGGATACCGAGGTGGAGTTCACCGCGTCCGCTTACTTTGAAAACGTCGGGGTACTCAGTCATTTCAACTCTAAGGCTAACGTTAGAGCGGAGTTCGCGGCTTAAGCGGTCTGATATGTTTCTGGTAGTAACATACTTCCCTTCCTGGCCGGCAAAAGGAGAATTATTAACCATAAAGTTCATAGTAATAGTAGGCTCGTCGATATCGACAAATGGGATTGCCTCAGGCCTTAAGGGGCTTGCTATGGTTTCTCCGATATTAACGTCCTCGAAGCCCGCGATGCAGGCGATATCGCCGGCAAAGACTTCCTCAGCCTCAGTTCTCTTGAGGTTATCGAAGGTATAGAGTTTAGATATCTTGCCGTTTTCCTGCTTACCGTCTTTTTCGATCAAGACGACGTTGTCGCCTACTTTAAGCGATCCGCTATGGACGAGTCCGATACCTATTCTTCCGAGGTAATCGTTATAGTCGATGGCGCTAATAAGCATGCGGAAAGGTTCATCGGGAGTAACTCTTGGCGAAGGGACTTTTTCGACTATAAGGTCAAAAAGAGGTTTAAGGTCGACTGCTTCCTCTTCGAGTCTCATTTTAGCGACGCCCTGTTTAGCAATAGCGTAAACGAAAGGAAAATCGAGCTGTTCGTCTGTGGCGCCCAAAGAGAGGAAGAGTTCAAAAACTTCATCGAGCACCTGGTCGGGGCGGGCATCTTTACGGTCAATTTTATTTATTACAACAATCGGTTTAAGTCCCAGGTCGAGTGATTTTTTAAGAACGAATTTAGTTTGCGGGAGTGGTCCCTCGGCAGCATCGACCAAAAGGAGGACGCCGTCGACCATTTTAAGAGTTCTTTCGACCTCGCCGCCAAAGTCGGCGTGACCGGGAGTATCGACGATATTTATTTTGATGTCATTATACCTGATAGAAGTATTTTTTGCCAGGATAGTAATGCCGCGTTCCTTTTCGAGCGGGTTAGAGTCCATGACTCTTTTTTCAACAGCCTGATTAGCTCTAAAAACACCTGTCTGCCTGAGCATATAATCGACCAGCGTAGTCTTACCGTGATCAACGTGTGCAACAATAGCAATGTTTCTAATATTATCTTTAATGTCCACAATTTTCCTTTAATTACTTACTAACTTTTATTACTTACTAACTTTAATTACTTACCAAATTAACTATGCCTGATGGATAGAATGTCTCCATCCTTTACTATATATTCTTTACCCTCGAGTCTCCAGACGCCTGCTTCCTTGCATTTCTGGAAAGATCCGTAGTGCATAAAGTCGTCGTAGTGAACGACCTCGGCGCGGATAAACTTATTATAAAAATCTGTATGAATAACGCCCGCGGCCTCCTGTGCCGTCATATTCTTCTTAATTGTCCAGGCCCGGCATTCATCCTCGCCGACGGTCAGGAACGACTGGAGACCCAGGACCTGGTAAGATGTTTTAAGGATCTTATCGAGTGCGGATTCAGTGATGCCGAAATCCTTCATAAAGATTTCAGCCTCCTCGTCGCTCATCTGAGAGAGCTCATACTCAAACTTTGCAAAGAACGGGATTACCGTAAGCTTATAGCGGTCGAACGCCTTATCAATTGCGCTTACCACGCTATCAACCTTATCGACCGATTCCTCGTCGAAATTAACGGCGACAACGAGGGGTTTCAGGGTCAAAAACTGGTACGAAGAAAGGAGTTTGCGTTCCGCCTCATCGAAATTCAGGAGTCTTAGAGGCAATTCCTTCTCTATATGTTCAAGACATTTTTCTATTAAGGGAAGTTCCCTTTTTGCCAGTTCATTTTTAGATTTTTGAATTTCTTTTGTAAGGCGTTCCTTGCGGGTTTCAAGGAGAGCCATATCGGCAAGTAGGAACTCTGTTTCCAGGAACTGAATATCGCGAACCGGGTCTATGCTTTCTTCGGGGTGAGGCACGGCGTCGTTATTAAACTGTCTTATTACATAGAAAAGCGCGTCGTTATTTTTGACGTTATTGAGGAATTCAGCCGTAATTTTGACTTTGCCGTCTTCAGAGACCCTAAGGCCGGGTATATCGTAGACCTCGATAGTAGCGTTAACCGTTTTAGGAGGGTTGAAGATAGCGGCTGCCTTATCGAGGCGTTCATCGGGGACCTTCACGACGGCGAGGTTAGCCTTATCCGCCTGAGCCGCTTCAGATTCCTGAGTTTTAGTTAAAGTATTAAAAAGTGTTGTTTTTCCTGAGTATTGTAAGCCTACCAAGCCTATTTGCATTTAACCATCCTTATATAGTGCCAGCAATTATAATCAATTAAAAAACCGTCCTGAAAAACGCCGGACAGTCATAAATTTTCGAATTTATCATCGTAATATACGATTTTTAAGCTTAAATGTATACCGGAAAGAAAATGGGATAGATAAAAGGGTGAAAAGCCTCAGGAAACGATCTGAGTATTGAGTGAAATTTCCTCCAGGACAGAAGTAACCTTAAGGCATTCCTGGAGCATTCCGTCGAAGACGCAGGCCTGGCCTTTGACGTGGACTTCGAAGGCAAAGTCGCGTGCAATTTCAAAGGAGCATTTAATAGCCTTAACGAGCTGGGCTATGACCTCGTCGAAGGTATGCCAGTCGTCGTTAAAGAGGATGACCTTAAACGGGAGACCAACGAGTGTTTCCTCTTCCAGTTCAGGTTTATACTGCCCGTATTCGGGACTTTCTGCCATTTTCAAATGTTCTTTTTAGATTTTATTAGGGAATCTGCAGTCTTGAATTTTCGCGTTTTAAAATTACAAAATTGGGAGTCATAAAAAAAGGAAATTTTATTGGAGTATGGGTGTTTAGGGTTGCACCTAATCAAAACTCCGTCCATGCGAATTTAATCAAATTTCGTATAAACCTGAAGCATTCTTTCCTTACCGAGTTTGTTAAGCCTGCTCTGATCGATGGTGCGGGAAAAAGAGCGGATTGTAATTAATATCTTACCGGATTTAAAGATAAGAAATAAGTTTAAGATGCTAGAGTCTGACCAATAATCCCAAGTGCAGTGCTGTATGTGAGCGCTTGTCGTAATCAGTATAAAGTTTGCCCGTAAGATCAAACCCATATCCGCATGAAAAGAAATATCTAAGGCCTGCACCAATTGAATGCATCCAGTAATAATATGTGCTGGAGGGGTAGACTGTCTTAAAGTCCGGCCCGTTCATATCAGAGAAAACGGCAGTTATTTCCCCATACTTTTCTATATTGTAATTTATTCCGGTTAAAAGGCAATAAGTTAACCTGTCTGCCCTGGAATCAAATACTTTTGCTTCAACTTTGCAGTGACCAAAAAGTGTCCAGGGCTATTTTTATATTATCTGTTTTATTGGGAATATTAGGACTTTTTTAGGACAGCATATAATGAAAAAAGCCCAAAATCAGACGATTTCGGGCTTTCTTTTTAGGTGCGGAGAGACAGTCCCGATAGCTATCGGGATGCGTGATTCCTAAAATACTGCGAATTCAGTTTATTCTCGCATCATTTTGAAAGCCGGTGACCAAATTGTGACCAGGAGGTTT
>JBLMYS010000409.1:0-7464 GCA_050258415.1 Acidobacteriota bacterium | reverse complement strand
TGAAAGACCAATTGACGCGAACATTGGGCCGTAGCCGCTAAGATCGTGAATGCCCATTGTGGAAATCACTTTTTCAATTCCTGAGGTCAGAACGTCAATTGCATTTTTCAGATTCTGCTTCAGGCTTTCACCCTCTGAATGATAGCGTACAACCTGCCATATCATATAAGGCGCAAGGGCATCGGCACCAAGCCCAAGAGCTATACAGCAGTCGTGCGTATTTCTTATCTGTCCTGAGTGGAGTACCAGGCTGGTTTTCCGTCTTACTGATATTCCGTCTTTATCTTTTATATGCCTTAACTTTTCATTTAACGCCCCAAGCGTGAGGAAAGGATCGATGCTGTTTTCAGCAGTGTATGTGTTGGCATCCGACAAAATTACAATTGAAGAATTTTCCTTCTCAATTTTACTGATCAGCTTTTCAATAAATAATTCCATCCTCTCCTTCATGCAGGAGCCTTCAGAGGATAGATCCTCAAATAACACTTTAGGCCCGTTTGAAATATAGAGGCTTTCTAGTGACGGCATCTCCATATCAATAAAGCCGTCCATTAGCACCGGATGATTAAGCATTATCTGAGGATAAGTGTCGGGCTTATTGAAATCGGGCCGTGCCCCGAGGAATGTCCTTAAAGAAAACTGTGCGCTCTCCCTCTCCCTGTCAATTGAAGGGTTGGTAACTACGGCTACGGTTTCCTTAATGAATTCAGGAATATTTACAATGTCGCTCCGCAAAACTGCAAGAGGGGCGTCATAGCCTGTTGCACCTACAGATTCCTTTCCCGACCTTGCCATGCTGCTTACAGATTCCTCATCTTCCCTGTACCAGCCGAATGATCTGAGAAGTGGAGTTGAGGCTTCAGGAAGCGCGTAATCTTTAATTTCAATTTCAGCTTTTACTTCAGCCTTAAGGACCGGGGATATTTTCCTCCCCCTGTACTTGAATTCTTTGAGTATCTGCACTTGCATGCTTGCATAGTCGAATACCTCTGCTTTCCCCGGAATTAATGCCCCGTTGTTGGAATCTATCTGGCTAATCGGGCGTCTTAAAAGAAATCCCCTCTTTTCTCCCGGCGCAATCGGTGTGGGGTCTGAATGCAAAAGCTCAAGCTCAATAACGCCTTTTTCCGAAGATGCAAAATATTCTTTGTCCGTCTCCCCGAACCACAAGGGGCGGAGGCCCAGCGCGTCAACTGAAAATACAATCTCATCACCCTGGCGCGCAATAATAGCAGCGGGACCCTGTGCAGGCATCCCGAGAACGCGCCTGTAATAGGTATAAATATCCTTCATTTCATCTTTGTACGAATCTATCTCGCTCCACACCGGCGGAAAAACAATTTCCATCGCTTCCATGAGGGAGAAGTTATTTACAAACATAAGGCTTTCAATGAGCCGGTCTAAATCCTGGCTGTCCGAGCCAAGTCCCACTACAGGCATACCCAGCATTGCGGCCTCGCGCCTTAATCTCACAATTGTATTTATCTCCCCGTTATGCCCGAGTGTTGAGAACATCTGCGCCCGTTCATGGTTTGAGTCTGTGTTGGTGGAATACCTCCCGTGCCCAAGCGCAATCGCACTCTTAAAGCCCGGATTCTTCAGATCAGGATAGTAATTTACAAGCGTGCGTACGTCCCCTCTTACTTTATAAATCACGCTGTTTGGGCTCATCGACATTACGTGTATGTGGGGAAGCTCTTTTTCAATTTCGTGCCGTGAGATTAGAATATTCTTCCATGAGAGTGCTATCCTGCCAAGAGGTATCATTGCAAGTGACCAGACTACAGGCTCAATTGCCTTTGCCCGCGCGCCTAAAGCCTCGCTTCTTACGGGAAGAGGCTTGCTGTATAAAACTTCAAATCCGTTGCGGTTAAGTATTGCTTCAGCTGCCTCGAGTGACTTTTTTAAGCCCGGGCTGTTAAGCTGCTGGCGTATCATAAGATGTGCAACAGTAAAATAATGCTGGTAGACTGTTCTTGAATCTATTCCTTCAGATTCAAGTCTTGACATCCAGATCTGTTTTGGTATGTCTGTCTGTATTCCTGTGCCGTCGCCTTCATGATCTATTTCACCCGTACGGTGGCCCATATTCTCCAAAGCCAGCAGCGTACGTTTAACGTTGCCGTGAGTGGCAGTACCGTCTTTTTTTACGCGTGCAATAATGGCGCACGCATCCTTCTCTGCATCAAACAGATTAAATCCGTAGAGGTCAGAACCTTTCATTTTCCGCTTTCCCTTCTGTTATTAAACAAATAACGTCTAATTCTTCATCAACTCATTTCAGAAAAAAGAGCAAAGATTTTTAAGTCCTGTAAAATTCTCACGGATCCGGTCAATCCATGATCTTTTTTATTTGTGTATATAATTTGATTTTGGATTGACCAGCTGATTAGCCTTTTAGTACGGTAATACTTTCTGCGGCTGACGGTTTGGTAATCCCTGGATTGAGAACGGGAGGATGGACATTAAGATTTTTCAGACATAATTCTTCACCGAAGAATCTCTTCCTTATTAATGGGGTAATATTTAATAAAGATTTCTGCACGTCTGTATCTGATATCGAATATAAATTCAGGATTGTACATTTTCAAGTCAATAAGTTAAAAAATATAAGAATTTTTCTAATTATTTTTAGTTTTTTAGTATAAACGCCGTAATTTTTACCGTTTTCCCTCTGTTTTGCCTTAATAATTTAAAATTTAAGGGATATCATCCCCCTTAGAGGATGATATCCCGTATAGACTAATTTCTCAGCAGCTTGCCATGGGTCTTTACCGCAAACTTATCTTTCTGCAGCTGCCTGCCTCCTGCATTCGCATCAAGCCTGAACCTCGATACCAGATCCTGCAGGTTTAATGTAAGTCGGTTTAAGTCCTCGGCTGCACGGGCAATCTGCTCTGTTCCTGCTGCAGACTGCTGTGTAACGCTGGATATTCCTTCAATGTTCTTCGAGATCTGCTCGGCCGCGCTCGACTGTTCCTCAGAAGCAGCTGCAACCTGGAGAACAACATCAGTTGTCTTCTGTGCTCCGGAGAGAATCTCACCTAATGCCACTGCCACTTCTTCAGTAAGCCTCATTCCTATTTCAACTGCAGCCTTGGATTCACCCATGGCCTGATCCGCCCCTTTAGCTTCCATCTGAATAGCTTTGATCGTCTCAGCAATTTCTTTGGTTGCCTTCGTCGTACGTTCGGCAAGCTTCCTTACTTCATCAGCTACAACAGCAAAGCCGCGTCCCTGTTCACCTGCGCGTGCAGCCTCAATTGCGGCATTTAAGGCAAGCAGGTTTGTCTGGTCCGCTATGTCGTCGATGACCTGAGTGATCTCGCCTATCTGGTCAGTCCTCTTTGAAAGTGAGGCAACAATCTTTGCAGTCTCTTCAGAGGAGGAGACAATTTTGTTTATGCCCTTCTTTGTTTCCTCTATTTTCTTTGCGCCCTTTTCTGCGGCCTGGCTACTTCCGCGCGATACCTCGGCAGCCTCATTGGCGTTCTTTGCTGTCTCATAAACAGTCTTTGTCATCTGTTCAATAGCCCCGGCAACTTCAGTTGCCTGCTGCGCTTGCTCCTGGCTTCCGGCCGACATCTGTTCCGAGGATGAAGAGATCTCGTTTGCCGAGCTTGCCGTAGCCTCAGTTGCCTCGTGCACCTGAAGAAGAAGTGAGTTAAGCGATTCAGCCAGGTTGTTTGCGTTATCCTGAAGTTTCTTATATTCGCCCTTGTATTCGCCTGTCATTCTTGCCGTCAGGTCGCCCTGAGCAACTTTCTCCACCACTTCTTCATATGAGCGAATGTTAGACATTATAGTGTCAAGCGTGTCGTTGATTCCGGAGACGATCTTTTTATAGCCGCCACTATACTTCTCAGCGTTTCCTCTTTTTGAAAGCTGTCCATCCACAGCAGCCTTTGTCAGACCGTTTACTTCATCGGTCAGATCTCTTATTACTTTTGTAAATGCATTCATAGCAGGCGAGAGCTTGTCTTTACTGTCATACACCGTAAATTCCACGGAAAGATCACCCTGCGAAGTCGCATGCATTCCTTCGGCAAGCTTTTCCAGCTGAAATGCAAACTGGTCCAGAACCTTTGCCATTGCACCTATCTCATCATCCGATTTCACATTGGCCCTTGCTTCCACGTGCCCTTTCTGCAGCTCCTGCGCCATAAGGAGCACTTTGTTTACCGGGCGTTTAATCAGGTTGGAAATAAAAATTCCAAAACCGATTGAAACTGCAACACCAATTATCATGAAAACATACATTGTAGTAATTGCAGAACCGGCTTCGGCTGAGTTTTCTGAGGAGATCTGATCCCCTTCATTCTGATTAAACTTTACCCAGGATTCAATTGCTGTCTGATATTCAATGGCAGCCTTTGTCATATCGCCAAGCAGGACAGATCTTGCCTCTTCATCCTTATTCTCAAGTGCCAGGTTTTCAACTACTTCCAGGTACTTTCTGTAAATGGCCCTTTTTTCATTAGCGTTTCTTACAATTTCTTTCTCCTGGTCAGTATTGGCTGATTTGGAGCAATATTCAATTTCCTCTGTAATTGCTTTTGAGTCCTTTGTTATATCATCAATATATCCCTGGACCTTGTTTCTGTCGTTCTCCATTACAGCCTTTAATGTAGAAACCCTAACATGCTGGTAGCGCTGCAGTACGTCGCCCAGCTTTGCAATCGGCAGCGCATGATCCTGCCACATACTCGCACTTGATTTTGCAACTTTATTAAGATTAAACGAACCAACCAATCCAATGATGGCCGCAATAAAAGCCACAATACAAAAACTTATTGTCAGTCTTACACCAATTTTCAGGTTTCCAAACCACTTCATAAACTCTCCCCGTTAGAATAAGTCACTAATTGATATTTTAAAATATGATATGAATTCCAATGCAGTAATGATATTATAAAACCGTACAAATGAATGTGTCAAACCAACAAACCAACATCTGTTAAATTCTAATTATCCCAACTTCACTAATTACTTTTGCATTGAAACGATAGATTCATTATCGGATGGATTTTGAGATTTTTTATAATTGTCAATAAATATTTTTATTAATTTTTTCTTTTGTGGATTTAGTTGTCCGGTTTAGTTTTGTTTATGAGCCAAAAAATTCAGCTCTTAATAATTTGCTTTGGAAATAATCCTTTACTATTATTCCAGTCAAATTATTATAAGGTCTGTACGATGAAATTAAATCTGATTTTAGCAGCATTTCTTATTATTATGACAAGCGCCGTGTCAGCTCAGGACAAAAACAGCAGTTGGGAAAAGCTTAATTATCTTCTCGGAAACTGGAATGGTGAGGGAAGCGGGAAACCCGGTGAAGGAAAGGGATATTTTTCATTTAAGTTCGACCTGGATAAAAATATACTCATCAGGAAAAGCCACTCGGAATACCCGGCGCAAAATGATAAACCTTTAATTATTCACGACGACCTGATGGTAGTTTATCCTGATAACTCCGGCAATCCCATTAAGGCAATATATTTTGACAACGAAGGGCATGTAATTAATTATTCAGTTACCTTCCCGAACGGTAAAGATGTCGTTTTTACAAGCGAGAAGACTCCAAAGGCCCCGGTATTCAGGCTGACCTATTCAGTTATCGACAGTAATACTGTGAATGTTATATTTGCCATGTCGCAGGACGGGGAGAACTTCAGAACATACGTTGAAGGTAAATCCAAAAGAAGCGAATAGCATTTTAGGCAACAAATAATTTTTTTTATGGCTTCCGACGGGAAGCCATTTTTATTTTAAGGGATCCTAATATCCCAGATCTTTTTTCATCTGCTCGAACTGCTCGCGCGTTATCTCGCCTTTTGCATAGCGCCTCTTTAATATATCCAGCGGGGTTTCCTCCTGCCCCGGAAGGCCCGGTCCACCGGAACGCCTGGAGCGCGTTACAACAGCATATACTATTAATCCTATAACAACTATCCAGAACAAGGGTCCTGCCATAAACCACCAGCCATATTCATGGAACATATACTCCTCCTCTCAAAGTTTTTCACTACAATAATATTCCATAATTTCTCAATAACTGCAAGGATATGAAATTACGGATTGCAGTTTCAGTTGCAATATTTAGATTATAAAGTACAATATCACGGAGAAGCTTAATAATGTTCAGAGAAAGAATTACAATGATCTCGGAAATTTTCCGTGCATCTACCGAAGTAGTCTACAAGGCGGTCAACGGTGCCGCAAAGGAAGCACTCACATGGAAGCCGGCTCCCGAGTCGCGCCCCATTGCTGAAATTACCGCCCATATCATAAGAGTCGACCTTCATTTCCTGAAGAAAATGGGATTTGTGCCCGGTTTTGAAGCCCCAAAGACAGATAACGAGCATGAGTTGAAAACGGCGGTAAGGAAAACTAATGATTATGTTCAGGAAATATTAAACGGGCTTAGCGAGGATTCGGAACTGATGAAACCAAGGCCCAATGAAATTGCACCCGAACATGAGAGCCTTGACCATATACTGCCGCACCTGAGCCAGCATCACCTTTACCATCTCTCGCAGATAATTTATCTCAGGCGGGCTTTAGACCGAAAGTGGAAATCCCCCGTTGAGGACTGGGAAAAGACAACTTACATCATAGGCAGTTACCTCCACCCCAAGGCAACTGCGGCATTAAGAGATGTACCATGAAACTAAGAATCTCAACGGCTAATTATTATAATTTTATTGTGCTTTTTGAGTTCTCAGGTTTATGTCTGAGGTCTTCACAGGTTTCTTGCTCATCTGGAACTTGAGTTCTCCGCCATTCAAGAGATCGTTATGACTGATCTCAAAACTGTGGTATGGCTTACCGTTAAACTCAACTGACTTGACGTAAACATTACCTTCAGAAAGGTCATCAGCCTTTATTGTAAACTCATGACCTTTGGCTGTTTTAATTTTTACTTCATTGAATTCAGGTGAACCGAGAACGTACATACCGCTTGCGGGGTTTACGGCATAGAGGCCCAGGGCGCTCATAACATACCAGGCCGACATCTGCCCGCAGTCCTCGTTCCCGCAAAGCCCGTCCGCCTTATCTGTATAAAAAAGCCTCATTATTTCCTTTACCCTCGCCTGCGTCTTCCACGGATAGCCCGCATAACTGTAAAGATATGCTGTGTGGTGCCCAGGCTCATTTCCATGTGCATACTGCCCTATGGTTCCTGAAACATCCATAGGCGTATCTGCACTCCTGCCTGCTGTTGAGAAAAGTGAATCCAGTTTATTTACAAAGGCTTCCTTTCCTCCCATGAGACTGATAAGCCCCGGAACATCCTGCGGCACAAACCAGGTGTACTGCCATGAGTTGCCTTCCGTAAAATCGTTTCCGGATGCTGCGTTAAGGGGACTGAAGTCTTTCCTCCACGTTCCGTCAGAAAGGCGCCCCCTCATAAAGCCCGTGGATTTGTCAAAAACATTTCTGTAATTATTAGAACGCTTCTGG
>JBLMYS010000408.1:0-7697 GCA_050258415.1 Acidobacteriota bacterium | reverse complement strand
AGGCAGAAGTTCTCTTTTGGATTTCTGCCTTTTTTGTGCCTGATACTTTGGCTTTTACTGAACCAGAGCAGGGGGAAAATTCAGTTATATTGCTATTAAAAATCAAATTTACTAACTTATGCTGTCCCCGATAGTCCCTTTTGAAGGGGCGAAAAATTCAATTCCCAATCTGTCCGTTCATTGATAATGCGAACTTAAGCCGGAGGATGTCATGAAAAGGCGCGTTCTTACGTTTTCATTTCTGGCAATTGGTTTAATTGTTATCGTGTTTCTTGTTTTCAGGCCTTCAAAAACTCAGACTGTCACACAGGAGAAGATTATTGGCGACGTTCCTGTAAGCGTGACACAGGCAAAGAAGGGAAAAATCTCAAATTCCATATCTCTTATTGGAGTAATCCAGGCCAATAAGGATATAAATATTATCTCCGAAACCCAGGGACTCGTTACGGCAGTCCGTGTAAAAGTTGGCGATAACATCAGTCAGGAGACGGTTCTTGCCGAGGTCGATGACGTCATAATGCAGTCAAATCTCGCCTCAGCTGAAATCAACTACCTCAAGGCAAAAAGAGACTTTGAACGCAGTGAAGTCCTCTTCCAGGAAAATTCCATCTCCGCCTCACAGTTGGACCTTGCCCGGCTTCAGCTGAAGGCAGCAGAAAACCAGCTTACGGTTGCCAAAAAGCAGCTGAATAATACCAAAATCACTACCCCCGTTACCGGCACGGTAAACACAAGAAATGTTGAGGTGGGCACAATGGTGCAGCCCGGAATGGTAATAGCCAACATTGTTGACATTTCAACCTTAAAGGTAAAGCTGAACATCTCGGAACGCGAAGCCTTCCAGATCAGGCCGGGGGACAAGGTTGAAGTTACAACGGACGTTTACCCGGGTGTCAGCTTCTGGGGTAACGTGGATAACATAGCTTCAAAAGCCGATGAGGCACACACCTACGCTGTAGAGCTGAAACTTGCAAACAGCAGGCAGCATCCACTCAAAGCCGGAATGTTTGCAAGAGCGAACTTTAATTCTTCAGATGAAAGGGAAGCCATCTTAATTCCAAGGGAGGCACTTATTGGAAGCATACGCGACGCACAGGTATACCTCGTCAGGAATAGCCAGGCGCTTCTTCAGACTGTTACCATAGGGCGGCAGGCCGGGCAGGAGCTGGAAGTAATTAACGGCCTCATGGAAGGAGACGTTATAGTAACAAACGGACAGTATAACCTTTCAAATAATTCCAGAGTAGTAAAAATAAATAATTAAGTTGAGGATACTGCAATGACCTTAACTGAACTATCAATAAAAAGACCTTCTTTTGTAATTGTCATTTTTTCTGCCCTGACTCTTCTGGCAGTCTTCGGATACACTCAGCTGAAATATGAGCTGCTTCCAAATATCAATATCCCCTGGGTCGTTGTATCAACAGTCTATCCCGGGGCTTCCCCAAGCGAAGTTGAAAACAACGTAACAAAGGTAATTGAAGACGCGCTCTCGGGCCTCGATAAGGTGGAAAGAATTATGTCCACTTCATATGAGGCGGTTTCCATTGTCAGCATCGAATTCAAGAAGTCGGCCGATGTTGACGTTTCGTTTCAGGACGCGCAGCGCAAAATAAACGGAATGATGATGAGCCTGCCGAAGGAGGTCAGAACGCCGGTGCTTCAGAAAATCTCTCTTTCAGAGACACCTATTCTTCAGGTGGGAGCTACGGCCGACATGTCGTCAAAGGAATTCTACCAGTTTATGAAAGACCAGATCCAGCCAGCCATTTCGAGAGTCGACGGTGTGGGTCTTATTCTTCTTACAGGCGGGCAGCAGAGGGAAATTAAGATTAACCTGGACGCGCAGAAGATTTCGGCTTACGGGCTTTCAATTGCAAGAATCGCCCAGGCGGTAAACACTTCAAACCTCGACTTCCCGACAGGTAAAATACAAGGGGCGCAGCAGCAATTTATAGTGAGGGTGGCAGGAAAGTTTTCTTCGATTGATGACCTTAGAAACCTTGTCGTAGGACAGTCGCAGCAGGGAGGCAATATCCGTCTTAAGGATGTAGCCGAAATAGAGGACGGGACGGCTGAAATTGAAACCCTGAGCCGCTTAAACGGGAAGAACTCCATAGGAATTGCAATCTTAAAGCAGGCGGGGGCAAATTCCGTTATGGTGAGTAGTTTAGTCAGGCGTGAGCTTGGCCAGCTGGAAAAAGACTATAAAAACCTGAACCTCAAATTTGACGTGGCGCAGGACCAGTCGCTCTTTACCGTCGAGGCCTCCGACGCGGTGCAGAAAGATCTTCTTATTGCAATACTCCTCGTTGCAGCCGTAATGTTCCTCTTCCTTCACAGCATAAGGAACTCATTTATTGTAATGATCGCAATACCGACTTCTCTTACGGCGGCTTTTGTCGTCATGTGGGCCTTCGACTTTTCACTAAATCTCATGACGCTTCTTGCGCTTTCACTCGTAATAGGCATACTTGTAGACGACTCCATAGTGGTGCTTGAGAATATTTACCACCACCTGGAAAAAGGGGAGGATAAAAAGACCGCGGCCTTAAAGGGAAGAAACGAAATAGGTTTTGCAGCGCTCTCAATTACATTTGTAGACGTTGTGGTCTTTGTCCCATTGTCCCTTGTAAGCGGAATGATAGGCGACATTATGCGTGAGTTCGCAATACTGATTACTGTATCAACACTCATGAGCCTCTTTGTTTCATTTACCGTTACGCCCGTTCTGGCATCCAGATTTTCAAAGCTCGAACTGATCAGGCCGGATTCCCTCATGGGAAGGCTGGGGAATGCATTCGAGAACTCTTTTAAGAGGCTTACAGGTGTCTATCTTCAGATGCTGCGCTGGAGCTTAAAGAATCCCTGGAAGGTGCTTGCCGGGGCAACCGTAATATTTGTAGCTGCAATGACACTTCCTGCAATGGGGCTCATTGGAAGCGAGTTTATGAAGCAGCCCGATAGCGGTGAGTTTATTGTGGCTCTTGAACTCCCTCCGGGTTCCACGCTTTCAAATACCAACAGGGTAACCCGGCAGGTGGAAAGGATAATTTCAGATATACCGGGGGTGAAAAAAATACTGACTAATGTGGGGCGCGGTCCAAATCGCCAGACGATGAATAACGCATCTGAAATAACCGTAACGCTCCTGCCAAAGGATCAAAGGGTTAAATCAACAAAGGAGATCTCGGACGAGATAAAACAGAAGGGGAGGCTGATACCGGATACAAGAGTGTACATTAATCAGATCGGTGTTACGGGTGAGTCGGGAGAGGCGCCGGTATTCATTCAGATTACGGGAAGAAAACCAGACTCCATTCAGGCGACGTCAAAACTTGTTGCCGGTGCCCTCAGGAAAACTCCCGGCATAACAGACATCAGGCTTTCTTCCGAACAGGGAAAGCCCGAGACGAGGGTGGATATAGACCGGCAGAAAATGGCAAATTTCGGCATAACGGTCTTCGACGTGGGTACGACGCTCCAGGTCGCTCTTACGGGCAATGACGATTCAAAGTACCGCGAAGGGCAGTATGAATATCCGATCAGGATTATGCTCGACCGCTTTGACCGCTCAAATATGGAAGACATCTCCAGGCTGTCGCTTGTAAATTATAAGGGCGCACAGGTACCGCTTGAGCAGTTTGCCAGTGTGTATCAGAGTCTGGGGCCTACGAAGCTTGAGAGGCAGAACCGCAACCCCTCAATGGTCGTTTCGGCCTATACGGACGGACGCCCCATCGGAAGCGTTATGGCATCTTTTACAAATATACTCGGCAATAAAAAAGCCGGAGGGACATTTATTAGTCTCGAGGGTGATGAGAAGATGCGTTCAGAGGGGATGGACTCGCTAATGCTGGCACTAATTGCGGCAATTATATTTGTTTACCTTATTATGGTTCTTCTCTTCGACTCGTTTGTTTATCCGTTCGTTGTCCTCTTCTCAATTCCGCTTGCTCTTATAGGCGCTATGATTGCGCTTGCAGCAACAGATAATGCGCTAAGCATATTTTCAATGCTTGGTGTAATTATGATGATAGGGCTTGTTGCCAAGAACGCGATTCTGATTGTAGAAAGGACGAATTTCCAGAGGACTCAGGGCTTTAGTCTCAATGAAGCGCTTGTTGAAGCCGGTAACTCACGCATCAGGCCTATACTGATGACCACTCTTGCAATGGTATTTGGTATGCTCCCTATTGCAACGGCTTCGGGCGCGGGATCGGAATGGAAAAACGGGCTTGCCTGGGCATTGATCGGCGGGCTTACAAGTTCCATGTTTCTGACGCTCCTGGTAGTGCCCGTTGTATATACAAAAATAGACAAGCTGAGGAGGTCAATCCCCGCTTTATTTAAAGAGCCGTTCCCGGTTAAAAGGCATCAGGATATAAAAAGAGAACCTGAAGAGAACGAACTAGTCAAATAAGTACCGGGAAAGTAAGATTGCTCTTAGAAAGAGTCATTAACCAGATGAAGGTATAAGACATGAGAGCTTTAACAATATTTTTAAGAATAATACCTGTTCTGATAATTGTTTTCTTTTGGCAGAGTGTTATGGCGCAGGAGCAGCGCGTAATTAAAATAGGTATCAGCGTTGACGGTCCGTGGCGGAGGAATGAAGATCTTCTGGCGCTCCTTAAAAAAGAGATAAAGGACGCCCTTTCGGCACAGGCTGAAGTACAGTTCTCGAGAATTCTGACGGGGGACTGGACAGAAGGAAAAATTACGGCACTGAACGATGAGCTTATTAATGACAAAAGCATAGATTACGTGATCGGTTTCGGATTATTGTCCTCAGTCGATCTGGCATCCAGGAAGTCATTTTCAAAACCTGTAATTGCGCCTGTTGTAATAGATCCCTCGCATCAGAAAATATCCTTCACCTCAGGCACAAGCGGAGTCAAGAATCTCTGTTACCTCATTTATCCCGACACATTTGAAAGGGATATTGAGCAGCTGAAAGAACTGGTTCCCTTTAAGAAGCTTGTGGTAATTGCAAGCGGGAAATACAACAGGAGTCTTGCAAAGGGTGATATGCCGCTTGAATACAGGGGGAAGAAAGACGGGCCTGAGATCGTTCCAATTTTCTATGACAATTCTGCCGATGAGGTTTTATCAGCGATCCCGAAAGATGCCGATGCCGTTTATCTGCACATGGTTCCGATGCCTGAAGGGGATTTTCAGAAAATCGCACAGGAGCTCATAAAAAGGAGGCTCCCGAGTTTTTCATTCCTTGGGGAATATGACGTAAGGCGCGGGATTATGGCTGCCGAAAGTCCGGACATTTTCCCGAGGCTGATAAGACGCATTGCCCTGAACGTGCAGAGAATCGCATTGGGAGATGACCCCGGAATGCTAAGCGTTACATTTTCTCCGGCCCAGAGGCTTTATATCAACTTAAAGACCGCCTACGCAGTTGGTGTATCACCAAAATGGAATACACTCCTCGAGGCTGAGCTGATTCAGCTGGATTCAACGGCAATTCCGGGTGCGCAGAGCCTGACGCTTAAGACGGCTGTAAGCAGGATATCAGAACAGAACCTGGATGTGCTTGGAAAGCTTCAGGAGATGAACGCCCAGGCACAAAATATAAGCATCGCACGCTCAAACCTGCTCCCAAGAATAGACTTTAGCGCCTCGGGGCTTCAGATAGACAAGGACAGGGCGACTGCAGGATATCAGCCGGAAAGGCGCGGTACTGTGGACTTTTCAGTCCGGCAGGTAATATTCTCCGAGCAGGCAATGGCCAACATCAGTATCCAGTCGTCCCTTTACGATTCAAAGAAAGATGAATTTGAGGTCATGCGGCTTAATACAATATCTGAAGGCGCAAAGCTTTACCTTAACTTTCTGCGTACGAAAAAACTATTTTATATACTGCTCGATAATCTCAGGCTTATGCGGCAGAACCTTGAAATAGCCGCCATAAGGCAGTCCACAGGATCAGCGGGTCCGGAGGAAAAGCTGAGGTGGGAGGCTGAAATTGCGGATCTGAGGAAAACGGCAATGGAGGTTCAAAGCCAGATGAACCAGGTTCAGCTTGCACTAAAGCAGGTGATGAATATTCCTCTTATATATTCGGTAAACGTTACAGATGTTTCGCTGGACGATCCTGAAATGATAATATCAAACGCTAAAATCCGCAGTTATCTTGAGGACCCTGTAAGCTTTGACCTTATGACAGATTATCTTGTTCAGGAGGGGATTAAAAGTTCAAGGGAAGTCAGCCAGATAAACTCAATTATGGATGCGCAGAACAGGAACCTGACTTCAATAAGGTATTCATTTTACACGCCTACTATTGCAGCCTTTGCTTCATACTCGAATACATTTTATAAATCCAAAATCAGCCAGCCTTTTCAGCTAAGTTCAATTCCGACTCCACCGAGCTCAATTCCGGTTGAATTCCCGGCTTACATGGGGAAGCTGTTTTCACTTGTTTCGCCGGGCATTCCTGATAATAACGACTGGAGCGTGGGGCTGCAGCTCTCGCTGAATCTCTCTGACGGATTTGCGACCAGTTACACTGAGCAGAAGGCTGTAGCGGAAATAAGCCAGCTCGATTATCAGAAGAAGGCCGTAGAAGAAAAGATAGCGCTCAGGATCCGCTACGAGATGGAAACCTTGAAAGCTGCCTACTTTGGGATACAGCAGTCGAAGATAGAGCAGGGCGCAGCGCAGAAGACACTCAAGATAGTTACAGATGCTTATTCAAGGGGCGCTCTTTCCATACTTAATCTCATGGATGCGCAGGCCTCAGCCTTAAGGGCAGACCAGATATCCGTAAATGCCTATTATGACCTGCTGATAGGCTACATGCAGCTTCAGCGTGCAATTGGGAAATATGACCTGTTTTTAACTCCTGAGGAAAGGGGGCAGCTTACCGGAGGGCTAGTCAACTTTATTGAAAGCAAGGCGAGGCGGTAAAAATAATTGGGAAGGGCCTTCTCCCCTCATGAAGGCCCTGTCCCGCCCGCGGGGTCGCCAGGGAATTACCTTTTACTCAAGGTTTCCTTTGCAAGCGCACGGGCAATTCCAAGTTCAACGGCGTTATTGCTGCAGCGGGCAATTTTAGCAAACCAATCATTTGCATTATTAGTGTCTTTTTTCTTTTCGTATGCGATAGCTGTATAATACCAGTTAAGGGGGCTTTCCCTGTTGCCCTGTTCTAAGAATTGAAGTGCCTCGTCATACTTTCCTTCCTGTATTGCAAGGGCGCCAAGTGTAGTATTGAAGTACATTTTCTGCGGTTCATTCTTCTCCACTTCCCTGCACTGGTTAACGAGTGTACGGGCTTCATTTAAGTTTCCCATTTCAATCATTGCGCGGCAGCGCCCCAGGTTTGCAAGAACGAGCCTTTGCATTTTCATGTTTTCAGGGATCGATGATTTGTTAATAAGGTCTGCAGCCTGTTCAAAGTATTTTATGCCTTCAGAAGCCCTGCCCATTTCCGAAAGGATTGTGCCGCCGGCGTAAAGAGAGCGGAATTCCTGTCCTGTAAGCTTTTCCTTTTCAGCCATCGCTTTGCTTTTTCCCATCAGGTCCACGGCTTCATTTATTTTTCCCTCGTAGAGGTAGCTTATAGCCTCATTATACATCGATTCCAGTTTGTCTATTGTAGCAGGGGCTTTCTCAAAGGCCTTCTGGAAATTGGCCCTGGCATTTACGTAGTCTCCTCTCATTGCATAGTTTGTACCCAT
>JBLMYS010000407.1:0-15875 GCA_050258415.1 Acidobacteriota bacterium | reverse complement strand
GGTTTTATATACCCTGGCCGATGCCGGAAATCCATGATTTCATCCTGATTTTTTATCCCTGAACGTGGAAATGTAATTCGATGTGAACTCCGAAAGTACAAGTTTGCCCGATACCTCGGCTCTAGTCTCAAGCAGAGTATCCCAGTGAGCGGTGCCTTCCCAGAGAACCGACTTCAGCTTTGCCATAGCTTCGGGATTTGTCTTAGATAACCTTACTGCAAGTTCCAGCACTGCTTTATCCAGCTCCTCTTTTTCCTGGAAGACATCCGTATAAAGCCCGGCGTTCTCGGCCCAAATGGCGTCACGCCAGTTCGTATCTATAGATAACGCGCTAAAGGCGCTTTTACCTATCTTTCTCTCAACTGCGGGACCAACAACAAAAGGCCCTATTCCAAGCTCCAGCTCGCTTAGCTTAATTGAGGCCGATGAATGCGCCAGCGCATAATCCGATGCCGCAATAATACCCACGCCTCCTCCAACAGCCTTCCCCTGGACGCGCGCTATGATAAACTTGGGGCAGTTTTTCATGGCATTAATAAGACGCGCAAAACCCATGAAAAACTCTTTCCCTTCTTCATAACTGCTGATATTCAATAGCTCTGTAAAAGACGCCCCTCCGCAGAACGCCCCCTCGCCCTTGCTGGCAAGTACAATAACACGCGTCTCATCGTTATCCGAAAGGCCCTGTATATCATCTGCCATGCTCCTTAAAAGCGCCGAAGGAAGACTGTTCCCCTTGGGATGGGAAAAAGTGACTACGGCAATATTATTGTTTATTTTAACCGATACTTCACCAGTCTCTTCCATTGTTTCACCCCTTTACTTTGCGCTTTAGCAGCTGTTCTTATATATAGAAATTATTTATTTAACTCCCCCCCGATTATCCCTATAATCTCCTTCATATCGGAAATCAGGTAATCGGGATTTTCTTTCTCCAGCTCCTCTTTGAGCCTGTAGCCGAAGGTTACACCGCAGGTAAGACTTCCCGCGTTCTTCCCGCAGCGGATGTCAAGCTCGGAATCCCCCACCATCAGTGTCTCCGCGGGCGCTACACCCGTCTCCCTGCATATCTTTAAGAGGGCATCCGGAGCAGGCTTTATTGCCATGCCGTTCTGACGCCCTGTTATAATTGAAAAATAATCTTTAAGCCCAAAATGTTCAAGTATTCTTTCTGCCTGGTCCTGCGCCTTTGTTGTTAAAAGGGAGGTGAGTATGCCCTTGCTCTTCAGAAATTCCAGGGCTTCAAGTACGTTGGGGTAAACCTTCGATTCATCTATAAAATCGAAATAGAGAGCTTTGTACCTGTCAATAAATCCCTCCAGGTCGGGCACAGATATGTTGAAATCGGCAAATATATCCTTAAAATGATATCCGATCTTTTTGTTGAATTCCTCTTCCGAAACTTCTGCTGCAATGTTGAATTCCTGGAAAGTCCTGAGTGTGCATTTGTATATCGTCGCGCTTGAGCTCATGAGTGTTCCGTCTAAGTCAAAGACAACGCTCCTGATTTTAGGGGTATTATTCATATAATTCCGTGATTTTCTTTGATGTTTTGAAATAACTCTATTAATAACACCTAAAACTCGAAATTTATTCCATTATTTCACAATAATTCCGGGTTTATAATGTTAATGGGTTTCATCCTTGCAAAAATATCAAATTATAACTAAGTTTAACGTTTAATTTTAGGCAAGAAGAAAAGATTTTAGCTATCAAAATCAGAAATATAATCAAATAAATCCAATAGGAGTGTTGATATGCCCGTTGTAGATTATAAAAAATATTGCGAAATGCTGGATAACGCAAAGAAGAATAAATTTGCTTATCCCGCAATTAACGTTACTTCAGAAGCTTCGGCTAATGCCGTGTTGGCTGCACTTGCAGAAACAAAAAGCGATGGTATAATTCAGGTTTCCACTGGCGGCGGCGAGTTCGCCTCAGGCCAGGCTCTTAAGGATGCCGCACTGGGTGCAATGTCAATCGCACAGCACGTTCACCTTGTAGCTGAAAAATACGACATTAACGTGGCCCTTCACACAGACCACTGCCCGGCTAAGAAGCTCGACTCATTCGTAAGGCCTCTGCTTGCAGAATCACGCAAAAGAGTAGCCCAGGGATTAAAACCTTTATTCAACTCACACATGTTCGACGGAAGCGAGCTCCCGTTAAAGGAAAACATGGACATTGCAGTTGAACTCTTAAAAGAATGCGCTGAACTCGGTATCATTCTTGAAGTTGAAGCCGGCGTCGTTGGCGGCGAAGAAGACGGCGTTAACAACGATGGCGCCCCGGCTGAAAAACTATTTACAACACCTGAAGATATGGTTGAGGTCTACAAACGCCTCTCATCTGTTAAGGGTGCAAGATTCATGTTTGCCGCTACTTTCGGCAACGTTCACGGCGTTTATAAGCCGGGTAACGTTAAACTCCGCCCGATAATCTTAAAACAGGGACAGGATGCCACAGCAGCTGCATTCGGTAAAGATGCCTCCTTCGACCTCGTATTCCACGGCGGCAGCGGCTCTTCACTCGAAGAAATCAGGGAAACCCTCGAGTACGGCGTAATTAAAATGAACGTTGATACTGATACCCAGTACGCATTTACTCGCCCGATGGTCGACCACTTCTTTAAAAATTACGACGGAGTCCTGAAAGTTGAAGGCGAAGTCGGCAATAAGAAAGTCTACGACCCCAGAGCTTACCTGAAAAAAGCTGAAACAGGCATGAAGGAAAGAGTAATTCAGGCCGTTAAGGACCTCTGCGGAGAAGGCACTACTTTGGGCAGATAATTTTCTGTCATTGATTTATTGGGGGCACAGCTGTAATTTTTTATGGCTGTGCTTTTTATTAACTACAGGCTTTGAAATTTGTAAATTATAATGGATTGGCTTCTAAATACTCCTATTACCCATCGCGGGCTTCACGATAATATATCTGTACCCGAAAACTCAATGGAAGCTTTCAGGCGCTCTGTTGAGGCCGGATACCCTATTGAACTCGATGTCCGGCTCTTAAAGGATGGCTATATATGCGTCTTCCACGACATATACCTTTCCAGAATGACGGGTGAGAAGGGGTCGATACTGAAAAAGACTTCAAAAGATATCAGGAATATCAGGCTCCTTGGAACAGATGAACACATACCCCTCCTGTCCGAAGTCCTGAACCTCGTAAACGGAAAGGTCCCGCTCCTCATCGAAGTTAAGAACAGAAGAGGCGTCGGCCAGCTGGAAAACCGCCTGCTGAACCTCCTCTCGGTCTATAAGGGAGAATATGCTATCGAGTCGTTTAACCCTCTGGTGGTTAAGTGGTTCAGGGATAATGCACCCGGAATTATACGCGGACAACTTTCCGGGGCCTTTGGCGCAGCAAGGGCACTTAGCAGAAGAGCATTCTTAAGAGGTCACCTGTTCTCAAGGCTCTGCCGCCCCGACTTTATTGCTTATGATATCAGATACCTTCCGGCTAAAAGGGTTAACAGCTTCCGCCTGAACGGCATCCCCGTAATAGGCTATACCGCAAAAAGCATGGAGGAATATAATAACGCGAGCTTCTACTGCGACAACATCATTTTTGAAGGCTTTACTCCTTAAAGCCTCTTTCGGAAATCCTATTCTGTTTTGATTTCCCGTTTTTTCTTATTTTAATGCTGTCTTTTACACTCTTAAATACCCAAAACCTTAGTAACCAGGAGATTCTCATGACTCTAAAGAAATACCCTGTTAACAACTTTTCAAGGATTATTGCCTCTTATATCCTCGCTGTCTTAATTCTCTTTATAAGTATTCACGACATATCGGCCCAGGCGGTAAAGACTTCCGTAAAACACCCCGCCTGGACACGCAACAAAATGATCTATGAGGTGAATATACGCCAGTATACAAAAAGCGGAACATTTAAGGAACTGGAACGTGAACTCCCTAAACTTAAAAACATGGGAGTCGGCATCGTATGGCTTATGCCGGTTAACCCTATTGGCGAGAAAAACCGCAAGGGAACCTTGGGCAGCTACTACGCCGTAAAAGACTATATGGCTGTAAACCCTGAATACGGAACAATGCAGGACTTTAAGTCGCTCGTTAGTAGAACCCACAGACTCGGAATGAAAATTATTATCGACTGGGTGGCTAACCATACCTCCTGGGATAACGTCCTTACAAAAACCCATCCCGAATTCTACAGGAAGGACTCAACAGGGAATTTTATGGCTCCCGTCAGGGACTGGACAGACGTAATCCAGCTCGATTTTGGCAACAGGGACCTCTGGAAATATATGATCGGCGCCCTTAAATTCTGGGTTAAAGAAACAGGCATCGACGGCTTCCGCTGCGACGTGGCTTCAATGGTCCCCACTCCGTTCTGGGATGAAGCCCGCAAAGAACTCGATAAGGTTAAACCGGTCTTTATGCTCGCCGAGGCTGAAAACGCCGAACTGCACAGAAACGCTTTCGATATGACATACGGCTGGGATTTGCACCACCTCATGAACGATATCGCCCTGGGAAGAAATAACGCTTCGGCTATTAATACTTACCTTGCCAGACAGGACAGCCTTTACCCCCGCGATGCCTACAGGATGTATTTTACAACCAACCACGATGAAAATTCCTGGAACGGCACCGAGTTTGAACGCATGAAAGGGGGAGTTGAGGCTTTCAGTGTCCTTTCGTTTACTCTGCCAGAGAGCATGCCCCTTCTTTACAGCGGTCAGGAGGCAGGCTTAAATAAGCGCCTGGCTTTCTTTGAAAAAGATCCCATCGACTGGAAGGACTCCGAGTACAGAGGTTTCTACAGCGCCTTAATTAAATTAAAGCTCATGAATAAGGCTCTTGCCAATGGGGTTGAAGGCGGGGAAATGAAGCTCCTTTCGGCAAAAGACGATAAGGCCGTCTACGCTTTTACAAGAGAAAGAGGTAAAGACAAAGTGCTTGTTGTAGTTAACCTTTCAGGTGACATTAAAGAAGCACAGCTAAACGGCCAAAGCATGAAGGGAAACTATACTGAACTTTTTACAAATGAAAAGAAGAGTTTTAACGATAAAGAGACGGTTAAGTTAAATCCCTGGGAGTATAAGCTCTACATAAGCGGAAAGTAAAGGTGTCTTAACCTTCAGAGCGGATCCATTGTGGATCCGCTCTTTTTTTAAAACAAATTCAGAGTTGTGCCTATCTTGATTACCGGAAATATCCTCTCTGTGTTTCCATGCTTATTAAACCACGACATTACGCCTGCTGCCCAGAAGAAGTGGAACCTACTGTCTGAAATCAGCTTGTCGTTTCCTATAGTCAGTACAACGGGGCCTTCAGAATCCCTGTTTAAGAAATTCTGCAGCTGCTTACCGTACTCAAGTGAGACATTGTTAAGTGCATAGCCGGAGAAGTAGCCCGTTAGCCTCAGGCCGGCTGCAAATTTCCTGAATTCCTGGTTTTCATAAATGTTCTTGCTGAGTATTCCTGCAACGCTCAGGTTATCTGTAATCTGATAACCGAGCTGTGTGTTAAGAATGTCCGGGAATCCTGTTCCGCCGGAGAAGAACAGGTGCCTTCTTCTTGTCGGTGTTTCAACTGCGCTTTCTTCAGTTTCTTTTTTTTCTAAAGCGGGCTTTTCTTCACCTGCTGCCTTTTCTTTACCCCGTTTTGAAATCAGGGAGAAATTATAACCCAGACTTATCTTAACAAAACCATTAACCGTCCAGTAGCTGGTATGCGCGGTTTGCCCGTCCCAATAGGAAGTCTGGCCGAATTTATCGTCCAGGGTTTTTAAGTACTGAACTTCAAGAAAAAAGTCATCAGGAGAATGAACTCCTAATCCTCCGCCCAGCATGGCATGAGAGCCTCCGTAACTATCCTCATTAATTAAGTTGCCGTGTGAATTTTCGGAATTGTCATAGAAGTTTATTCCGCCAACGGCGTAAAGGAAATCCCCAAAAATGTTTTTCCTGGCATAAAAACCTAATTCCCCGCCGGTTATTTCGTCTGAAATCAGGATTCCCCACCTGCTTTCAAATGTCAAATCGTTGTTTATTTTCAGCCCCAGGTTTATGGAGGGCCCTGCAATATAACGTGACTGGTATCTGGGAAGGTTTTTTGCCGCCAGGATATTACTCTCAAGTCCGAAGCCCAAAAAAAGACTCGCCTGTGCGTGAGCGGGTCCGGAGATAAATGTAAGACACAGGAAAATTAAAATAAGAGATTTTTTCATGTGTGGACTCCTAATAGTTTAAGTTTACCCCTACCCTGAATACCGGAAAAAATCCATTTGTGTTTCCATTGTAAGGACCCGAGGTTATTCCTAATGCCCAGTAGAAATGAAAGTACCTGTCCGGAATTAGGTTGTCATCTCCCACAGTTATTGCCCTGCGGACTTCTGTGTTATTTGAAAGGAAACCTTCTATACGCTTTGCGAACTCAACCGAGATGTTGTTAAATCCCGGTCCTGATATGTGAGCTGTCAGCTTCAGGCCTGCGGCAAATTCCTTGAATTTTGGGTTTGAATAAACATTCCAGTTCAAGACTCCCGCAACGCTCAGGTAATCCAGAACCTGATAGCCCAGCTGTGCATTAAGAAGGTCAGGGTATCCTGTTCCGCCTGCCAGGAAGAGGTGCCTTTTTTCTTTCATAGTTTCAACGGCGCTTTCCTTATTTTCTATAGTGCTTTTTTCTTCTGCGGGAAATGATGTCAAATGGAAATTATATCCCAGGCTTAGCTTTATAATATGATAAAGCTTCTGGTAATTGGTCTGACGCTGCATGTTTTCGTCCAGATAATAATTCCGGAAGAACTTTTCGTTCAGTGTTTTGTAATAATGAAGTTCAACTGAAAAATTTTCCGTAGCATTATAGCCGATTCCAGCCCCGAGCAGTGTATGGAGTCCATCTCTTCCCGGATCGTCCTTGTCTGTTCGGACGAAATAGCTGTGAAAGTTTATTCCCCCCAGGGCGTAGAAGTTATCCGGCAGTATTTTCCCTTTGGCATAAAGCCCGTACTGCTGGCCACTGAAGTCGCCTGCGAATAAAAGTCCCCACCTTCCCTCCAGGGAAAATTTTTCGCTCATTTTTATCCCCAGGCTTACCGCGGGTTCTAAATTTAACGGGCCCGGGCGCTGTGAAATGTCTGATATCAGGTAATTTGGCTCAAGCCTGACGCCTCCATAAACCTCCTGTGCATAAGAAAATCCCTGAAATAACGTAAAGCAGAGTAAAAGTGAAACAAGTGACTTCTTCATATGCAGATATTCTTTAAAAACAGTAATATTACGCGTTAAATTAATAATAATCCGGGCAGCGGCAAAATATAAAAGCGGAAGGGGATAGGTGTTTGTTTAACCCGGCGTACCAGAATTGATCCGCCGGATTATTTGTATGGGAGAGTGTCAAACTTAAATTCTGTTTTCCAGTTCATCAGTTTTTCCGCAGAAGAAAACCACCGTGTTGCTTTCAAGGAAATGCACAAGAGTCCCGTACCTGGTAATGCCTGAAAGCCTGGCCGCCTCGGCAAGCTCTTTTTTAATTGCTTCAAGCGCCTCTTCGTAAGAGAGTAAATTATTGTAGATTACAAGGAGCTTTTCTTCTTCCTTTGTCATCTTCTGCCAGTTTCTTTCCGTCAACTCCTGATAAAAATCCCTGCACTGTTTTGTAGTGGGATCTCCCAACAGATCAATTTTAAGTACTGCTTTTATTTCCATTTTATACCGCTCCATTTCTCTGCGGTTTGAATAATTCTGATCAGGCAAGAACAAATTTGGAATTCCCCAGATAGATTTCTGCTTTGATCCTTTTTATCCCGGCCTTTTCGAGAGCAAAATTTATATCCGATTTAATTACATCGAAAATAATTTCTCCGGAGAGGCCTTCTTCAAAGATGGCCTGCCATACTGTATTTAATTTATCAAGCTTTTGCCAGTCGCGCCTGACAAGCTCATTGGAAAAACTTCTGCTTTGTTCAAAGGTTGCACTCCCGTCAAAATTAATTGTCATCATGGCTCTAAGCATAATGGACTTTCTCTTAATTTCCGCTAATTAACCATGCTCTGGGCGATCGTCGTTTTAATCGTCTTAAGCAGGTATTCAAGAATATTCTGATACTTAGCCTCATAATCCTCACGGCTTAAGGATTCCATATGTGTATCCAGATAATTATGCAGCCCGTGGCATGAAAAACCGTGCTTAATATCCCAGGCCATATCAGCTATTGCAGCCTTAAGCGATCCGGCCTCATGGCTGTTTAACTTGTTTTTGCCCAGATAAAATTTATCCAGCTTTGCTGCTGATTTTGAAAGTGCATAGCTGATCATATCGTTGACATGAATTGAATCGTCCATGTAATTTATGCGGCTTTCTGTCCTGACTTCAGAATTATCACTGGGGTTTACTTCAAAATTGTACTCCTCGTCTCCTCTTAAGTACTTGAGCCTCCGGATGAGAATATTAACGGGAATTGCCGGAATGAAATCTGTTTCCGTCTCCAGATATGCCGCTATTTCCGTAAGGAGTGTCTCGTCATTTGAAAGAAGATAGTAGGGAATTGACTCGAAAGCCTCCTCGTCAATAAATTTGCGGCATGCAAATGACACATCCGGTTTTGCAAAATAGGTCTTGCCGCTGTGCTTTAAGATCCTGAAGTTCTGCTTCCTGGCAAAATGGTAAATTGTCCTCTGCAGCTTTATATAATAAGGATCGGAATTTCTTATCGATTCAGACAGATGCTGCTCAACCCTGCTCTTAATGAGCTTGTGAAGAAATGCTACGGCTTCAGACTGTGTCCTGATCGGACTGCCCCAGTTCTTAAAGGCAGTTCTGATGGAGTATTCATTCTGCTGGTTGCGTAAAAACAGGGGAGTTACGGCGCTGATGGCGAAGTCTTTGTAATTATATTCTCCTCCTAAGGAGCAGGGGGTAATCTTATTTCTGTTTTTAATTACAAACATATAGGAAATATTACAGCAGAATTTGGCAAGTTCGTTTAATTCTCCCGGTGTAATATTTTCCTTTTCCAGAATTTCAAGCGTATTTGGAATTTTTCTTTTTCTTTCAGTTTTCATGAGTTCTGCAATTTTGTTACAGTTTCTGCTCTTTTTGAATGCCGCCTCTGAAAAGCGGTCTCTGAAGAAAAGCAGAATTTAGTGTCGGTTTTTTTATGGGAAGAAATATAAGGAGGACATTTTCAAAAAAAATCAGTACCCCTTAGCATACGTAAAAATGAGATACTGAGTCCCTGTTTTGAAATAGCCGCTATTGAGGCATCTTGAGGGGGAAATTGACATGAAAAATGCGTAATTCAGGCGTTTGACATTCTTTTTTTAAGAAAAATGAGCAAAAAACCTGATTTTTGAGCTGAAATCGCATATCAGTATACCTTTACATTCAAAATCAGTATAAATACTGATTTTTTTTAATTTTTCCGGTTGTATATTTAGTACCAGCTAAAAAAATTAAACATTTTTTTAAGACCGGGAAAATATTTTATTTTAGCCTCAAAGCATATAAATTTTCTGCAGATAACGAAACTATGCTCCAGATGAAAGAACTTGATATTAAGGATGCCCAGCTTACAGCATTACTGACTGACTTTAATCCGGAACCGGTCATCAGTATCAATCCGGAGGGGCGGGTAATTCATGCTAATGAATCCTCAATTGCTTTATATTCTTCACCGGATCTTCTGAAAAGAAACCTCACTGAATTTATAAAATTCCCGTTTGACCTCAGGGAATATATCCAAAACGACTGCTCAGTCCATTTTTCAGAGCAGATTAAGGGCCGCTACTATTCCATTTATTTTCAGGGAATCTCATACCTCCAGATGGCTCAGGTATACCTGCATGATATTACAGAAGTAAAAGAGCAGGAAGAAAAGCTGATCGAATCTGAAAAAAGACACAAAGAAATTGCGGGCGTCCTAAGGGAGAAGTTTGAACTGGAAAAACAGACCCTGGCAGGCCAGATATATGATGAAGTAAACCAAAACTTGTCTGTCGTACGCCTGAAACTGCAGAAATTAAACAAACTCCACAATGACGACCGGAATTCGGAAGAATACCTGCAGACGATCGACCTGCTGGAGAACACAATAAATGTTCTGAAGAATATTTCTTTCAACCTGAAGCCCAAAATTTTAGATGAAGTGGGCCTGGCTCCTGCAATAACCAGCCTGTGTAACGAAGTATCCAGGCAAAGCGGCATTAAAGGAAGCGTTAATATTATGCAGGCAGATGCTAATATGGATAAGAAATGCGCAACCTATCTCTTTAGAATAATCCAGGAAGCATTGAATAATATAGTCATGCATTCCAGGGCAACAGAATTCAGCGTGCAGCTCATTGATAATGAGAAATTTACAAGGGTCTTCTTATCCGATAATGGCATCGGATTTGAACCCGATAAAATAACTGGCGGACAAACTAATGGACTTGGACTCTTGAATATAAAGGAAAGAACAGAAGCACTGAACGGAAAATTAAAAATTGATTCGTTCCTGCAAAAGGGAACAGTTATAATCATTGAAGTACCAAAACAAGCAGGATTTATACATGCCTAACCCGAATAGTATCAGAATAGTAGTTGCCGATGACCACTCCCTTTTTCGCAGCGGCATAATCAGCCTTCTGGAGGATGCGGCAGAGATATTTGTGGTTGGCGAGGCTACTGACGGAGGAGACCTTTATGAAAAGTACTTCGAGCTTAAACCCGATGTAATACTCGTGGACATATCAATGCCGGGCGTTACCGGAATTGAAGCCATGAAGAAAATCCTTGCACGCGACCCTTCGGCAAAAGCCCTCTTCCTTTCCATGCACGAGGGAGAAGAATACGTCTATCACATACTCCAGTCGGGCGGAAAAGGACTCATCAGCAAAAATGTCATGAAAGGTGAACTGGTCTACGCCATTAAAACGGTCTACACAGGAAAGAAATATTTCGGCGCTTACTGGACCGACGAAAGACTAGAAGAACTCAGACAGAAGTATTCGGCAGGTGACGGCGGAGGCGGTATAAGCATTCAGCTTGCCGCGGCCTCTTTGACTCAAAGGGAAATTGAGATCTTAAGGCTTATCGGCGAGGGCTACACCAGTAACGAGATTGCCCAGAAAACCGAACTCAGCAAAAGAACCGTCGACAGCCACAGGATTCACCTTATGAGCAAACTCGGCATCAAAAGCCTCCCCGAACTCATAAAATATGCAATCCAGTACATGATTCAGCACAGAGATTAGAGCCTACTCTAATCTCTTCCTGAATCTTAGCGAACTTGCAATTAGAATAAACACACCGATTAGGAACAAAACAAGCGTCTCTACCCAGAGGTCTGAAAACCCTGTCCCTTTTAATATTATCCCCCTTAATATCGTAATGTAATACCTGAGCGGAATGGCGTAGGTGACTATCTGTATAATTCGCGGCATATTCTCAATTGGAAACGCAAAACCGGAAAGATAAATCATCGGCATCATTAAACCGAACTGCGCAACCATCATCGCCTGCTGCTGCGTTTTTGAAATAGTGGATACGAAAAGCCCCAGCCCCAGAGTCGACATTACAAACAATAGCGAGGAGAAAATTAAAAACAGAAAACTCCCCCTTACGGGAATTCCAAACCAGAAGGTCATAATTGATGTTACCAGTAGCACTTCAAGAAACCCGATGATCATAAAAGGAATAATTTTCCCGATTATAAGCTGGTAAGGCTTGATGGGAGTTACTATAAGCTGCTCAAGCGTTCCGATCTCCCTTTCCTTTACAACCGCCATAGACATCAGTATCGTTGTAATTACCATCAGAACAAGCCCCATTATGCTCGGAACCATGAAATTCCTTGTCTTAAGATCGGGATTATACCATACCCTTACCTCGGGAGTAAGTGTGCCCGAAATTGCGAGCTTCATGCCGGTTTTCTCTTTTGTCTCAAGAAGTATGTTCTTTGAAAAACTTGATGCAATTGACTGCACGTAGCCGAAGGCAATCGAGGTTTTGTTCCCGTCCGAGCCGTCAAAGATCACCTGCAAGGGAGCAGTCTGCATTGTGTTTACCTTCTTCTCAAAGTCAGTCGGAATAACTATCGCATCAAGCACCTTGCCGCGGTTTATGAGGTCAACAATCTCATTGTAGTTGTGAACGTAATAATCTATAGAAAAATATCCCGAGCGCTCAAAACTCCTTATGAACTCCCGGCTTGTTACGGTCTTATCCTGATCGAATACGGCTGTGTGGACGGTGTTTACATCCATCGTTGCGGCATATCCTAAAAATATGAGCTGCAGAATGGGAGCCATGAATACAATACCGAAAAGCCTTTTGTCGCGCCTTACCTGTATGAATTCCTTAATGATGATATTTATAATTGTTTTCACTTTTTGTTTTCCTTTTTCAATCTATACGGTTCTCATCTTCCTGTTCCTTAAGGTAGCTATGCCTAAAAACACCGAAGAGAATATTAAAAGGTATATTACCTGCGGCCAGAATGATTCAAGCCCCACTCCCTTTAAGAGTATGTCGCGCAGAATAATCGAATAAAATTTTGCCGGCGTAATGTTAGAAAGTATCTGTACAAACAAAGGCATGCTCTCAATCGGGAAAATGAAGCCCGATAATATTACCGAAGGGAGCATCGACATTAAAGTCGCCATCTGAAACGCTACCTGCTGGTTGTTGGCAATGCTGGAGACGAAAATTCCCAGACTTAAAGAGGCGAAGATAAATACCAGTGTCGTGAATAAAAGAAGAATTAAGTTTCCCTTTACCGGCATGCTGAAAAGCAGGTAACCCGAAACGAGAATAAATACCGCAACCATCAAAGAGATAAAAGCGTAGGGAAGAGTCTTTCCTACTATTAGCTCAATTGAAGACAGGGGAGAGACATTAATCTGCTCAATTGTCCCAAGCTCCTTTTCACGCACAATGGAAAGTGAAATAGATATGACAGATGTTATAATCATGATCATTGCAATTAAGCCCGGTATAAGGAAATGCCTGGAGTCCAGACTCGGGTTAAACCAGAAGACCGGCTCAACCTCAATGGGAACATAAGCGCCGCGCCCGGAAAGGGCAAGCGCCTCTTTCGTGAAATTCTGTGAGTAACTCATTGTTGCAAGATTCAGGTAATTCATGATAAGAGTAGCCGTGTTCCCGTTTACACCGTCAATGAGTATCTGAAGGCGGGCATCGCCTTTTGAATACATCGTGCGCGACATGTTCTCGGGGAATACTATTACAGCCTGCGCCGTCTGCTCGTCAAGATACTTTTTGATCTGGCTGTCACTCGTTATTGTACCCACAAGGTCAAAGTAACTGGAGCTCGTAAGCGCGTTTATAAATGCACGCGTGTCTTCCGACTTGTCACGGTCATAAACTGCTATCTTTATATGATGCACGTCGAAATTTATCGCGTATCCGAAAATCACAAGTAGCAGTACAGGAAAAAGAAAAATTATAAGGAGCATCCTTGTATCCCGCCTTAGCTGGCGGACTTCCTTTTTAGCCAGTGCAAGAATTCTGTTAAGCATTTTATTTCTTGTCCTTCTCCAGCATGTGAATAAATACATCCTCAAGAGTTGGAACAATCCGGTCTATTCTTTTAACCAGGATTGAGTTTTTCTCCGTCAGAATCTGCCTTATCTCACCTTCCCCCGTGTATTTGCTGTTTACCGCAATGTGCATGTTGTTGCCGAAGATTGAAACCTCGTCAACAAAACCCTCTTTCTCCAAAATCTCCATTGCCTGAACCGTGCGCTCACACTCTATTTCAAGTATGGTGCTTGAGAGGTAATTTGTCTTAAGCTCCTTCGAGCTCCCTTCGGCAATAAGCTTCCCGGCGTTAATCAGAATTATGTTGTTGCAGAATTCAGCCTCTTCCAGATAGTGCGTCGTTACAAATACCGTAATGCCATGCGATGAAAGCTCATTTATTAAATCCCAGAAATTCCTTCTTGAAATCGGATCCACGCCCGAGGTCGGTTCATCCAGAAAAACTATCTTTGGCTCATGTATTACCGCCGTGCCAAGGGCCAGACGCTGCTTTATTCCGCCGGGAAGTGATCCTGTAAGTGTCTTTTCCCGCCCTTCAAGGTTCGCTACCTTAAGAACCCATTTTTTCCTCTCCTTAAGCTTGTCATTGTAAAGCCCGTAGACGCCGCCGAAAAAATTTATGTTTTCTTCAACTGTAAGATCGTTGTAAAGAGAAAACTTCTGCGACATGTAGCCGATCTGCGTCTTTACCTTGTCGGGCTCTTTCATAATGCTGTAACCCCCTACAAGCGCGTCACCGCTTGTAGGCTCAAGTATGCCGCAAAGCATCCTTATTGTAGTCGACTTTCCCGCACCGTTTGCACCCAGGAAACCAAAGATCTCTCCCTGCTCTACATTAAAGGAAATGTTGTCTACTGAAACAAACTTCCCGAACTTTTTTGTCAGGTCCTTAACCTCTATTGAATTCATCAGTATATCCTTCTTCCTAACGATTTTTCAAGCCTGATCTTTGCAATTTCATAATCAACAAGCGCGTTATTGTAATTTGTCTGCGCCTGCAGAACCGCCGTCTCTGCATCAATCAGGTCAGTGCTGGTTGCAAGCTGCACGTTGTACTTGTCGTTAATTATGCGGTAGTTCTCCCTTGCCTGAAGGAGGCTCTGCCGGCTTACACTGATCTTTTCGCCTGAGCGTTCATAGGTGAGATAATTGGAATAAACTTCAAGCTCAACGGCGTCATTTAACTGCGAAAGTGAAGCCTCTGCCTGCGCACGGGTCTCTTCGGCCTGCGAGGTCTGTGAAGAGGTCAGACCCCAGTTCCAGACGTCCCAGTTGAGCGTAAGGCCAAGATCCCAGGAGTTCTTAAAAACGTCTATTGGAGGCTGATAGCGCTGGTTGGGACGGTTGTAGTAATAGTTTGCGCTGAAAAATACAGAAGGAAACCAGCCCGAGCGGGCGGCGCGAATACCTTCACCGCTTGCCTCGAGGCGGTAGGCCATCGATTTAAGCTCACCACGGTTTTCCTTGGCTTCTTTCAGAATATCTTCAAACCTGTAGCCCGTAAGTGAAGTGTCAATGGTGCCGGCATCAATTGCGGTCTGTGAGTTTAAGGGAAGCCCCAATGCCTGGTTGAAAGACATTCTAGCAATATCAAGGTTGTTCTGTGCCTCAATCTGCTGAAGCTTTGTATTCGAATAGAGCACTTCAAGCTTTAATACATCGTTCTGTGTAACCAGCCCGTTTTCGAGGTTGTTCCTGGTATCCTGAAGATGATGCTCATTCTGAAGGAGTGTCTCATTTAAGAGGTTTAACATCTCCTGGGCTTTATAGTACTGCCAGAAGGCCGAATGTATCTTAAATGACGCCTCATTCACGTCTTTTGAATAGTCTTCTCCTGCTGCCTTGCTGTTTAGCTCTGCGGCACTCTTTAGAGAGGTGAGCCTGAGGCCTGTAAACAAAGGCTGCTGAAGGGAAAGCCTCATGCCGTAATTGTTTAGTATCACGTCTGAGATCTTTATCGGAAAAGGTGCTCCGGGTATATTTACCTGAAATGGCGGAACATTGCTCAGCCTGGTATAGCTGGCTGCAAATTTAAGCTGCGGCAGCATCTGTGAATTTGCCTCTGTAATCTTGCTTTCTGCTGAAACTGCCTTCGACTGCGATATACTGAGATCCTTACTGTTTTTGAGCCCGAGAGCAATACTTTGCTGAAGCGTCAGCTTCTGTGCCTGTGCAAAGAGCATGGCAGGCAGTAAAAGGGTAACAAATAAAATCTTCTTCATTATTTATTCCTATATTTATTTGGCGCTTGAAATTAAATGAATAAAAACGTTTTCCAGCGATGGGGGTACTACCCTTAAGTCTGTAATTGTAACTGACTCCTCAAGGAGAAGACCCTTAATTGTCTCGCAGTCC
>JBLMYS010000406.1:0-6723 GCA_050258415.1 Acidobacteriota bacterium | reverse complement strand
CAAGGTATGATGCCCTTGTCTTTAATTCCGGTGAAGCCGAAAACTCCAGCTGGGATGGGATGTGGGATGCGGCAACTAAAAGAACACCCATCGGCTGGACAGCTGAAATAGTAATACCCGTAAGAATTTTATCTTATAACCCGGAGTTAAAAGAGTGGGGATTTAATTTCGAAAGAAAAGTTGAGAGGCTGCTTGAACGCGACAGGTGGACGGGGCTTAAACGGGATTTTCTTTTAGGAAATGTGGTTCATGCCGGAAGGTTATCTGAACTGCCTCGCTTTGATAATGGAATGGGTGTTTCGGCAAAGATTTCAACAATAGAATCCTCCAGTAAATTTTATGATAAAAGTTATAATTCAAAATTTGACTTAAGTGCCGACCTTACTCAGAAATTTAATGATATAAATGCACAACTGACCATAAATACAGACTTTGCTGAAACTGAGGTGGATGCAAGGCAGACAAACCTGACACGCTTCCCGCTTTACTTTCCCGAGAAGAGGGGATTCTTCCTTGAAGGAGCAGACTTGTTCGATTTCGGGATCGGCTGTGGTGAGGACGTTATTCCTTTTTTTTCACGCAGAATCGGTCTGTATAACGGGCAGAAGATACCCATTCTTTTCGGAGGAAAAGTAAACGGCAAGATAAATGGAACAAGTTTTGGCGGAATTTTTACAAGGACAAATTCCGTCGGTGGTTTAACTCCAATGTCATCACTGGGCGTCTTCAGAATAAAGCAAAATGTACTTGAGGAATCAAGTGTCGGACTGATAGGAACTATAGGAGATCCTGCGGGGAAAAATAATGAATGGGTGATTGGAACTGACCTAACATATCATACCTCAAGATTTTTAGGAGACAAGAATTTTGCTCTCGGCCTCTGGGGCTTGTATAACAAGAACGGACTTGATAAAGACAGAACGGCCGCGGGATTTAAGATCGATTATCCGAATGATGTTTTGGATATGGCCCTGACGGCCTTAAGAATTGGAAATGGTTTTTCTCCGTCTCTCGGGTTTGTACCACGCAGCGGCATAAATAAATACTCATTTGGCGCGGACTACATGCCGCAGCCGGGAGTACTGGATATAAGACGATGGTATTTTGAATCATCCTTTTCACTGATAACTGATCTTAATAACAGATGGCAGTACTGGAGAATATTCTTAGCTCCCATCAATACTCTTTTTGAAAGCGGGGACAGGATTGAATTCAATATAGCTCCTGAAGGCGAACAACTTCCTGAGGATTTTGAGATCAGTAAAGGAGTAATTATTCCTAAAGGTCCATACAACTGGCAAAGGTACAGAATTGAAGCCGAAACTGCTTCCAAGCGTCCAATAAATGGCATTGCAACCTGGTGGTTCGGTTCATTCTATAATGGTTATCTGGATCAGATAAGCGGAGAACTGAATATGAGGCCATCAAAAAGTATTAATATAGGTGTAAGTTATGAAAAAAATATTGCCAGGCTTCCGGAGGGCAATTTTACACAGGATTTGGTTGGCTTGAAATTTCAGCTGGGATTTTCTTCGAGTATTGACCTGAGTTCTTTTGTTCAGTATGATACAGATTCAAGGCAGCTTGGGTCGAACACGCGCCTGAGGTGGATGTTCGATATGATGGGGGACCTGTTCCTTGTATATAATCATAACATAAATAAGCTCGACAGATTGAACTGGCAATATGATTCAAATCAGCTGATACTGAAGTTCAGTTATGGATTATGGTATTAAAAAGGCCGGTTAAAATTGACCGGCCTTTCCTTCAATCCTTTTCTTTCAATTCTTATTTCAGCAGGAGAAGTTTCCTGCTAAATGTCTGGATTTTATTTGTACTTCTTTCCTTCAGTTCAACTCTCGTTAAATAAATACCGCTGCTGACAGGCTGATTAAATGAATCCCTTCCATCCCACATATAGTATTTGCCTTTAAGTACTTCCTCGCCATCGGCAATTGTTCTAACAAGCTGTCCTAAAATATTAAAAATATGCAGGTTCACCCTGGATGGGCTCTTAACATTGACAAGAATCTTTGTCTGTGAATTAAACGGATTCGGGAAGACTGAAAATCCCAGTGAGTCAGCCTTTAGTTCATCCTCAACACGGGTTAACTTTGATTCATCAAAAGGATTATCCATAAAATGAATTGTATCGTTTGGTTCCAATGCAAGCAGGGAAGTATAATCACACAGCAGATTATATTTCACTGCTAGCTGAACGATCCTTGTTGTATCAAAAATGCTATTTGTAAGGGATCTTTTTATTGTTTCATATCCCAGCATGGCAGGAATGACGGGATTTATTTGGCTTGCCTCATGATAAACAGGGATCGTATATGACCTTGTCAGCAAAGAATCGATACCGGTGAACTTTGCTTCCACGTCAAACTTGATTTCACTTTCTGCATTAGCTGAACCGAGGAAAAATTTAGGACTGTTGTCATCCTGGGGATCCTGCCTGATTTCTTTAACTGCCAGAATCTTTTCGGGTTTGTTATCGGCGGATGCTCTGAAAGTAAATTGTCCAAGAGAAGGAATGGGATAAGGCGGGAGCATTGAAGTAATAAAATCCCAGTCATTTAGATGAGTCTCAAAATGAATTCCATTCATAATATCGACAAGCCTTTTTAATAAGAAACCACTGCCGTAATAGGTGACATTGTTAATGGCGACTGATAGCGGCACTCCGACAGTACCATCAATGAGATTGACAGAATTGAAGACTGGTTTTGATTGACCGTCAAATAAGGTTGTATATTTGTTTACCCATTCATATGCATTCTCCTCTAAGACAAGCGAGTCGGAATTGCTTATGATAAGAGCTTTATCAAATTGATTTCTTGAAAATTCAGAATACATTGTATTTAAGGTCTGCTTGACCAGAAAGGGAACATGTGAATTCTTAAGTCCTAGAAGCGGTATTCCTAAGAGACTTTTTTGCAAAGCATCATCGTTAATCGACCATAGGCCTGAAACTACAATTAAACCTTTCCCGATCCTTTTGGAAATTACAACTGGGTTTCCGTCCTTATCCTGCAGTTCAACCTTTACGTCAGGATCATTATACTTTAATATATATGTTTCCGTATGGTCTATGCTATCAGGAAAGTCAAATCCTATATTACCATTTACATTTCGGTATAATGTCATTGAGTTGTGATTATTTGATTTTGTGTTTAACCCATTAATATAATGAGTAGCTACCTGTTCAGCATGATTACGATTATAATCAAAATATGTAAGAAATCTTCCACCTTTAAGGAAGAAAGTATCTAAACATGCAAGGATTTTAGGTAGCTCTAGTGAAGATGGCACCTGCTCAAGTCCCTGATCGTAGGAAGCAACAATGTCCGTTTTACTGAAGTTATCAGAAGCCGCATACATATTTTCAAATTTGTTGACAGTAGCATTCGACTTAATTCCGGAATATCCCCAGCATTTGGATGCATTAATATCACAGAAAGTTACTTCCAGAAACTCGCTTTGTGTTATGGAAGCAGCAAAAGTACTCTTTTCAAATTTATCCAGTGTGTTATCTATATTTTCCGGAGTAGCTAGTATCCAATTTGAAGATAATACTCTTGTTTTGCCAGCCCCGCTAACAATCAGGTTAAAATAATCATTCGGCTTAAGTGAAGCTTTGAACAGCTTTTTTAAGTTAGGGATTAAAGTCGAATAGTTCTTATTGCTGCAGCCGCTCAGGTCAAGTCCAATAAGGTTCTTTTTACTCGTACTGTCAACACTGAGGCCGAAGACATCCTTGAGCTGAAAAGATAATTGGAAATAGACAAGACTGTCACTTCCTGTATTTATATCAGAATTGAAACCGTTTTGCGCATTGATGCTATAAGTCAACTTAAGGCTATTGAACTGGCTGATGTCGGAAAGATTTAATAGTTTATACTTATAACTTCCGGTGTCCGTAAGAAATTTGAATGTCTGATCCGGGCTTTCTTTGATTCCAGCTTCTCCCCACATATCCCGCTTTGTTCTAAAAAGTATTTCAAGGGGTTTGACTGCATTATTATTTGATTTAAGCATTAGGATTGGGAGTTCAGTTACGGCTGTCTTGACGGCCCAGCGGGTGGGAGTAATAAAGGTCAGCTTTATTTTCCTGAACTTTCCAGGCTCCAGAGGATAAACATGCAGTTCGTACTGGTTGCCCTTTTTTGTTAAATAGGCCGGAGTGCGCTTCGAACCAACGGGGCTGTCATAAGGAGATCTTGCCTTCCATGTGTCCATGCAGATTGCCTTCATTACGCTGTCGCCGGTCCACACCCAGAGGTCATATACAACAGCTCCCTGAGGTAATTCAAATCGATGAATAACTTCTACTTTCTGCCCTGGACTGAACTGGCCATGATCGGAGTACTCCAGGTAAAGTGACTGTTCAGAGTATCCCCCCTGCGGCTCTATTACGAGTGTCGCCTTGTCAATATAGCCCGGCTTGGATAAGTTGATATCAGGGGCTTTAACAATTACTTCATTTATAGCAAATGTGGATTTAGTAAGGATGATAAAAAGAACAGCGGCAAGCGAAAGCATTTTCGTCAGCTTCACGATTCCTCCAGTTATAAGTGCGGTATAAGTTGAAAAAGTATGAAAATCCGCTTTCCCGGAAACGGAGCATATAAAAATTATGAAATAGTAAAGCAAAACTCAATATGGATACCCGTATTACTCTCTAAGTAATAAAATTCTTTCACAATATCCCTGTTTATTTTTTGATATTTATTTCACCATGGACTTTCTGGTGCGATGCAACCGGTTCAAGATGTGTGGTTATTCTTACTTCTTTATCAAATCTCGATATTATCGAATGTTCAAGATCAGTGGCTAAAAGGTGTGCCTCTTCTAGTAAAATAGCTTTTGGGAATAGCAAATGAAATTCTATCCAAATTACATTTCCGCTTTCTCTGAACCTTAATTCATGATATTCAAATTTCTTATCTGAGCTGATTTCATCAAGGATGTTCACAATTTTCTCTCTTAGTGCATGCGATCCTGTGTCCATTAATCCCCCAAAGGATTGCTTTACTAACTTCCCCCCGGTCCATAAAATATTTACCGCTACGATGATCGCAAAAATGGGATCAAATGGAAGCCAGCCGCTAATCCATGTTAAAATAAGTCCACCGACTACCCCGAAGCTTGTCCATGAGTCGGTTAATACATGTTTGCCGTTTGCAACCAGTATGAGAGAATTAGTTTTTTCCCCCTTTCTTAGAAGATATAAACCCAGAAATAAGTTTATTACTGATGCACCAAGCGTAAAATAAGTTCCTTTATCAATATTGTTTAGCTGCACTCCCTGGACTAATCGTTCAATTGACAAATAAATTATATAGCATGCGGCTAATATTATTAATCCCCCCTCAAAACCAGCCGAAAAGTAATTTATTTTATCATGGCCATAAGTATGTTCCTTGTCAGCAGGTTTTAAGCTGAGCCACAAACTATAGACAGCGAAACTAACTCCTATTATATGTACAACAGATTCAGCAGCATCAGAAAAGATGGCCGCAGAATCGGTAATTAAATAAGCGTACCATTTGATAGCCAACATGAATACGCCAAATGCTAACGATAACTTAATTGCAAATAACTGATCTCTGCTTTCTCTTGTTTTTCCAACATTTGTCATTGGGATAGCTCCTAATTAAAAAACATAATCCCTGAATTAAAAAATGACCTGGTACTGAAAAGATTAAATGAATCTGTAATAAGTAGAATCGATTATAAATAAGTAGAATCGATTTTAGAAGGAGTTAATGGATATTATCGTGGCGGTTGAAAAATCTTGCAGATTTTGTCACTAAAAAACTGCTCCTGGGTATCTGTTACTTTCATATTACCAGGAAGCAAGCTGCTGGTTAAAGAATTAAGATCTATTCCGTCTTCATAATCTGAATGTGTATCTTCCTTTTCCATGATATCATGTATATCCGAAACCAGTGAATAATTATCTGAATATGAGTTATGATCCTGCCCGGTTTTAGGTATTCCAGCTGAAAGTAAGACAAATAGAAAAAAAACTATGTACAGTATATTTTTCATTATTATTACACCTTAAAACAAAAGGCAATATTTCTTAAATCAAGCAAAAAAATATAATGAATAAATTAGAATTCTTAAAGCCTTTTATGCTAAACAAATTGGATATATCTTAGCCTGGATTTTATTCCCCTAATTTTCTGCTGCTGCTGCCACAGTTAATAAGTTAAATAAAATGGGACTTAAATTAAATATAATTATTTTGATAGCCTTACTCTTCCTGTCCGTACTAAGCTCCGGCAGCAGTATCCCGGAATATCTGTAACAACTCTCATTGGATTAATTAAATATTCGGGCTTAATATGAATAGCACAGAGGAAAGCCTCCTGTTTTTATGGGGCTGCAAGGATGCTTCTTTCGAAGAGGGGAGTGCAAAAATTAAAAAAGCCCCAAAACGTTTTTAGTTCGCCTTTGAGCTTTTGTAAAGCGGAAAGTGGGAGATGATGCGCAGGGCTTCAAAATGTTCAGAAAACGATCCGCTTTGAGCATCTTCTGGAAGTTAATCTCTACTAGAAGTAGAAGAGTTTTATCCGTTCAGCTTGTCTATATCAATAATATTATTTACTACTGCATATATTGTAAGTCCTGAAACCGATTTGATGCCGGTTTTTTGCGATATGTTCTTTCTGTGAGTAATGACTGTATGAGGGCTTATAAAGAGCCTGTCGG
>JBLMYS010000405.1:0-9857 GCA_050258415.1 Acidobacteriota bacterium | reverse complement strand
AATTCTGCGCTTTGCAATTATTGTCCGGCAGCTTTTTGCATTCTTGAACCTCTACAGGCTTGTGGCCCTTGCACTCATTTTCGATTTCTTGTTTTTCGACCTCTCAGTTTACCTGGCCGCACACATTTATCATTCCCCGCACTGGCACGGCTTTCCACCCGATACGGTCCTGGGAATCTATACAATACCGGCACTCATACAGATCGTTATTGCTTTAATGATGGGGGCTTATAAAAAGGACTCAATCTCTGTCCTGCGTATCCTCTACTCCATAGTATTGGGATTCTTTATCCTCTCTTCTGTTACTTTCTTCCTGAAGCAGTATGCTTACAGCCGTGCTGTTGTACTGTTTAGCTATGCATTACTTTTATTTATGCTGCCGGCCTGGCGCATAATTCTTAAGCTCGGCTTTAAGCTCGGCTTGAAAGAAGAAATCTATAAGACCAGAACCCTCATCGTCGGCACCGACAGGCATGCTGTGGACCTGGCTAAGAAACTTAAAACCAAACTGACGAGCATACAAAAGATTACGGGGCTTATAGGCTTGAACAGAAAACAGGTCGGAGAGAAGATCGAGGGGATGGAAGTCCTTGGAAGCCTTGAAAATATTAAAAAGATTCTTAGAGAAAAGAAAATTACGGAAGTCATCTTTGCCTCGGGCGAAATGTCCTATAACCAGATGCTCGCCGTAGTCTCAGAATGCCAGGGTGAGAACGTCGACTTCAAGGTCGCTGGCAGCGAACTCGATTACCTGGTGGGCAAATCCTCTATTACAATGCTCGATGAGATCCCGCTGCTCGAGATCTTTTACAATATTTCCACTTTGACCAGCAAAGTAACCAAAAGAATTTTCGACTTCGTACTCTCAATTCCGGCTTTGATCTTTATTTATCCTTTCATATATTCGTTCCGGAAAATCGGACACCATGGCAGCGATTTTTCAAGATTCGTTCTTGGGCTGCCTGAGGTCCTCTCGGGCAGAAAATCCATCGTCGGCCCCTTCAGACAAAGGACTGATACCGACCTCTACCTCGGCCGAAGCGGCCTTACCGGCCTCTGGTACACTGAGGGCATGGACAATACGGACCGCGACGAAACGATTAAACTTGATATATTTTATGCCAAAAATCAAAATATCTGGCTGGACCTGGAGATTTTGGGCAAAACTTTTAGTAAAATGTTTAGTGGCATGGAGAACTAATGGCTAAAGCAGTATTGGATTTTGAAAAACCAATTTTTGAACTTGAAAGTAAAATAAATGAGATGCGGCAGTATCAGGGCAAACTCGATATTGCAGATGAGATAACTAAGCTCGAAAGAAAGGTTAAAAAGTTGAAGGAAAGCGTTTATGGCGATTTAACACGGTGGCAGAAGGTCCAGCTGGCCCGGCATCCCGAACGCCCTTTTACACTGGATTATATTTACCTGATGGCAAACGATTTTATTGAGCTCCATGGCGACCGCCAGTGCAAGGATGATAAATCAATCGTTGGCGGCTTTGCTAAAATTGATGACCACAAGGTTATGATCATAGGCCATCAGAAGGGAAGAGATACAAAAAGTAATGTATATAGAAATTTCGGCATGCCGAACCCCGAAGGCTACCGCAAGGCTCTGCGCCTGATGAAACTTGCTGAAAAGTTTAACCGCCCTGTAATTACAATGCTCGATACTCCGGGCGCCTACCCGGGCCTTGAGGCTGAACAGCGCGGCCAGGCCGAGGCTATTGCCCGCAACCTACTTGAAATGAGCCGACTTAGGGTGCCTATTGTTGTTGTTATTATTGGTGAGGGAGCAAGCGGCGGCGCCCTCGGAATCGGTGTCGGCGACAGAATACTTATGCTCGAGAACTGCTGGTATTCTGTTATCAGCCCGGAATCTTGCTCAAGCATCCTTTGGAAAAGCTGGGATTATAAAGAGCAGGCCGCTGAGGCTCTGAGGCTTACAGCCCCGGACCTCCTTCAGCAGAAGATAATCGACAGGATTATTCCTGAACCCCTGGGTGGCGCGCATACGAACCATGAACTCGCGGCAAAAAACCTTAAGGCTGCCATAATAGAAGAGCTTACTCAGCTGCTGAAACTTAAGACTGAAAAGCTCCTTGACTACAGATTTGCAAAGTTTGCTAAAATGGGCGTATGGCACGAATAGTGCCATCCTGGAATATTTTGAAAATTAATTGAAAATCATCTAATGCTGTTAAATAAAACTTATATCAGAGTGCGTTATGCCGATACAGACAAAATGCAGTTTGTCTATAACGGCAAATATCTCGAGTATTTTGAAGTGGGCAGAACAGAACTTTTAAGGGCAATTGGCCTTCCTTACAGTTCCATTGAATCTCTCGGCTTTCAGCTCCCGGTGCTTGAATCTTTCATCAGATATAAAAATCCCGGCCGCTACGACGACCTCCTCGAAGTCGAAGCCTGCGTTAAGGAAATGCCCAGGCCTAAGATTCACATAGATTATATCGTACGCAGAAGTGAAACCGGCGAGATTCTGGCAGAAGGATACACAGAGCATATCTTCATGAAAGAAGATACAAAGAAAGCTGTCCGGCCTCCCCAGTTTTATATTGATGCTCTTTTGCCACATATGACGGAAGTTGAAGAAAAATGAGGAATAATAATTCTATGAATCTGCAGTCTGAAATAGACAAAATAATCAGAAGAGCATTTGATGAAGATATTGCCTCGGGCGATATTACAACAATTGCAACAGTGCCCGAAGGCCTTCAGGGTAAAGCCGCCTTTCTGGTTAAAGATGAAGGCATCATTGCAGGCCTTGATGTTACAGAAAGGGTATTCCATCTCCTGAATCCCGGACTAATATTTATCCCATATACAACGAACGGCTCAAAGGTCAGCCGGGGACAGATCATTGCCGAAGTAAAAGGGAGTGCCTCTTCAATCCTTACTTCCGAAAGAACGGCTCTTAACTTCCTTCAGAGAATGAGCGGAATTGCAACTCTTGCAGGACGCTTTGCCGAACTGGTAAAGGGCACAAAAGCCCAGATTATCGATACCAGAAAAACTGTTCCGGGCCTCAGGCTAATTGATAAGCTGGCTGTGGTGCAGGGCGGATGCAAAAACCACCGCCAGGGGCTTTTTGATATGTTCCTGATTAAGGATAACCATATTGCAGCCTCGGGATCGATCACCAAGGCTGTGGAAGCCTGCAGGGAATATATGAAGAAAAACAACTTCACTTCTAAAATAGAGGTTGAAGTTACCACTCTTGAACAGACTAAAGAAGCCCTGAACTCTAAGGCCGATATAATAATGCTCGATAACTTTGAGATCCGGCTTATGAAAGATGCCGTAGCCTTAATCAACGGCCAGGCACTCGTTGAGGCCTCAGGCGGCGTAAATCTCGAGACCGTGCGCCCGATCGCTGAGACAGGCGTGGATTTTATATCCGTTGGGGCCCTTACGCACAGCGTTAAGGCAATGGATATTTCACTGAATTTAATAATGAATACCTGAGAAGTTAGAGCAGGTGAGAATAGTGTGTTCCGCCTTTTACTCGAGTTTTTTAGGAGATAGATTGTTTTTAGGGTAAGACGACATTATGCGAGAAAAATTTAAAGAACTGACAAAAGATACAGCTGTCTATGGCATTAGCACTATTCTTAGCAGATTCCTGACCTTTATTCTGGTCCCTTTTTATTCCCACGTTCTGGGCAAGGCTGAAAACGGTATCGTGGGCTATATATATGCATATATTGCCTTCCTGAATATCATTTATCTCTATGGAATGGATTCTGCTTACCTTAAGTATGCCTCCTTAAATAAAGATGAAAAAAATAAAAAAAGCGTATTCTCCACGCCTTATATCTTCGTTACCCTGACATCGGTTGTTATTTCTCTTCTCATCATTATTTTCAGGCCCCAGGTAAATGCAGCAATGGACATACCTCGGGACAGGTGGGACATATCATATTACTTTACCTTTATCCTGTTCTTTGACGCACTTGCCGTAATCCCTTTTGCCCATCTCAGGCTCGTCCGCAAGGCAAGAAAGTTCGCGCTGATTAAAACTGCTAATATTGTCGTTAACGTGGCGCTGAACATTATACTTATCCGCGGCTTTAAAATGGGAATGATTGCAGTTTTCGCCAGTAACCTTGTAGCTTCGGTGCTTACGCTTATTCTGCTTGTTCCTGAGATACTGAAGAACCTGGAAATTAGAATTGATAAAGAACAGCTTAAGAAGATGCTCAAATTCGGGCTTCCTTACCTTCCGGCAAGCCTTGCCTCAATGGTAATTCAGGTAATTGACCGCCCGATACTTCTTATGATGACCGATGAAAGCACGGTTGGTGTCTACCAGATAAATTACAAGCTGGGCATTTTTATGATGCTCTTCGTTTCAATGTTCCAGTACGCATGGCAGCCGTTTTTTCTCCATAATGCAAAAGAGAAAAATGCAAAAGAACTCTTTGCACGGGTGCTTACTTATTTCGTCCTCGCCGGAAGCGTGGTTCTGGTGGTGCTTTCACTTTTTATAGAAAATATTATCCGTATACGCATTATGGGTTTTACACTAATCGGGGCTGCTTACTGGAGCGGTGCCAATATAATACCGATTGTTCTTTTAGGATATCTTTTTAACGGCATATATGTGAATTTTACGGCGGGTATTTTTATTGAGGAAAAGACAAAGTACCTGCCATATATTACAGGTCTGGGCGCTCTGGTTAACGTCGGCGTGAACTATTTTCTTATTCCTCACTTCGGAATAACAGGAGCCGCTTCAGCTACACTGGCAAGCTATGTGGTGATGGCCGTTGCCTTGTTTATAGTTGTGCAGAAATTCTACAAAATTGAATATGAATACAATAAACTCTTCAAAATATTACTTTCAGTCCTTATTCCTGCAATAGTTTTTTATGCCGTTCCATTTCATACATTATTATTCAGGTTTATGGTCCTGATCCTTTTTATTATACTCCTGTTTTTGCTTAAAATAATAAATAAAGATGAAGTAAAGTCTCTTAGACGTACTTTCCTGCCTAAAAGGCGTGTAGTGTCAACTTAATTCTAAAATTATCCTTTGTTTTAAGCCGCACCAGCGGTTTATTATAGATAGCCCGGGTTAATGGAGGCAACCAAAGGCGGGCGGCTGAGCCCCGGGATTAAGCAATTAATAAATAATTATCAAGTTGATTTTACCCAAAGTTGAGATTAAATTCTTATAGCTTTTTTAAGAATAGTTTTAGAAAAGTGCTTCATCCGGCTTAAGCGATCAAATTCCAATTCGTCCGCCCGGGATCTTATAAACATTACTGGCTTACTAATGAGTGAAAATATAATTCTAAAAATCAAAAGAATTTCAGACGAATTCAGCTATCTGCCACTGCCCGGGTATGCAACTAAGGGAAGTGCCGGCCTCGACCTGTGTGCCGCTCTGAAAGAACCCTGTGTGATTAAAAAGGGAGCAATTGCACTTATCCCTACAAACCTTTCCGTTGAAATTCCCCAGGGCTATGAACTCCAGGTGCGCCCTAGAAGCGGCCTGGCAATTAAAAACGGAATTGGCGTCCTTAATTCCCCCGGAACAATAGATTCAGACTACAGGGGGGAAATTAAGATTATACTTTTTAATTTCGGGAGTGCCGACTTTACCATAAACAGCGGTGACAGGATTGCCCAGATGGTATTGTCGAAAGTTTATACAGCAGAGCTGGTGGAAACTGATTCGCTTTCTGAGAGTAAACGAGGACAGGGTGGCTTCGGTCATACGGGCCTGGAAAGCAGGTAAGAATCAGGTTTATTATGGCAGAGTTTATACATTTACATAATCATACACACTATAGCCTTCAGGACGGCGCCTGCACGGTCTACGACCTCGTCAAGGCGGCTAAAAAGAACAATATGTCAGCTGTGGCCTTAACGGACCACGGTGTAATGTTCGGCATTTCAGAGTTCCACCGCGTTGCAAAAAAAGAGGGAATTAAACCGATCTCAGGCATGGAAGCCTACGTCGTGGCTGAAGGAAGCCGCTTCGATAAGGGCAAGGCAGAGGACTCCAACGGGAAAAAACGTACCAGAAATTATCATCACCTCGTCTTGCTGGCTAAAAATAAAACAGGCTATAAAAACCTTTCTAAACTTTGCACCTACGGCCATACACAGGGCTTCTACTATAGACCCAGAATTGACCTCGAACTCTTGCGCGAGTACAAAGAAGGCCTCATTGCACTTTCTGCCTGCGCTGGTGGAATCGTTTCTGTCCACCTGGTCAACAACGACTACGAAAAAGCCCGCCAGACTGCAATTACTTATAAGGAAATCTTCGGCGACGACTTCTATCTCGAAATCCAGGACCATAAAATGGAAGTCGAAAAGAATATCCTGGCCGGTATGCCAAAGCTTTCCAAGGAACTCGGAATCAAGCTTGTCGCAACAAACGACTGCCATTACATTGAAAAAGACCACGCTATTGCGCATAACATCCTCCTTTTGCTAGGCGATAAATCGGGCACTGCCGACTACCACCAGCTCAGATACGAAACAGACCAGATCTATTTCAAGAGCTCCGATGAAATGGCAAACCTGTTTAAGAACTATGAGGGCGCAGTTGAAAATACGCTTGAGATTGCAGAGAAAGTCGACTTCGCTCTTGAGTTCGAGGGGCACCTGTACCCGAAATTCCCGATCCCACCGGAGTCGGGTGCAAATACTCTCGATGAATATTTTGAACAGATTGCACGCGAGGGCTTATATAAAAGATTCAAGCATGTGACACCCGAACTCGAGGAGCGCTTTAACTACGAGATAGATACCATTAAAACTATGGGCTTCTCTGGCTACTTCCTCATCGTTCAGGACTATATTAATGCCGCCAAAAGCAGGGGGATATCCGTAGGCCCCGGCCGCGGTAGCGCCGCAGGAAGCCTCGTTGCCTATGCCGTAGGCATTACAAACGTCGACCCTTTTGAATTTGACCTCCTTTTTGAAAGATTCTTAAACCCGGCCAGAAAGTCCATGCCTGATATCGACGTGGACTTTGCCGATACTAAGCGCGAACGCGTAATTGAATATGTTAAGGAAAAGTATGGCGAAAGCTCGGTCTGCCAGATCGTAACATTTAACAGGCTTTCTTCCAAAGCCGTTATACGCGACGTTGCACGGGTTCTGCAGATTCCAATCTCTGTGGTTAACTCCATCACCAAGTTCATACCTTCTAAATTCGGCAAGGTTTTCACTATTGAGCAGGCACTTGCCGAAGTCCCGGAGCTTAAGTGGGTTAATGAATCAAGGGATCCAAAGATCCTCGAGCTCATAAAGTACGCTAAGATACTCGAAGGAATGAACCGTAACTCCTCAAAGCACGCCGCAGGCGTCGTTATTTCTCCGGGTGACGTTAGCAACTTTGTGCCTATGGCTACTGCAGGAAACTCGGGCGACCTGGTTACACAGTATAACATGAAGGAGCTTGACACAACTGGGCTCCTTAAGATGGACTTCCTCGGGCTGCGTACACTTACTATCATTCAGGATGCTATTGACCTCATAAAAAAGACGCATAATGTTGAAATAAATCCGGATGACATTCCTCTGGATGACGAAAAAACTTTTGCTCTTTTTGCCAAGGGACAGACTACTGCCGTCTTCCAGTTTGAAAGCGGCCCTATGAGGGAGTACCTTAAAAAGCTGAAGCCCACAACAGTCAAAGATCTTTCGGCCATGAACGCCCTCTATCGCCCGGGTCCTATGGAGTTTATCGACGACTTTATTAAAAGAAAGCACGGCCTGGCAGAGACCGAGTACCTTCACCCGGTCCTTGAGCCTATGCTCAAGGAAACCTATGGCATCATTGTCTACCAGGAACAGGTAATGCAGATTGCAAACCGGGCAGCCGGAATGACACTCGCCGAGGCTGATTTACTGCGCCGCGCCATGGGTAAAAAAGACCTTCAGGCCATGAAGGAGCAGAAGGTAAGGTTTGTCGCAGGAGCTGTTAAGAACAATATTGCCGAAAAAACGGCCTCTGAAATTTTTGACGCTATCGATAAATTTGCAAATTACGGCTTCAATAAAAGCCATGCCGTTGCCTATAGCGTCGTTGCCTACCAGACGGCCTACCTTAAGGCCCATTATCCGGCTGAATTCCTGGCTGCTAACCTTACTAACGAAGTTGGCAATACGGACAAGGTTACTACCTTCCTCGAAGACTGCCGCAAGCTCAAGATCGAGGTCCTGTGCCCCGACGTTAACATGCCATCGGTTTATTTTGACGTCGTCGACGGAAAAATTCTCTTCGGCATGTGCGCTATAAAAAACGTGGGCGTTGGCGCTGTTGAGGAAATTAAGAGAAAAAGAGATGAACTGGGGCGCAACTTTACAAGCATATTCGACCTTTGTGCAAACGTCGATACAAGAATTGTAAATAAAAGGGCTTTGGAAGGCCTCATACTTGCCGGTGCCCTCGATAAGCTCTCAGGCACCAGGGCACAGAATATTGCGGCTGTCGAAATGGCACTCGAATTCGGCAGTAAAGTGAAAAATTCCAAGTTCAGCATTACAGACAGCCTTTTTGGCGGCGGAAACATGGAGGAAGTTGCCATACCGGAACCCCCATTGCCTGAGGTTGAAAACTGGACTTCTAAGGAAGAACTCTCAAAAGAAAGGGAGGTCCTAGGCTTCTATCTTACAGACCATCCTTTAAGAAAGTACGAGCTTGAATACAGGTCGTTTGCTACGGTCTTCTTAGGAGAAACTGAGACCCTCGAGAATGTAGAGCAGGTCCGTGCAATTGGCGTAGTTACGGGGCTGAAAACGAAGATTGACCGCTCGGGAAAAACTATGGCATTTTTTAGCCTCGATGACCTCTCAGGCTCCTGCGAGTGCGTCGTCTTCGGATCGACTTTTGAAAAGATAGGGAAGTATATTACCGAGGAGGCCACTGTTCTGCTAGTGGGGCGCCCTGAGAGCAGCGGTGATGCTATAAAACTCCAGATAGAAAACGCCATGCCACTTGAGGTCACAAAAGCACAGTTTACGAAAAGCCTCAAGGTGGTAATAGATCAGGAAAGATTTTCTACCCCCGAGGTGATAATAAAACTAAAGAAGATACTTGAAAAATCACAGGGCAATATACCCGTCATTCTTCACGTTGTTAATAACGGTGCAAAGCCGAGACTCTTTCACCTGAAGAAATACAGGGTGAAAATTTGCGATGAGCTTGCTCATTCGCTTTTGGAATTGCTTGGTGAGGACAGTATCTTATATTGTACTTAGCATTTATACTAAAAGCTTTAACTCCTTCAGCACATGAACTATCGGCCTTAAAGCTTATTGAATAACAAATTCTAATTTTGTATTATGTGAGTCATATTTTACGAATTAACGAAGAAAGGATATAAGTTGGAAACAAAAAAGACTAATGAAAAATACTGGGCATTGATTCTGGGTGCTTCAAGCGGCTTCGGCGGTGCAACAGCTGTTGAATTAGCAAAACAGGGATATAATATTATTGGTATACATCTGGACAGACAGGTTACAATGCCTAATGTTCAACAGGTTATAAAGAAAATTGAAAAGACAGGCCAGAGGGCGGTTTTCTTTAACATAAATGGCGCCGATCCGATTAAAAGGGAAGAGGTCCTGGATGAACTTCAGGAAAGAGCTTCTGAAACAAAGGAAAAGGTCAGAGTGCTCGTCCACTCCATGGCTTTCGGAACACTGAGACCCTACTTTGCAAAGAATCCCGACCAGGCTGTAACACAGGCTTCCATGACTATGACACTCGACGTTATGGCCCACAGCCTCGTTTACTGGACGCAGGGCCTGGTATCCAGAAACCTCCTGGCCGAAGGCGGAAGGATTTTCGCTCTTACAAGTGCCGGTTCA
>JBLMYS010000404.1:0-10905 GCA_050258415.1 Acidobacteriota bacterium | reverse complement strand
GCGCCCTTTCAGCCTCGCTCAGGGCGGCGTACATGAACCTGTATACCTCTTCAGAAAACAGCATTTAATCTTTTCTCCGCCTTTAAAAAAACAAATCCTGCATTTTTTGAAAACGCAGGATTATTCGTACACCCGTAGGGATTCGAACCCCAAACCTTCTGATCCGTAGTCAGATGCTCTATCCAGTTGAGCTACGGGTGCAGCAATAAATTGTTTTCAAATATAACATTTTAACGTCATAGATACAATAGTTGCAGGCAGTCAAATTGTGCTAAAAAGGCGCAAAATTTGAAGAAAAATAAAAAGTTAAGAGCAGAAAGCCTGAATGTTACTGCAGCTTTCTGCTCTTAACCCTAATTGCTGGAAAAGTTTATTCTATATCCCAGTAAGGACGGTAGCCATAATAGCTGTAAATATCGGAAACAAACTGCTGATCCGGGTTATCCGGCCAGTTATCCTTGTCAAAACCGGGGGCATTTTCAAGCTTTTCCTTTGGAACATCCAGATAGAAGGCATGTTCTTCAGTAGAGAGCCTTAAAGATTCCCAGGGAATTGCAAAATATTTGTCGCCAATACCAAGAAATCCTCCGAATGACAAAACTACATATGCAATCCTGCCCGAATTAACATCAATCATTATTTCTTCTATTTTACCTAAGTCCTCACCCATCGTATTCTTTACATCATCGCCAGTAATAGTACTTGCGGATAATAAATGATAGTTTTTCATCCTACCTCCTTGTGCTTTTTATAACAGAGCCTGATTTCCCTCAAAAAAGGGAAAGTTTATTAGTTGCCTTAAACCTAACCCTAGACCACTCGACGTCCGCTGAAAAGCCTGACCAATGCAATAATTACAGCTACTACAAGCAGCAAATGAATTAATCCACCGGCTGTTACTTTGAGGATAAGTCCCAGCAGCCAAAGCACAAACAAAATCCCGATTATGGCCCAAATCATCTTGTACTCCTGTTGTTAATTATACATAATTACTAAATGCATCATAACTAACTAGTAACATTTACCATTCGCCTCTTATGGAGTATGCTGTCGGACATAAAAGGACTATCTCAAAAACTAGTCTTAACTCACACGTCTCTTATATATAATAGCTTTTTTATGTAATTTGTCAATGTTAAACAAAATAACTTGGAACGTAGAAAAATCACGTCCAGGACTATCTTAAAACAGATAAATTACGTTATATTTACAGCTAAAATTTGAGAAATCTTATATGCGAAAGAACAGCCGGCTTGAAGAGCTGAAAAATTTTGAACTGAGGCTGGGCAGGATGATTGAAAAACTGATTTCTGTAGACAGGCGGTTTTCGTTCTGCAGGCTCTCGGCATTTTTAACCGGACTAATCGGAAGCCTGGTGCTCTATATCCTAAAGTACGGCCATGCCTCGGCTGCTACCTTTATAATTTCTTTCGGGGCACTCCTTTTCCTGTCCCACAGGCATAGTAAGATTCTCTCAAAGCTTAAATTCTATAGGATTGCTTTGTTCGTTAAGCAATCCAATATTGCAAGGCTCAGGCTCGACTGGGAGAATATTAAAAGTTACTCAAGGGCAGACTTTAAGCCAGACTTCACGGAAAACGACCTGAACCTTGTGGGGGAGGAGTCGCTTCATTTACTCCTTGATACTGCCACTTCCAGGGAGGGAAGCAGTATTTTAAGGCAGTGGATGAAAGAGCCTGAACTTTCAATCCCTCTAATCTATAAGAGGCAGGAGCTGGTCAAGGAGCTTATTCCGCAGGTAAAGTTCAGGGAAAACCTGGTCGTTTCGGCCTTATTCTCGGGTAAGCCCTCAGATGGAAACGCGATACTCTCCTGGCTGGAAAAAGAAAGGGATGGAAGAGCGAGAAAGCTCAGACGTGCTGCAACTGTCCTCTCTGTTCTGGCGCCGGTAAATATTATTCTCATTCTGCTTAATATCTGGAACATTATCCCAACTTACTGGGTTATTTCCACAGTTCTTTATCTGACTATCTACTACATGAATCAGAAGAATGTGGAAGATATTCCTGATGAGACTGATATATTAAAAAAAGAGCTTGGAAGCCTGAGCCGTATATTTAGAAATATTGAAACAAACAGTTTCCATAAATCTCCGGGCCTTAAAGAGCTGTGCAGGCCTTTTCTTAATAAGGAGACAAGCCCTTCGAATGCAATGAAGAAGATAAACCGGATTATCTATGCCATGCAGTTTAGGGGTAATCCGCTCATATGGTTCTTAATAATTTTAATTACCCCACTGGATTATCTTTGTGCGATTGAGCTCGGAAAGCTGAAAAAAGGAATTTCGCGGATTTTACCCGAGTGGCTTAATGTCTGGCATAATCTGGAAGCCTTGTCATCATTAGCCAATTTTGCATACCTGAACCCTGAGTATACGTTCCCGGAGATAAATGATGAAAAAAGCGGGAAGAGTTTTATTACTGTCGAAAGTCTGGGGCACCCTCTAATTCCTGAAGATAAAAAGATAAAGAATGACTTCATGCTCGGGCAGGATAATAAGATTAACCTTATTACGGGCTCAAATATGTCGGGCAAAAGCACATTCCTGAGAACACTGGGGATAAATGCTGCACTTGCCTTTGCCGGTGCTCCTGTAGATGCCTTAAAAATGGGCATCAGGCTCTCCAGGCTGTTTACATGCATAAAAGTAACGGATTCTGTAACCGATGGCATCTCATATTTTTATGCTGAAGTAAAAAGACTTAAAACATTGCTCATAATGCTCGATGATGCTGAGGAGAAGCTCCCCGTATTCTTTCTGATTGACGAGATCTTTAAGGGTACAAACAACGTGGAAAGGCTCGTTGGCAGCAGGTCTTTCATTAAAGCCCTGGAGGGGAAAAACGGGTTCGGGGCTATAACAACGCATGACCTGGAACTGACAAAAATTGCTGAAGAGATCACTTCAGCAAGAAATTATCACTTCAGGGAGAAAGTTACGGAAAACGTTATGACCTTCGACTATCTTATACGCGAAGGTCCTTGCCCTACAACAAATGCCCTCAAAATAATGAGGATTGAGGGGCTTCCGATTGATAAATATTTTTAAGCTAATTATTGTTAAACAATTCTGAAAGAATACGATGAAAACTAAATTACTGCCGGTATTTTTATTAATAATTTTTTCAACCGGCTTTGCACAGGTGAAGCCTTTCCACTTTGCCTGGATGAGCGACCTGCACGTGGGAAGCGGAACGGGTGAAGAGGACCTAAAAAGATCCGTCGACGATATTAACAGCCTGGATGGAATAGACTTTACTATCATCTCCGGCGACATTTCACAAAGCGGCAAAGGAAGCGACCTGCGCCTTACAAAATCCATTTTAGATGGCCTTAAAAAACCTTATTATATAATTCCAGGCAATCACGATACCAAATGGTCTGAATCAGGGGCCACTGATTTCATAAAATACTGGGGGCAGGACCGCTTTACATTCCGTTACGGAGGGATTTTATTTATCGGTCTTCACGAAGGGCCTTTAATGAGAATGGCAGACGGCCACTTTGCGCCCGAGGATTTGCGCTGGCTCGATTCAACTCTTTCAAAAGTAAAAAAAGATGAGCCCGTTATAATTGTTACACATTACCCGGTAGACTCCCAGATCGACAACTGGTTTGAACTTGTAAAAAGGATAAAGCCTTTTAATGTTAAATGTATACTCGTTGGTCACGGGCACCAGAACAGGAAACTTAACTTTGAGGGAATTAAAGGCATTATGGGACGCTCGAACCTGAGGGCAGGCAAAAGCGTGGGGGGATATAACCTTGTGGAGGTTGAAGGCGACAGCATGCGCTTTTCTGAGCGCACACCAGGTGTAAAAACACTCCCCATCTGGAACAGAATATCACTTGAAACAGTAAACTACCTGGCCGATACGGCAAAATATGAACGCCCGGACTATTCCATCAATAGTCAGTATCCTGATACAAAAGTGCTATGGAGGAAGGAAACAGGTTATACAATTGCATCTGCTCCGGCTGTAGTAAAAAATATTGCCGTAGTGGGAAATTCAAACGGTAGCGTATTCGGACTTTCACTTAAAAACGGAAAAACACTGTGGACCTTTAAGGTCAAAGGAGCCGTTTATTCAACGCCTGAAGCTTCGGGGGAGAGGGTCGTCTTCGGCTCATGCGACAGCAATATTTACTGCCTCAACCTTAATAATGGAAAACTTCTCTGGAAGTATAAAACCGGGGCGTCTGTTGTTGCCGTACCTGTGGTTTCAAATGGTACTGTCTTTATCGGCAGCAGCGATCACAGATTCAGGGCAATTGATATAAAAACAGGAAAGCTAAAGTGGGAATTTGACGGCGTTATAGGATTTGTGGAAGCCAAGCCATTGATTTATGAGGGCAAAGTAATATTCGGGGCCTGGGATTCATATCTCTATGCTCTGGATGTGAAAAATGGAAATCTTTTATGGAAGTGGAATAACGGGAAAGATGAGCTCCTTTATTCTCCTTCGGCATGCTATCCCGTAGCCTCGATGGGGAAAATATTCGTCGTGGCTCCCGACAGGTATATGACTGCCCTCGATGCCAAAACAGGCAAAGAGGTTTGGAGGACAAACAGGTTTATGGTGCGTGAATCTATCGGTATCTCTGAAGACGGGAAATCTGTTTTTGCCAGATGCATGACAGATACTGTAATTTCCGTCTCCGCATCACAAAAAAACTTTAACCCCGTCTGGGCCTCAAATGTTAAATATGGATATGATATCGACCCGAATATGCCGGTCGAAAAACAGGGAACTGTATTCTTCGGCACTAAAAACGGCTTTGTCTATGCCCTGGATGAAAAAACCGGTAAGACACGGTGGGCTTACCGCACAGGCGCAGCACTCGTAAACAACATTGCCATTAAGGACAGAAATAGTGTTGTTGTTACAACGATGGATGGAAGCGTGCTCCTCCTCCGGAGCAATTAAAAATTATTAAGTGAGAACAAGCGGGCAGGTAAGACAGTCCCGGTAATACAATAACAGAGTAATTCAGAGAGAAAAATAAATATGTCTATACTTCAGGAAAAAAGAAAAATTTTAGTCAGCTGCCCGCAGAGAATTGCCCCCATATTAAAAGAGGAAATTTTAAGTCTGGGATATCCTGTGGTCTCGGAGTCGGAGACTTTTGTTGAGACTGAGGGGACTTTTGAGGACACGATGAGACTTAATCTTTTTATAAGGACTGCCCACAGGGTGCTTTTCTTCCTGGAAGAGTTCCCGGCTCCAACGCCAGATGCCCTGTACAAAGGGTTTAATAAGATAAAGTGGGAAGATTATATTGCTAAAGACGGCTATATAAGCATTTCTTCTTATGCCGAGCATCCATCAGTTAAGGATACAAGGTTTCCAAACCTCAAGGCCAAGGATGCAATTGTTGACCGCTTCAGGGAAAAGTTCGGTGTACGCCCCGATTCGGGCTCAGAAAGAAAAGGCGTCATGATCTATTTCTACTGGGTTAATAACCGCTGCTCGGTTTTCTTTGATACCTCAGGCGTAACTCTCACAAAAAGAAACTACAGGAAAATTCCTTACAAGGCACCGATGCAGGAGGCCCTGGCCTCAGCTGTCTTAACTGCCGCAGGGTGGAATGGAGAGGGGAATTTTGTAAACCCAATGTGCGGTAGCGGAACTCTTGCAATTGAGGCCGCCCTTATGGGCCTGAACAAGGCGCCCGGACTCTTAAGAAGCGACTTTGCATTTATGCACATAAAAGGTTTCGACAAAGAGGCCTACAATAAGGTAAGACAGGAGGCAAGGCTTCAGGGAAGAAAGAAACTGGAAGGGAAAATAATAGCTACAGATATTAGCCGGGAAGCCATTAAGGCATCAATTCAGAATGCAAAAACCGCTGGCGTTGACCACCTGATTGACTTTAAGGTGTGCGATTTCAGGGAAACCGAGGTCCCGATCGGCGGAGGAAAGGTCTTCCTGAATCCGGAGTATGGCGAAAGGTTAGGAGAGGAAAGGGAACTGGAGGAAATTTATAAGGGAATTGGAGATTTCTTTAAGCAGAAATGCCAGGGCTACACGGGGTACGTTTTTACGGGCAACCTTAATCTGGCTAAAAAGATAGGACTCAGGACTAAGAGGAGGATCCCTTTCTTTAACGGGAAAATTGACTGCCGTCTCCTGGAATTTGAGCTTTATGAAGGGACGAAAAAAGGGACAAGGTTGGATGAGGAAAAAGAGGCTCCGGATGAGGAAAATCCCTCTTAAAAAGGGAGTTCTTTAGCTTATTATCTTATATTTTTTCATAAAAGTTATAATTTCATTAACTTGGGACAACAAAAATACAATTTAAGGGTTTTTCAGATATATGCAGGATTTTAATAATTTTCACCTGGTGGATCATCCGCTAATAAAAAGGGATCTGACCATTTTAAGAGACAAAGACACGGATCAGAACAATTTCAGGATTGCACTAAGAAGGGTATCATCCATTCTTGCCTTTGAAATCAGCAAGAGCTTCAAGGTAGACACATTTGAGGTTGAAACGCCTCTTGAAAAAACCGAAGGCTTTAAGCTGGCTCAGGACATTGTGCTTGTCCCTGTCCTGAGGGCAGGTTTAAGCATGGTAAACGCTTTCCTCGAGATAATCCCAGAGGCAAAGGTGGGACACATCGGAATTCAGAGAAATGAGGTTACTTTAGAGCCGGTGGACTACTACTACAAGACACCCAGGAATATCGATATAGCAAAGGTTATTCTCCTGGACCCTATGCTTGCAACGGGCGGAAGCGGGGCTGCAGCTCTTAACTTCCTGAAGAAAAGAGGTGCTGTTGAATGCATCTTTGCCTGCCTTGTTGCCTCACCTCAGGGGATTAAGAAAATTGAAAGCGTGCATCCGGATGTAAAAATCTACTCGGCTGCATTGGACAGAACATTAAACGACAAGGGCTATATTCTACCAGGATTAGGAGATGCCGGTGACAGGACGTTTGGTACTTTGTAAATGGTGGCTTTGGGTCCTGATCTTATCAGGACCAATCTTTTGCCAGCAGTATCCCGACCAGAAGGTGGATAATCTGCTAAAAAGAGGCATAAATAAGATTATGTCAGGGGATTATGACGAAGCAGAGCAGATGTTTTTGAAACTAAGCCAGAGCTATCCAGACCTCCCACTGGGCAATATCTATCTTGCAGCCAACAAGATAGCAATTGCCGTGGATAACGGTGAGGCTTTTGACGAGAGATATATAGATTCGAAGTTCAATCAGGCAGAAAAGCAGATTGAGAAGCTTTTGTCTAAAAATGAAAATGACCCCTGGCACCAGTACTTTGCGGCTTTGGCCAAGGGATACTATGCCTATTACAAAGCCTTAAACAAGGATTACATTTCTGCTTTTTCAAACGGGCTTTCTTCGGTTTCAAAATTTGAAAAATGCCTGAAGCTCGATTCTTCGTTCTATGAAGCCTACATCGCAATAGGATCCTATAAGTACTGGAAAAGCGCAAAAACAGAGTTCCTAAGGTGGCTGCCGTTTGTAAATGATGAAAAAGAGCTGGGGCTTAAATATTTGAAGATGGCCCTCTCCAAAAGAACCTATAATTACGTCCTGGCCGAGAACTCTCTTCTATGGATATATCTGAACCAGAAGGAGTATCAGAAGGCTGTTTCCCTGGCTGAAAACGTTTTAAGGGAGTACCCTGAAAACAGGTCGTTTAAGTGGGGCTTAGGGCAGGCTTTGCAAAGGATTAATAAGCCCAGGGCAATTGAGGTATATGCGTTGTTGTTAAAGTCTTTTACGGACCAGAAATATAATAATCACTATAATGAAATTATCCTTAAACACAGACTTGCAATACTTTACCATGAAACCGGAGACGACAGGAAGGCCGTAAAGCTCTGTAACGAGATACTTTCCACTACTCAGCTTTCCGAATACGTGCAGGACAAGCTGGATGACCGCATGGACAAAGTAAGAAAGTTCAAAGAAGAACTATTGCAGCCGTAGAATTGTTAATCTGGTGAAAGAATCCTCAAAAAGCAGTTGATTTTGACAAAATAACCTGTAAATTTAGCTTGAACTTAGGATAAATATGGCATTAGGAGTAACAAAAAACAAACGGATTTTCGAAGATCTGCTGGAAACCTGCAAGCATAATCTTCCGAGCGTCGATGAGGCAATGCTGAAGAAAGCATTCGAACTCAGCTATGAAGCCCATAAGAACGATTTCAGGGCATCGGGAGAGCCATATTTTAACCATCCTTATGAAGTTGCCATGATTGTGGCAAAGGAGATCCCATTAGACGACATTTCGGTCATAAGCGCGCTTCTGCACGACGTAGTGGAAGATACCGACATAGATATCTCCTTTATTGCCAAGGAATTCGGGAAAGAAGTTGCCGAAATTGTAGACGGCGTTACAAAAATGGGCGGGGTCTTTAAGGGTCAGGATATAACTCAGGCCGAGAATTATCGCAAAATGCTCCTTTCAATGGTAAAAGACGTAAGGGTAATACTTGTTAAGTTTGCCGACCGTCTGCATAATATGCGCACGCTGGAATTTGTAAATCCTGAAAAACAGAGAAGAATTGCAAGCGAAACGCTCGAAATCTATGCTCCTTTTGCTCACAGGTTCGGTCTTGCAAGGGTTAAGTGGGAACTTGAAGATCTGTCGTTTAAGTACCTGAATAAGGAAGCCTACGACGACCTGGCGCGCAAAATAAAGAATAAAAGGCGCGAGAGGGAAACCTATATAAACAAGTTTACTGTGCCAATAATGGAAAAGTTAAAAGAGCACGGCTTGAAGTTCGAAGTATCCGGCCGCCCTAAGCACCTCTACAGCATCTACAGGAAAATGATAAAGAGGAACAAGCCTTTTGAGGAAATCTATGACCTTTTTGCCGTTAGAATAATTCTTGAATCTAACGATTCAAATGAGTGTTATTACGTTCTTGGCATCATTAACCAGATCTATATTCCTGTGCCCGACCGCTTTAAGGATTATGTTTCCATACCTAAGACAAATAACTACCAGTCTATACACACAACTGTAATCGGCCCTGAAGGCAGGTTGGTTGAAGTGCAGATCCGCACGCGTAAGATGCACGAAGTAGCTGAAAAAGGTGTGGCTGCCCACTGGAAATACAAGGAAAACAAGTTCACCTCCGATTCCGAGCTGGAGGAATGGGTAAACTGGATAAGGGATGTTTTTGAGAACGCATCGCGTGATGAGGCAAGCAAGGAAATTCTTGCCAGCTTTAAGCTTAATCTGTACCAGGATGAGATCTATGTATTCACGCCAAAAGGTGATTTAAGAAGGCTTCCTGTTAATTCTACTCCCGTTGACTTTGCCTTTGAGATCCACAGCAAGGTGGGCTATCACTGTATTGGTGCCAAGGTCAACGGCAAGATTGTTCCACTGGATACAATTTTGCACAGCGGCGACCAGGTTGAGATTATAACTTCAAAGAACCAGCACCCGAACAGGAGCTGGGGAATGTTTGTTACAACCCACAAGGCCAAGGCTGCAATCAGAAGGTGGATCAACAAGGAAGAAGAGCAGCTCGTGCAGTCGGGCAAGGAGCTCTGGGAGAAGAAAGTAAAAAAGCTGAAGCTCTCATTCAGCGCTGATGATACGATAAAGCTGGCTAAGAGTCTGAAATATGACGGCTCAGGGCAGCTTTTTAAGGCAATTGCCCAGGAAAAAGTAAACCTGGATGAAGTACTTGCCCCCAAGAAAGACAAGGAAGCCAAAGAGTCGATCTCCGAGATGGAATTTGACAGCTTTGCCAACATTGCAAGAACGGACCTTGGCGGGATTCTTGTCGACGGCAAAAGCGAAAACGTGATGTACAGCTTTGCCAAATGCTGCAACCCGATTCCGGGGGACCCGATAGTCGGTTACATTACAATCGGAGAGGGGATTAAGATCCACAGAAAGACCTGCGATGACCTGATAAATATCGTAAAAAAAGGGGAAAACAGGCTCGTTCCAGTGCAGTGGCCGACTGTTGACAGCAACCTTTTTGTTGCAGGCCTTACAATTGTCGGTGAGGACGTTCCCGGTATATTGAAGGATATTTCCCACAGTATTACCTCATATCAGAACACAAACATCAAGTCTGTAAACATTGTTGCCAATAACTCAATGTTTAAGGGCACAATAACGCTTTACGTGAAGAATCTGGATCACCTTTCCAGAATAATTGAAAGGCTTAAGAAGAACAAGGGGATTTATACTGTCGAGCGTTTTGACAGTACAAATCTGGTCTAAGCCGTAATTATTAATAAAGTAAGAGTTTTATGGAATTCAATGCCCCGGCTGTTGAGAGGATAATGGCAATTGACTACGGCGAAAGAAGAGTTGGTCTTGCCCTTTGCGATCCTCTACGAATATTTGCCTACCCGTTTAAGACAATACTGAATGACCAGAATTTCAGGACAAACCTTCTTTCCATCATTAAGGAAAACAGTGTAAGCCTCATACTTTTAGGTTATCCCTTAAAGGAAAACGGCATGAAGACAGATATAACGGAAACCGTTGAGAAATTTAAGACAGAGCTTGAAGGCCTTACAAAGCTTCCTGTTTTATTAAGAGACGAGCGCTATACCTCGGCTATCGCTAAAGAGCGCATAATTGAAAGTGTTACTAGTAAAAAGAAAAGAAGGGATAAAGGGCTTTTAGATAAAAATGCTGCATCCATAATATTGCAGGACTACCTGGACGAAAAGCCGAAAAATGGGCCAAAGAGCCTTCCCTGAAATGATTTATTCAAATCCGGAAATTAGCTCCTCTGGCTTCTTGACATTTATCCCTTTATAAATTATTTTCGATGCTACAAATAAACGAAATTAGGAGCACTTTATGACACTTGATGCACTTGGAATGATAGAAACCAAAGGTTTGGTTGGTGCAGTTGAAGCTGCTGATGCCA
>JBLMYS010000403.1:0-4225 GCA_050258415.1 Acidobacteriota bacterium | reverse complement strand
TGGTTACAAAAACCTCTTCCCTTGGAATATTGCTGTCTTTTATTGCCCTTCCCACGTCGTGTTCATTCTTATAAAAAGCCGCCGTATCGATGTGGCGGTATCCCGCCTCAAGAGCCCAGCGGACGGCGTTGTATGTCTCCTCTCCCGGGGGCGACTGGTAGACTCCCAGGCCGAAATACGGGATTTCCACGCCGTTATTCAGTTTTGCTTTATCGTTGATTGTAAGCTTCATTTCTTTTTCCGCAAATTGTAAATGTTAACTAATAATGATAAGAAAAAATGGGGAATTTTGAAAAATTTTCCACGATAACAGGAACATTTGTCCTATTTGGAATTTAGAATACTCATTGCAGTAAGCCGCCTGAAAAAAATACCTTGCATATTTACGCACATATTTATTTATTATTTAAGTATGGTACTTTAATTGAGATCTTAAAAACAGGATAATATTCCTCTTTAATTTAGATACTTACTGCCGGGGTTCGCACCCGGTGAAATTTCGGGAAGCTAGAAAAGAATTTTCATTTTACCCATGCTGCCCGGCATGACCTTATCTGTTCACCTTTTACCAGGTGTTTTGGTTGTGCCGGGTTATTTTTTTAAATGACTTATAAGTACAGATACGAAATTTGATATGAGGAGGAATGGATGGCAAAGAAAGTAAAAGGGCAGGACGTGGAAAGTCCAATAGCAAACGAGCCCGCAGTCCCAAGTTCAGAGACTACATCGGGCAGAAATCTTTCCTACTGGACGGCTTCGGTAAGACCTCTTCCCTACGAGAGGCTTGAGCGGAATCTGAAGGTGGATGTTGTTATTGTAGGGGGCGGGATCTCGGGGCTTACGACAGCTTATCTTCTTTCCAGGGAGGGGAAAAATGTTGCCGTTATGGAAGATGGAGAGATCGGAAGCGGCGAGTCGGGCCGAACGACAGCACACATTTCAAATGCACTGGATGACAGGTATTCTTATATCAGGGAGATCCTGGGAGATGATAATGCGCGTCTAGCCGCAGAAAGCCACTCGGAGGCTATACGTAAAATTGAGGAAATTGTGAATGAGGAGAAAATAGACTGCGATTTTGAGCGCCTTCCGGGATATCTTTTCCTGCACCCTTCGGACACAAAGAAAACTCTTGACGACGAGCTTAAAGCCACACACGAGGTTGGTATAAGGACTGAAATGATAAGGGGTGTTCCGGGTATCCCGATGGAAACAGGGCCCTGTCTTATGTTCCCCGATCAGGCTACATTCAATCCGATGAAATACTACGACGGGCTTGCGGCAGCCATTTTAAGAAACGGCGGCCTTATTTTTACAAACACTCACGCATCAAAGGTTACAGACCAGGGAGTTACAAGCCAGAGGGGCTTTACAATAAGAGCCGACTATATAGTTGTTGCTACAAACAGCCCGATTAACGACAAATTTGCCATCCACACCAAGCAGGCACCCTACCGCACATATGTAATTGGCGGACTTGTAAAAAAAGGCTCGCTCCCAAGAGCGCTCTGGTGGGATACGGGGGATCAGAACTCCATCTGGACAAACGACCCTTATCACTACGTAAGGCTTCAGAATTTTAGCCCGGAGTACGACCTTTTAATTGTTGGCGGCGAGGACCACAAGACGGGTCAGCCCGATGAAGAAGGGCTACAGGAAGAGGATAGGTATAATAACCTCGTTAAATGGACTATGGAAAGATTCCCGGTAGAGTCATTCGAATACAAGTGGTCGGGACAGGTAATGGAGCCTGTGGATGCAATGGCATTTATCGGGCGCAACCCCATGGACAGCGACAATGTATTTATAGTTACGGGGGACTCGGGTAACGGGATGACTCACGGCACGATAGCGGGAATTCTGATTACGGACCTTATAATGGGAAGGCAGAACCCATGGGCTGGTCTTTACGATCCCTCGCGGAAGACGGTGAAGGCGGCAAGTGATTTTATTCAGGAAAACCTGAACGTTGCAAAGCAGTTTAAGGAATATTTAACTCCGGGAGATATAGATTCTATAAAGGATCTTCTGCCCGGTCATGGTGCCATAATAAGGCAGGGGCTGACGAAGGCCGCGGTGTACAAGGATGCCGATGGAAAGCTTTACGCCTACAGCGCAATTTGCCCTCATCTCAAATGCATTGTTGAGTGGAACGGAGAGGAGAAGACGTTTGACTGTCCCTGTCACGGCTCCAGGTTCACCTGTTTCGGCAAGGTGGTCAATGGTCCCGCCCCGCATGATCTGGAAGAAGTCGGGATCAGGGAAAACGGGAAGCCGGGATGAAGTCAATTAAAAATTAAAAATTAAAAATTAAAAATTAAAAAGTGAGGGCAAGGAAGAGGTAAAGGTAGAGGAAATGTATGTGAACTGTAGGGGCGAGCGGCGGCTCGCCCGGACGGTAATTAATTGTTAAATTCTGATTATTTTAATTGCTCCGGAGAGGGGGACTTCACGCTTGGAAGATATTATAATTGATATTATCTCATCTTCTGAAAGCCCCAGTTCCTTTAATGTCCTTTCCAAGAGAGCGCGGTCCAGTTCGCGCCTTATAGAGTCATCTACAAGCGCGATCCTGTAGCCCTGGAGTTCAAAATCCCTGTTCTGGCTGTTAACGAGATCGTTGTGGAACTCATCTCTTAGCCTTATATATTCATCTTTTATCCTGTCGTACTCTTCTTTCAGCTCAATCAAGCGTTTTGCTTTTTCTTCCAGCATCACTACTCTCCATATTTATATTAATAAGTATGGAAAATAGTTTTCTAAATCAATTCACTAATAAATTGAACGTTTATTCGGGAATAAAAAGGAGCATTACCTCCAGGTTTGGCGTACCCGGGAACATATCCAGAGGGGCCGCGCGTTTTAAGCGGTAGCCGTTTTTTGTCCAGAGTTTCAGTTCCCTCGGTATTTCATCCACGCCGCAGAAGATATGAATTACCTTTAATGGATTTCTTTCAGTAATCGATTCAATTACGCCCTCGGCTGTTCCCTGCCGCGGGGGGTCCAGAAGAAACACCTCGGGCTTCCCGTCAGCGGGAAGAAGGTTGTCCATAGTCTCTTCGTCAATTTTTTCGGCCAGGAACCTGATCCTGCTTTTGTGGGAAAAGTATGGGGTATTCTCAATTGCCGATCTTACCGAGGCTCCTTCGGCCTCGATGCCAGTGGCCTCGGAGAAACTATCCGCCAGAAAGTGCGTAAAGAGCCCGTATCCGCAGAAAAGATCCACGAAGCGCACATCTTTTCCATCTGCCGAAAGCATTTCCTTTGCCAGGTCCAGCATTACAGGTATCATGGACTGGTTTATCTGTGAAAAAGATGTGGGATGGAATGAATATTTTTTATCATTAATTTTAACAAAGATCTTATCGGGACCAAAAAGCTTCTTAAAATTCAGCTGGTCCTTTGGCCTCAGGTTCTCCAGGTAATATTCTGATTCTGTAGGATCGAGGTAGATAAAAGCTGAAGTAATATTTACCTCCAGCTTCTGCATCTGGAGGGAAAGAGCCTTAAGTTTCCTTACAGTATCGGCATTTAATGTGTGGACATTAAAAATAACGGTAAATTCGGTATAGCTGCCGCGGATAATAAGAAAATTGAGGTTAAATCCAATGAGCCTGAAAGCCGGTTCATTAATCTTATCGAGCAGGAACTTATAGATAGCGTTATGCTCTTCGGGCTCCAGGTCCGAATAGCTGAAGGAGTTTTCGCCCGTGTCCTTCTGGTTTTCGCTGAAGAGAAGGTGAAACTTGCCCTGCATATCAACAACCCTTCTTTTAGTGGTTGTTCTGTAGTGCCTCGGCATGGGTGAGCGCCTGATGGGCTCAGGCTTCAGGGGGAGCTTATGTAAATGCCAGAATTCGGAGAAAGCCTCATTTTTAAGCTTTATTTCGGCATTATAGTCCATTCTTGAAAGGGGTTCAACCTCGTCTTTTTTTACCTGAGCGGGAGTTTTGCCCAAAAGTATGCGGGCAAATGACGAGGCGGATTCTTCTATCCTCTCAGTCCTCTCTTTTCTTTCCGGCCAATCTTTTCTTTCAGACCAATCTTTTCTTTCAGACCAATCTTTTCTTTCAGGTCTGTCTTTTCTTTCAGGTCTGTCTTTTCTTTCAGGTCTGTCTTTTCTTTCAAACCTTTCTGTTTTCTCAAATCTATCTGTCCTCTCGGACCTTTCTCTTCTTTCGGGCCTTTCTCTTCTTTCGGGTCGTTCCCTTCTTTCGGGTCTTTC
>JBLMYS010000402.1:0-5057 GCA_050258415.1 Acidobacteriota bacterium | reverse complement strand
CAGGTGGGCCTTGCGGTCTCTTTTACCACTTTGCACCGGATTAATTCCCTCAAACGCTTCGCCGTGTTCGATTTGTCCTGATTAATAAAACGCGACAGACGCAAGACTGATACCGCTCCTTCCCTCTGCCCCGATCCGTAGGTCAGCCTCATTAAGGCCAGTATTACTTCCTTGTACCCGTTCGGACACCTGAATCTTAATACGGCCTCCAGTAGCTCGTTCGGAATGTCCGTGAACCCCTGCTTCATCGCTATTCCTCCGGTTGATCTTGGAAATCTTAATTACCTGAAGCGCGCTCCTTTGCCCTGTGCCTTATGATGCTTAATTCTTAATTGAATTGTGCTCTGTTGTGTGATTTTTGTGTGCGGAACTCTTTCATTGAAACTTTGCCCCTTATCTATTAAGGCTGCTGTTGCAATGACCTGATGGCTGTCATTTACTCCTAATTTTGTAAATAAATTCAAAATTGTCAACGACCAATATTGGTCCAAACCCACTGTATAAAATTTTTATTAAATTGCAGTGACCTGGATCAACAGAACCAGCCCCGTCACATTTCCGCGCAATTTTGGTAGTAGATTATTCCTTTTAAATTTATAATATTATAATTAAAACCGTAGGCTGATCATGGAACCTGAATTCATAGCAGTACCCGAAGATCTCATTAAGGCCTTACTGAAATTTAGATGCCCTAAGACCTATAAGGAACTGATGCTGGTCCTGATAAGCTTTTCCGGCACTTACCAGACAACACATCGGGAGGTCCAGTTTTCCACAATGTCCGAATTCCTGAAGATGGAAAGATATAAAATCAAAAAGTGCCTGGATAAACTTGTCGAATGCAGAATGCTCAAAGAAACCACAGATTCCCGCTTCCCTAAAGCCCGTTGTCTTGTCATTAATAGCAATTACAATGAATGGACCTATTCGAAATCATCTCCAAACTCTGACTTATAGATCCCATTAAAAAAGGATGAAAATAAAAAAAATGTCAAAATTCGCCAAAATCACCACCGTGGTAAATTTAACCACCCCATTCAGACCTGTCTTCCCGTCGAACGCGTGCCCGCCTCTGGCGTGGTCGGACGATTTCCCCCCTTGTTTTTCACCCGCATTCCCCGTACCTTTGCCATATTATTAAACTTAAAACTTAAAACTCAAAACTTAAAACTCAAAACTTCTATGAATCTTTCCGTCATCGGCACCGGCTACGTCGGACTCGTCTCCGGCACCTGCTTCGCGGACCGCGGTAACCGCGTCATCTGCGTGGATAATAACCCTGAAAAACTTAGGAAACTCCAGAACTCCCAGGTCCCTATCTACGAACCGGGACTCGAGCTCCTTTTCCACCGCAATATCCAGCAGAAACGCCTCCTCTTTACCGGCAGCCTCGAGTACGCTGTCCTTAACTCCGATATCATCTTCCTCTGCCTGCCTACCCCGCAGGATGAGGACGGATCGGCTGACCTCAGCTACGTTATGGGCTGCGCTAAAGATATTGGCCGTATACTCATTAAGAATAACTGCAGCGATTATAAGATTATTGTTAATAAAAGCACCGTCCCCGTCGGCACCGCCTTTAAGGTGAGGGATATCTTAAAAGGCGAGGGAGTCGAGAATTTCGACGTCGTCTCTAACCCCGAATTCCTCCGCGAAGGCTACGCCCTTGAAGACTTCCGTAAACCCGACCGCATCGTTATCGGCTCCGAAAGCCAAAAGGCAATTGAAATGATACGCGAGCTCTATGAGCCGTTCGTCAACCAGGGCAACCCCATTCTCGAAATGGATACCGCCAGCGCCGAGGTCACCAAGTACGCCTCCAACTCCTACCTCGCAATGCGCATAACCTATATGAACGAACTTGCCAACTTCTGCGAGAAAGTAGGCGCTAATATAGATATGGTCCGCCACGGCATGGGCACCGATAGCAGAATAGGGAAGAGGTTCCTCTTTGCGGGCATTGGCTACGGCGGAAGCTGCTTCCCGAAGGACGTTAACGCGCTCATTAAAACCGCATGCGAAAACGAAAGTCCTATGAATATTCTCCAGGTGGTGGATAAGGTTAATAAAGATCAGAAATTTGTGCTCGTAAAGAAAATTATGGAGCATTTCCAGGGCGACGTTAAGGATAAGAACTTTGCCGTGTGGGGATTGGCATTTAAGCCTAATACAGACGATATGCGTGAAGCGCCTTCAATTTATATTATACGTGAGCTTCTTAAGGCCGGAGCCCGCGTTTCAGCATACGATCCCGCCGCAATGGAAGTCGCGGGCCATTATTTCGATGGCGCAATAAGATACGGTGAAACCAAAGAAGATGTATTGAACAATGCCGATGCATTATTGGTATTAACCGAATGGGCCGAATTCCGCAGCCCCGAATTCACAGATATAAAAGATAAATTGAATAATCCCATAATTTTCGACGGCCGCAACATCTATTCCCCCGAGCGCCTGGATTCGATGGGATTCACATACTACAGCATCGGCCGCAAAACAACCGGAAAATAAACCATTATTGATTTATTGAGACCCGCTTTAGCGGGCCTTCCTCAGCCTGACTAGCCCCGACCTTCAGGCCGGGGAATAGCGATCAAAAAATAATCCAGAGCCTCGGAGAGGCGACTTGTAAAAAGAGAATTAACGTGTATACACGTTATACAAATCGCCCTTCCAGGGCTCCGGGATGTTTTGGGAGATATTCTTTGCTACAAACAATTCGCTTCTCCGAAGCTCCTAAAAATCCTTTTTAATCTTTAATTTTTAATTGATCTCCTTTTCCCCAACTTAAAACTCAAAACTTAAAACTCAAAACTCAAAACTTAAAACTCAAAACTCCTCTCCCCCCTGGCCTTGGCCCGACATTTGTACCCCCTTAGAAAGTTTTACACACATTCGGGGGTTCCTTGGGTCAGCAGCAATTATTACTTATTGTCCTGGCGGTTATTATTATCGGCCTTGCTGTCATCGCGGGCATTACTTTATTCCATAGCAGCTTCCTCGACGCTAAACGCAATAACGTCGTAAATGAATCTCTTAACCTCTCCAGTATGGCTCAGCGCTACTACGTCCGCCCTATCGAAACCGGCGGCGGCGGAAAAAGCTTCATTGGATGGGAAATTCCACCTCAACTCACTACAACCGAGAACGGCCACTATTCCGCTACCGTGTCATCTCAACAAATTATTATCCTCGGCACCGGCAATGAAATCGTCACAGGGGCCGACTCCGTGAAAATTAAAACTACCGTCTACCCCAGAGACTTTCAGGTGGAGACACTGAACTGATTTATAGGTGCTGAAAAATTATTTTATTTTTATAAAGAATTAATTGAAATGTTCTTTGCACTCTTCCGATAATAGGCCACAAACACTGGTAAGTATTACTTTTTTACATGTAATATTTACCGGAGAGCCTTTTTATCCCTGCTGTTACTTATGCTTATTCTCTTTGTTTTGCGGCAAAATTCTTTGGCACGATAAGTGAATGTTCAGGTACAAAGGCAATTAAAACACATAATATATTTCTTTACTTAACATAGGAGTCATCAAATGGGTCAGCAACAATTACTTCTTATCGTTCTTGGCGTTATCATCGTGGGTATCGCTGTTGTAGTAGGTATCAACCTCTTTAATTCAAGCTCTAAAGACGCAGGCCGCGACCAGGTTGTCTCTAACCTGACTAACCTCGCTTCTAAGGCTCAGCAGTTCTATAAGAAGCCTACTTCATTAGGCGGCGGACAGAATGACTTTAACGGCTTCACTCTGGCAGCTACCGATACCGGCAGCTCAGTCGGAAGCTTCTCTGTCGGTAGCGGCGTTCCTACTGGAACAGCTTATGTCGCCGGCTCTGTTACAGGCATTAGTGCTGCAGCTCAGACTATTTACCTCACAGGTTGCGGTAAGGATAAAGGCAACGACAATACTAACCCCGTTAAGGCTTATACAGTTGTTACTCCTACTACTATTACAACTCACGTTCTGAACTAGTAGTTACTACTTTTTCTGATGTTTTTTTAAGACTGCCTTAAAATTACGGTTTTAAGGCAGTTTTTTATTTAAATACTTTCAGTTTTCAGGCGATAATTAATCATAGATCCTGAAGCTTTCATTAAAACCCCTTCAGGCAAATTTAATAAACCAGCATATGATAGAACTCAGATTCAGCGCAATTAAAACAAACGGACAAACCCTCAGCGGTAGCCTCTCTGCCCTTACCTTTAAGGAAGGAAAGACTAAGATTCATGGCCTCGCGGCTAAGAACCACCTGAAGATTAAGTCCATTGAACGCAAGTCAACTTTCTTATATAAGGCCCGCAAAGGCGCCGATAAGATCGTGCGCGGCGAGCAGAAGGCATTTGCTAAAGAGGAAGTTGCAGCCGCTTTGTCAAAACTCGGCTACCAGGTTATATCTATTAACCGCAAACTGTTCGACGTTAATATGAAACCCCCTCAGCCTGCAATCGTATCTTTCGTTAAAATAAGCGCTGAGCTGCTGGAACAGAAACTTCCTTTTAACGAGGTCCTGAACCTCCTTATAAATGATATTGAAAATAAAAGCCTCCGCGAAAGCTTAAAGGAAATTAATAACGAACTTAAAAAAGGCGCCGATAGCGAAATTACTTTCCAGCGCTACCAGGGCGTCTTCGGAAAGTTTACCGCCTATATGCTCGGCCTTGCTTCCAAAAGCGGTAATATGACGGAGATCTACCGCGCTACGGCTAAGTTCCTCGAACGCCGCATGGAGTTTAAGAAGAACCTTAAAAGCGCACTCATTACACCAATCGTTACGGTGTTCGTGCTTATGCTTGCAGTGCTCTTCTATGTGGGATATATCTTCCCCGAAACGGCAAAATTATTCGTGAAGTTTAAGATGAAACTTCCCCCAATGACGGCTTTTACTATGCAGATGAGCGACTTCCTTATGAATAATAAACTCCTCGTCTCTGCCGCCATTCTTATTCCGCCATTGATTTTAATGCAGCTTGCCGCTACCGAAAAAGGACGCCTCGTTGCAGACCGCCTTATTCTGAAATTACCCGTGCTTGGCTCTCTTAT
>JBLMYS010000401.1:0-28252 GCA_050258415.1 Acidobacteriota bacterium | reverse complement strand
GTCCTTGAAAAGCACATCTTAAGGGGCCTCATTACGGCTTCCATGGAAATTGCCCAGAGCGCATATGAAGGCGCTGAGGACGCTTTTGACCTTCTGGACCGTGCTGAACGCCAGATATTTGAAATTACAGAAGCCCACATGAAAAAGTCTTATTCGCAGATGAATAAGGCCGTCATTCAGGCAATGGAATATATTGAGCTAATACATTCGAAAAAACATCAGCAGTTTGCCGTTCCGACGGGCTTTTATCAGATGGACGATATGTTGGGCGGATTTCAGAAGTCGGATCTTATCATTATTGCAGCCCGTCCTTCAATGGGTAAAACGGCTTTTGCGCTTTCACTTGCCCGCAATGCTGCTGTCGACCATAAGGTGCCGGTAGCCATATTCAGCCTTGAAATGGCCACAATCCAGATGGTAATACGTATGATATGCGCCGAGGCCAGGCTTAATGCACACCTGGTCAGAACGGGGAAACTCCCTAACGAGGAGGGCCCGAAGCTCAGCCGCAACATACACAAGCTCAGCGAGGCCCCGATATTTATTGACGACTCGCCGAGCCAGACAATCCTTGAAATAAGAGCCAAGTGCCAGAGGCTTAAAGCCGAGAAAAATCTGGGGCTTATTATGATAGATTACCTTCAGCTTATGAATGCATCAACAAAGATGGAAAGCCGTGAAAGGGAAATTTCACATATATCGCGCTCCTTAAAGGCACTGGCCAAGGAGCTTAATATACCTGTAATTGCTCTTGCACAGCTAAACCGCGCCGTTGAGTCCAGAACCGATAAAAGACCCATGCTCTCAGATCTTCGTGAATCGGGTTCAATTGAACAGGATGCCGACGTTGTGATGTTCATCCACCGCCCGGAATACTACGGCATGAAACAGGATGCCGACGGAAACAGCCTTGAAGGTGTTGCCGAGATCATAATAGGAAAACAGAGAAATGGTCCTACCGGAGACGTGCGCCTCAAGTTCTTTAAGGATTATGCACGTTTCGAAAATCTTGAACTTGTAAGACACATTGAAGAAGCAAATCAAACAACAACTATTACTGAGGAAGATTACCCGATATGATGAGAATATTTTCACTTTTAACAATTATACTGGTCGTGACAACAATGTCATTTTCACAGACACTTTACACACCAAAAGACAAGGAAATCTGCAGCGAGAAATTCACTCTTGCGGTTGAAAAAGACCTGAATAAAAAGCCGATTAACGATGTCATTGCAGAAATCGGTAAAAGCTTTCTGGGGCTTAACTATGAAGCCCATACACTTGAGACCGAAGGCCAGGAACAGCTTGTGGTTCACCTTACAGGGCTTGACTGCACAACCTTCCTTGAAAATGCCCTCGTGTTTTCAAGGTGCATTAAAAGCAACAAGACTTCTTTTGAAGACTATCAGGCGGAGCTTACAAAAGTAAGATACCGCGAAGGTAAGCTCCAGGGCTACCCCTCAAGGCTTCACTACTTCTCAGACTGGATTTTTGACAACAATTCAAAAGGCGTTGTTAAGGATGTAACAAAGGAAATTGGCGGAAAGCCTTACACCAAGAAGGTCAGCTTCATGACGAAGAACCGCAAGGAATATGCACAGATCAGCAAGAATGAGGAAAACTTTAACGCTATTAAAGACATAGAATCAAAGATCAACTCAAGGGATTATTATTATATTCCCAAGGAAGATATTAAGAATGTTGAAGGCAAGATTAAGAACGGATACCTGATTGCAATAACAAGCGGGCTCGACGGCATGGATATCGCCCACGTCGGAATTGCAGTTAAGGCTGAGGATGGCAGGATTCATTTCATGCATGCTCCTATCGTAGGAAGCAAGGTTCAGATTACGGATAAACCACTTGCAGACTACCTGATGAAAAACAAGAAGCAGACAGGTATAATGGTTCTAGAGCCTCTTGAACCATAAAGAAATCTTTTTTTAAGCGAAGCCCGGTTTTAACAATTAAGACCGGGCTTTTTCATTTTTGTCCTCACCATCGTTATAGAGGCTGAGGAGTGTGGCTATATTTTTCAGGTCCTCAAGCTGCTCTTTGGAATCCTTGGGGGTTTCAAGGATTTTCGGTACGTTCTCAAGGCGTTTGTCGTTCATAATGTTGCTGAAGCCTTCCAGGCCTATAAATCCCTCACCGATATGGGCATGGCGGTCGACACGGCTTCCGAGCTCTTTTTTCGAGTCGTTCATGTGAATGCAGTTTAAGAGGTCGAGGCCTATGATTGCGTCAAACTCATTCATGGTCTTTTCATATGCTTCTTCACTTCTCAGGTCGTATCCGGCGGCAAAGATATGGGCTGTATCGATGCAGACGCTCATCCTGGACTTATCTTCAACGCCGTCTATGATTTTTCTTATCTCTTCAAAGCGGCTTCCAAGTGTTGTCCCCTGGCCTGCGGTAAGTTCAAGCATGCTTTTTACCGTAAAATTTTTTGTCCTCTCGTGCGCAATATTGAGCGATTCAATTATGGTTTTAATGCCGTCTTCAACTCCCCGGCCGGTATGAGCCCCCGGGTGGAAGTTCAGATATGGAATTCCGAGTGTTTCACAGCGCTTAAGTTCATCTATAAAAGCATCAACCGATTTTTTTAAGAGGTCCTCATTGCTTGAGGCAAGATTTATAAGATAGCTGTCGTGAGCAACGACGGGGGATATTTTTGTTTTACTTAGTTTATTTTTATAATTTTCAATTGTTTGTTCACTGAATGATCCATCAGCCCAGCGGTTGCCGTTTTTTGTAAAGATCTGCATTGTCTGGAAATTGAGTTTTCCGGCCAGGTCAACGGCTTTATCCACTCCGCCGGCAATTGATGTATGTGCGCCAAGAATATGATTTATTTTCATGTAATAATTTAAACCTTTTATAAATAACAATAATTTGGTCTTTAACGTTCATTTGTATAAAGGAAGAGGGAAAATAGAACGAATATGCAAAACTTAACTGAACTATCCAAAAAAGAAAAAAAGTATGTCGTTGGACTCATGTCGGGCACCTCGCTTGACGGTGTGGATGCCGTTCTTCTGGAGCTTACAGGTAACGGCACAGCAACGAAGCTCCGCCAGATAGATTTTCTGGCATACCCCTTTCCTGAGGGGCTGAAGGACCTGGTGCTCAGGAATTCAGCGAAGGAGACGAGCAATGTAGAGGACATTTGCCGCCTGAATTTCCTAATTCCAATGATATATGCCGATGCAATTAAGGCACTTTGCAATAAAAACAGTTTTCCTTTAGAGAATCTGGATCTTATTGGAAGCCACGGGCAGACGATCCATCATCTTCCGGAAAAGCACAAGATGTTCGGCTATGAGGTAAGATCCACGCTTCAGATAGCTGATCCTGCGGTAATTGCAAAGCTGACCGGAATTGTTACCATAGGGGACTTTCGCACTGGCGATATCGCACTGGACGGGCAGGGGGCGCCCCTGGTCCCATATTTCGATTACCTGCTCCTATATTCAGATGAACATAACCGCGCACTTCTGAACGTAGGTGGAATATCTAACTTTACCATCCTTAAGAAAGGAGCAAAGCCCGTTGAAATAAGGGCTTTTGACACCGGTCCCGGAAACATGATGATAGATATTCTCTCAAGGCGTTTTTTAGGAAAGGAATATGACGAGGACGGGAAGACGGCTCTTAAGGGGAAAGTAAAGCCTGAGCTTTTAGAGGCGCTTAAAAAGAAGGATACCTACATTGAAAAGGCTCCTCCAAAGTCCACCGGGCGTGAGCTTTACGGAGAGGCTTTCTTAAAAGATCTCCTGGAGAATTACAGTGAGGTATCGCCTGAGGACTGGATCTCCACAATTACAAACTTTACAGCCTACGCTATTTTCAGGAATTATGAGAAGTTCATACGTGAGAAGATAGAAATTGACGAGCTCATTATTTCCGGGGGCGGGGCAAGGAATCTTGCCCTGGTGAAATTCCTAAAAGAATACTTTACAGATAGTGTAAGGGTATTGAACATTGAAGAGCTCGGGATCTCCTCTGATGCCAAGGAGGCGATCTGTTTTGCCGTTCTGGCAAACGAAACCATATCGGGAAACCCGTCAAATCTTCCAAGCGTAACGGGTGCAAAAAAAGAAACTGTGCTGGGAAAGATATGTCTGCCTTAAAAGTACTAATTACAGGCGGAAGCGGGCTGCTGGGTCAGTACCTGAATAAAGAGCTGAGTAAGAATGCCGAAATACTTACTCTTTATTATGAAAACAGGGGGAACTGCGAGGACTTTAATTCCGCCAGAGTTGACATTCTGGACAGTGAATGCCTGGAGGAGATTTTCCAGGCATTTCATCCCGGGGTGGTAATACATACAGCTGCAGTTTCCAATTCAGAAAAAGCCGGCAGGATACCAGAGCCTGAAGTTATTAAAATCAACGTGGAGGCTACAAAAACAGTTGCCCAACTTTGTGAAAAGTACAGTTCGAAAATGATATATACTTCCACGGACCTGGTTTATGACGGGAGTCTTGGAATGGTGCTTAAGGAAGATGCCCATCTTAAGCCCACATCCCTTTATGCCGAGACCAAGCTTATGGGTGAAGAGGCCGTAAAGAGCGCAACCGGCAATTACATAATACTCAGGACCTCGCTTCTTTTTGGCTTAGGGATATGTCACTCCAGGTGCCACTTTCACGCGATGTATGAAAGCCTGAAGGAGGGCAAACCGGTCAGGCTTTTCTACGACCAGTTCCGGAGCCCCCTATCCTTAGGCGATGCCGCAGAAATAATTTCTTTGCTTATTAAAGAGGATATTAAAGGTGAAGTAATAAACTTCGGTGGCAGTCAAAGAGTTTCGCGCTACGGGCTTGGGAGCATACTTTGTGATGTTGCCGGGCTGGACAAATCACTTCTCATGGCAGTCTCAATGTTTGAAATTCCGAACCTTAACGGGGTAAAAGACGTGTCCATGGACACCTCAAAGCTGAGATCTTTCGGTATCGAACAGAAAGCAGTCAGGCAATCTGTTCTGGAGATCGTTAAATAGAAAAGAAAATCCGCTCTTCATAAATTATTTTGTTGCGAAATTTCAAAAATCTTTTACTTTAAACATGAATTTAGTATTTAAGAAAATACTCTGTTTAGGTTGAAAGATTAAATACTCTATTAATTTCTTCAGCCTCCTTAAGATTCAAATCAGTATTTCATTTTATTTAATATACATTCTGAACAATAAAGAAGCTTTCTGCTTTTTAATAAAGGAAAGTTCCCCGTTTAGGGCAAAAAGTAAAAGTGCAGGGAAGCTGAAATAAAATAAAAGGAGGAAAAAATGGCTCTTACGTTACCCGATTTACCATATGCGAAAGACGCGCTTGAACCGTATATCAGTGCAAGAACACTTGAATTCCATCACGACAAGCACCACAATGCTTACGTCCAGAACGCCAATAAAATGCTGGAAGGATCGGATCTGGCAAACGCCGATCTGGAAACAATAATCAAAAAGACTCACGGTGACCAGTCAAAAACCGGTCTATTTAACAATGCAGCCCAGGTGTGGAATCATACATTCCTGTGGAACTCAATGAAGCCGAACGGGGGAGGAAAGCCCACGGGTGAGATTGCCGGAATGATTGAAAGGGATTTCGGTGGTTTCCAGAAGTTTGTTGAAGAATTCAAGAATGCAGGCGCCACACAGTTCGGTTCGGGCTGGGCATGGCTTGTCTTAAAAGACGGAAAGCTACAGGTTACAAAAACCCCTAATGCCGATACGCCGATTGCTCGCGGAGAAACACCGCTACTGACGGTGGACGTCTGGGAGCATGCCTACTATCTGGATTACCAGAACAGGAGGCCAGATTACCTGACTACATTTGTTGAACACCTTATAAACTGGGATTTTGTAAACAAAAATCTTAAAAAATAATTTTAGATTTTTGATTTGAGATAATTGAAATTAAAATATTTTGTATTTATTTTGGGACGCATGGGGACAGAATTTCCCCCTAACATGCGTCCCATTTGTTTTTTTATATAATCAGAAAGGGAGTTACAATGAAAAAAGTGTTGACTGTTCTTGTTCTGTCGGTTTTACTGATATCACTGTCTTCAAACAATAGCCAGGCACAGTTCAGGCTCAAATTAGGACCCCAGGTGGGCTTGAATTATAACCTGCATACCGGCTCGGATATGGAGGAAACAGGTACCGGGTTTGGATTAGTGATCGGAGGAACTGTTGATATGTCGTTTACCCCGACTATCGGCTTAATAACAAACATGCAGTTTTACGATAACAGAAGCGGTTCTACAACAAATGAAACCTCAAGGCACTATACAGGTGAAAACAATGAGCCTGTTACTTCTACTTATACCATTGAGAATTCAGTAAGCCTGGCTTACTTTTTAATTGAGCCTTTATTCAAGCTGAATATGCCAAACAGTAATTTATACTTTGTAATGGGTCCGTCTTTTGGCTTTAATGTAGAAGGTTCAGGCGAAAGGATCGTAACAGAAAAATTCCCTCCGGCTTATGCCAATAACGATACAAAAGCAACAGATAAGGTCAAATATACCGATCTTCTTGCCCGTTTTGAATTGAAGATGGGTGCCGGTATGGATATTCCTCTTTCTACAGGTCTTTATCTGGCTCCTCAGCTTTCATTTGGTTACGGAATAACTAAAGTAGAAAGCGATGTCGCATGGAGAGTTCTAACTATTCAGGGACTTGTTGCAGTAAAGTTTAGCCTGCTTTAATTTAGTTTAATATTTTGCCTGCAGGAGCAAGAGAATCTCCTGCAGGCTTTTTTTATTTTAAAGTGTTCAGCTTATTTCTTAAAATCTCGTTTACGGCTTTCGGGTTGGCTTTGCCCTTTGTCTCCTTCATTATCTGGCCGACAAAAAATCCTATTACCTTCTCTTTTCCTGAAAGAAACTCTTTTACGTCCTTGGGGTTGCTTTCAATTACCCTGTCAATTACGCCTTCAAGTTCCGAGGTGTCTGTAATCTGAAGAAGATTTCTTTCTTTTATAATAACTGCCGGATCCTTGTCTTCATTAAGCATGATCTGGAAGACATCCTTTGCAATTTTTCCGCTTACAGTGTTATCGTTAATGAGGTTGATCAGTTTTCCCAGATTCTCCGGACTGACCGGAAAATCCCGTATTGGGGCTTTTGTCTCATTTAATATTTTCAGCACGTCGCCCATAATCCAGTTGCTGGCAGCTTTATAATCCCTGGTAACGGAAATAGTTTTCTCGTAGTAGTCTGCCAGTTCACGCGAGGAAGTCAGAACGCCGGCATCATAGGAAGGGAGGCTGTACTCTGATATAAACCTCATATTTCTTTCCTTCGGGAGCTCGGGAAGCTCTTTCTTAATCTCCTCAAACCACTCCTTGCTGATAGCAACAGGCATAAGGTCGGGCTCGGGGAAGTAGCGGTAGTCGTGTGCTTCTTCTTTGCTGCGCATCGGGAGGGCGATATTGGCATCAGCATCCCAGAGGAGGGTTTCCTGTACGATTCTGCCGCCGTCTTCAAGAACTTCTATCTGGCGGTCAATTTCGTAGATGAGAGCCTTCTCAACGTTACGGAAGGAGTTCATATTTTTGACTTCGGTTTTTGTTCCGAGTCTGGTTTCACCTTTAAGCCTTATTGACACGTTGGCATCGCACCTGAGGGAGCCTTCTTCCATATTACCGTCGCAAATGCCAAGGTACTGCACCGTCTGGCGTATCTGCGAGAGGTACTGATAGGCTTCTTCAGGAGTGTGCATATCGGGTTCAGAGACAATTTCAATTAAGGGCACTCCGCAGCGGTTAACGTCAACGAGTGTCTCATAGGCCTGATCGTGTATCGATTTACCGGCGTCTTCCTCCATGTGAATACGGGTTAGGCCGATATTTCTTTTTGTACCGTCTTTAAGCTCAATTTCAACGAAGCCACCTTCACAAATCGGTGCTTCAAACTGCGAGATCTGGTATCCTTTGGGAAGATCGGGATAGAAATAATTTTTTCTTGCAAAGACAGAGTTCGTATTGATCCTGCAATTAGTGGCCAACCCCATCAGAACGGCAAATTCCACCACTTTCTTATTCAATACAGGCAATACGCCCGGGTGCCCCAGGCAGATGGGGCATACGTTTGTGTTAGGCGGATTTCCGAACTTTGTGGAGCATCCGCAGAAAATTTTTGTATCTGTTAAGAGCTGGGCATGGACCTCAAGTCCAATTACGGCTTCGTATTCTTGCTTCATAAGTACTACATGGCTAATAATAAAAAAGCAATATAAAGAATTCTGAAAAAAGTTTATAGCCCTTTTCACGGACTTAAGGAAATATTATAGAAGTTCGACAGGGATTTCAGGTTGGGATTGAGCCGCAGAGAGGGAGAGAATTTATGTGGCTCCCGGATAAATTTCAGTTTTAGTAAAAAAAAGCGGGCAATTGTCTACTGCCCGCTTTAATAAAATAAGATATTAACCTTCTCAGCTTTCGGGGTTACTAAGATATTCATTTATGGCGGCGGCGGCTTTTCTTCCTGCGCCCATTGCAAGTATAACGGTAGCTCCGCCTGAAACAATGTCGCCTCCGGCAAAGACCCCTTTCTTGGAAGTCTTCATAGTTGCTTCTTCGACCACAATGTTTCCTCTTTTATTAAACTCGAGGTCAGGTGTGGTCTTCTGTATGATCGGGTTGGAACCGTTACCGATGGCTATGATAGCCATATCGATATCCATAATGTGTTCTGAGCCCTCCAGAGCAACAGGTCTTCTTCTTCCCGACTGGTCCGGCTCTCCAAGTTCCATCTTCTGGAGATTAACATGTTTGAGCCAGCCGTTTTCGCCAATAAACTCAACCGGGTTTTCCAGGAACATGAACTCTATTCCTTCTTCCTGCGCGTGGTGAACTTCCTCTTTTCTTGCGGGCAGTTCCACTTCACTTCTTCTGTAAATGATATAAGCTTTTTTGGCTCCAAGCCTCTTAGCCGTTCTAACGGCATCCATGGCCGTATTGCCGCCTCCGAAGACTGCAACGTTTTTATCGCGGCAGTTAAAGACCGGAGTGTCGTACTCAGGGAAGCGGTAAGCTTTCATCAGGTTAACTCTTGTTAAGAACTCGTTGGAAGAATAGACCCCGTTCAGGTTTTCGCCAGGTATATTAAGGAAGTAGGGGAGGCCCGCTCCAACTGCAATAAAAATTGCGTCGTAGCCGTTTTCAAGGAGCTCGTCAATTGTATCTGTAAAACCGACTACGGCATTTGTCTGGAAATCCACGCCAAGCTTTTTGAGCGATTCCACTTCAGCCTTAACAATTTCCTTTGGAAGTCTGAACTGAGGGATACCATAGACAAGCACGCCGCCAAGCTCGTGAAGGGCTTCAAAAACCGTAACGTCGTGTCCCATCTGTATGAGGTCGCCCGCGCAGCTAAGGCCCGCAGGGCCACTACCGATGATGCCGATTTTCTTTCCTGTTTTGGGTTTAACCTGGGGAGGGCGAATACCCACATGCTCGCGCTCGTAGTCGGCAACAAATCTTTCAAGGCGTCCAATTCCCACCGGTTCATTTTTCTTTCCTACCACACAGCGGGCTTCACACTGTTCCTCCTGCGGGCAAACGCGGCCGCAGACTGCCGGAAGGGCATTATCTTCTTTGATTTTTGCTGCTGCTGCAAGATAGTCCCCCTGGGCCACAAGAGTAATAAAGTCCCTTATCTGAACGCCCACCGGGCAGCCCTGAATGCAAGTAGGCTTAGGGCACTGAATGCACCTTAAGGCTTCCATTTTTGCCAGTTCTTCGGTAAAGCCTAAATTGACTTCCTCAAAATTCGTAACCCTTTGTTCTCCTGACTGTTCCGGCATCTTCTGACGCGGGATTTTCATTCTGTCTTTTTTAGAAATTTCTTCCATTTATATACTCCGCTCGCTAATTAAACTTTTAGGTTTTCACGGGATGTTTTGGCAAAAAACATCTTGTCGTAATTACATTCATGGTCTTTTTTTGTCTGCTCATCGAGAGTCAATTTATCAAGGGAGGTTTTTTCATCACCCAGGTAAGACTTGTTTCTCTGCATAAGAAGATCAAAATCGACCTGATGGGCGTCGAATTCAGGTCCATCGACGCAGACAAAGACGGTCTTATTATCAACCGTAGCCCTGCAGCCGCCGCACATTCCCGTGCCGTCAACCATAATAGGGTTGAGGCTGACCATGGTCTTAATTCCGTAGGGTCTTGTAGTCTCAGCAATAGCCCTCATCATCGGTATGGGGCCAATAGCGAGCACAAAATCTATTTTTCTGCCTGAATCGATGAGTTCCTTTAACTTTTGAGTAACAAAGCCGTGATAGCCATAGCTGCCGTCATCGGTTGTAGGATAGACCTCATCGCAGACCTTGCGCATTTCGTCTTCTAGTATTACAAATTCCTTCGAGCGGCCTCCGATAATCGAAATCGTGTGATTGCCAGCCTGTTTCAACGCTACAGCGGTCGGATATGCAATTGCCGTTCCGACGCCTCCGCCAATACTGACAGCAGTGCCAAAGTTTTCTATATGTGAAGGCTTGCCCAACGGGCCGACGACATCCTTAATGCTGTGGCCGGAATCAAAGGTGTTTAATTCCTTTGTGGTTTTTCCGATTCCCTGGACAATAATTGTAATTGTCCCTTCTGAAGGATCTGAATCGGCAATAGTCAGAGGAACCCTTTCACCGCCTTCCTTGATCCTGATTATAACAAATTGTCCGGCTTTCCTCTTCTGTGCGATCTTAGGTGCTTCGATTACGAATTTCTTAATATTGGGGGCAAGAAATTCAGCTGATCTGATCTTATACATAGGCGCTCAAAAATTATTTGGTTGTTTTAAAAATTGTTCCAAATATAGCTAAAATAAATCAAATGAATAGAGGATAAATTTAGCTATATTGGAAAAAAGGATAAAAGGTTTGGTATAAATTTACGAAAAAAATGAATGGCTATAAATATTTTTAAAAAACTATTGGTGACTTAATTAAATATTTTTCTTATGTTGTTTTAACCAAAAACAACCATGAAAAACCCATGCATATGAATCTAGATGTACTCGTCTTTGCTGCTCATCCGGACGATGCCGAGCTCTCGATGGGCGGCACAATTGCCAAATTTACCAAAAGTGACTTAAAAGTGGGCATAATAGACTTCACAAAGGGTGAATTGGGCACGCGCGGGTCTGCTGAAACAAGGCAGAAAGAGGCTTTTCAGTCGGCAATTAGTCTAAAACTGGCAATCCGTGAAAACCTGCATATACCTGACGGAGGAATCGAGGTTTCAAAGGAAAATATTACAAAAGTCATGATGTGTTTGCGCAAGTACAGGCCAAAGATCATCTTTGCCCCTTATTTCAACGACCGCCATCCTGATCATATCGACACCAGCGAAATTGTCAAAAGGGCAATGTTCAGTGCGGGCCTTGAGAAGATCAAGACTTTGACAAGGAGAAAAAGCAGGATGCCTACAGGCCCCAAAAACTGTATTATTATATGCAGACATACGCCTTTACACCATCTTTTATCGTAGATATCAGCGACACTTTCGAAGATAAAATGAATGCTGTAAAAGCCTATACTACACAGTTTTTTAATCCTAAGAGTATTGAGCCCGAAACCTTTATAAGCCAGCCTAATTTTATGAAGTTCGTTGAATCAAGGGCCAAGCTCTACGGCTTTAAGATCGGCAAGGACTACGGTGAACCCTTCTATTGCGAAGAGGATATTGAAATGGATGTAGTGCACCTGGTAAAGGAAAATAACTCCACATTGAAGAACAACTCTTCAGGAAAGTAAAGTATTAAGAGAGTAATGTAATAAGAGAGTAAAGTTTTGCAACTGAGTTTAAAAGCCCCCGGATAATTCTGAGGGGCTTTTTTATTTTGGTTCGACCCTTCGGGAAAGAGCCTTTCTCTGCAAAAGTACAATAATAAAGCATTCGTTGAATAATTCTTAAAAGATAAGTATGATATTACATACAAACTAATTCAGAACAATTGCAAAAAAGGAGCTTTGAGATGCAGATCTCATTTATAGGAACCGGGCTGATGGGAAGCCCTATGGCAGAAAGGCTGCTTAAGGCCGGGCATGAGCTTTATGTTTATAACAGAACGCTGGAGAAGACAGTGCCTCTCAAGCAGAAAGGTGCAAAGGTTGCTCTGACGGCACACGAGGCCAGGCACCTCAGTGAAGCGGTTATTCTTATGCTCAGTGATGCCGCTGCAGTTAATGAAATGCTGTTTTCAGCTGATGAGGAGGAAAAATTCTCTGGGCAGACGATAATCCAGATGAGTACAATTTCCCCTTCTGAAAGCAGGGCTGTTGCCGAAAAAGTAGTTGCTGCAGGAGGGGACTACATTGAGGCTCCGGTCCTTGGCAGCATCCCTCAGGCAACTGAAGGCAAACTGGTTATAATGGTTGGAGGACAGAAAGAGCTTTATGACAAATGGCGCCCGGTTTTAGAAGCTTTGGGGCCGGCACCGCTTTATATAGGGGAGGTCGGAAAGGCTGCAGCCATGAAGCTTGCGCTCAATCAGATGATTGCATCTCTGACCTCAGCCTTTTCCTTAAGCCTCGGGATAATTATGAATGAAGGGATTGACGTTGAGCAGTTCATGAATGTCTTAAGGAACAGTGCCCTTTATGCCAAAACTTTTGACGTAAAGCTCACGAATATGCTGAAAAATGATTTTTCAAGCGTGAATTTCCCGGCAAAGCATCTTCTTAAAGACGTGAGACTTATTGTTGATGAGGCCAGGAGCTTAGGCCTCGACACAGTTGTCCTGGAAGCCGTGCAGGAAATCTTAAATAAAGCCGTAAAGGCGGGCCTTGCAGATATGGATTATTCAGTCCTTTTTAATGCTGTTACTAACAGAAAAGCCTGATAATCCTTAGACTTCTGGAACCTGCTTAAATTTCCTGCATCAAACATTAAAAAAACAAGGTGGAGGAAAACAGATGGATTACTATAATACCAGGGTTGTAAATCTCTCTTTCGACGAAGCGATTACCAGGGTAACTGAGGAGCTGAAGAAAGAGGGATTCGGGGTTCTGACAGAAATTGACGTTAAAGAGACTCTTAAGAAAAAGCTGGACGTGGATTTCAGGAAGTACAAGATACTCGGGGCCTGCAATCCGCCTTTTGCCTATAAGGCACTCCAGGAAGATGATAAAATAGGAACAATGCTGCCGTGCAATATTATTGTGCAGGAAACCAGTGATGGAAAGACAGAGGTTTCCTCCATAAATCCAAGAGTTTCAATGCAGACAGTACAAAATGAGAATCTTGAGTCGGTTGCCGCGGAGGTTGCCGATAAGCTAAGGAGAGTACTGGAAAGCGTATAAACTGAGGTGCACTTATTATTACTTATGCGGGCGGAGCACGGTCCCTGCCCGCAGCCTCTTTAGAGAAGATCCTCACTGATATAAATATCCCGCCTTTTACTTTTTGTCTTAATTCTTAACGCGATTTGTGTTAAATTTCTATGTTAAAACAGAGGATTAAATGTTGGCACAGTTATACCTTCGGAAAAATGAGGAACACCGCATTAAGGCGGGGCACCTTTGGGTATTCAGCAATGAAGTTGCAAAGCTTGAGGGTGAGGCACAAAATGGCGACGTGGTGGAACTTTTTGATTACAGAAATAATTTTCTGGGAACAGGATTTTATAATAAAAACTCTCTTATTGCCATAAGGCTTTTAAGCCGGGAGAAAATAGAGGATCTTGATGGATTCTTTAAGGAAAGAATCCTTAGGGCATATAACTTAAGAAAAAGCCTTTATCCAAGGCGCGATTCCTTCAGGCTCATTTTCAGCGAAAGCGACTTTATGCCGGGGCTCATTATTGATAAGTATAATAATACTTATGTCATGCAGGTCTATTCTTTCGGGATGCAGAAGAATATTGAAAAGATTGTAAATGTCCTTAGAACGGAGCTTAAGGCAGAGAACGTTTTCAGCAAAAATGAGGAGTACTTCAGGCGCCTTGAAGGCCTGCCCGAAGAGGATACGGTTTACCATGGAGGCAGCAGCTCTGAGGTCATCAGCGACGGAGATGTAAACTACAGGATCGATTTTAAGGCAGGGCACAAGACCGGGTTTTACTTTGACCAGGCAGACAACAGAAAGTTTATTGAGAGGATCACAGATGGCAGGACTGTAATTGACTCCTTCTGCAACTCCGGGGGCTTCGGGCTTCACGCAGCAAAGGCCGGGGCAAGGGCCGTTACATTCCTCGACAGTTCGCATGCGGAAGTTGAAAACGCAAGGGGGAACTTCCAGCTTAACAATATGACATGTAAGGCCGATTTTATTACAGGAGATGTTTTTGATGTTTTTTCGGCTATGCTGAATGAAAAAAGGAAGTTTGACGTTGTCATGATAGATCCTCCGGCATTTGCAAAAAATAAAAAAAGCCTTCCCATGGCGCAGAAAGGCTATGAAAAGCTTAACCGCATGGCTCTGGGGCTTGTTGAAAAAGGGGGATTTTTAGTGACTTCGTCGTGCTCATATCACCTTAACCGGGATAGTTTTTTGCAGATCATTAACAGTGCGGCCCAGAAAGCAGGGCGCCAGGTACAGCTCATACATTTCAGCGGAGCCTCACTTGACCACCCAAGGCTGCCGGCGATGGAGGAGACATCTTACCTGAAGTTCGCTGTGCTTAAAGTAATATAGAGGAATTAAATTTAATAGGAGTGAAAGATGAGAAGAGCGTTTTTATTTATTGTTTGCGCAATTTTCTTCAGCTCCTGCTACGATGTTAATGCTCCGGAGGAAGAAAAATTGCTCTTTGGCAACTGGATACTTGTCAGGGTTTCGGGAGGCCTTGCCGGGCAGACCACAGAAGTCGGTCCTGAAGAGGGGCGAAAAGTTGTTTTTACGGAGGGGGGAAGTGTTAGCTATTACTCAAAAGGCTCTCTTGAAAGGAGCACTACTTTTGTAGTTAAAAAAGGCAAAAGCATATATTCGACCGAGGAAAAAAGTATAATTCATTTTGCAGACAGGCCGGAACTCCCGATGGTAATCATGAAAGCGGACAAGGATACTTTGATTCTGGCCGATAACATGTATGATGGCTTTTCATTCACTTATATGAAAGAAAAATAGCAAAGCCGGAAACCAATTCACCCTTAATAATGTAAAAAATGTAATTTTAACATAAATATTGAGAAAAAACAGAGGAAAACTTTGGAAATAACAGAGCTTAATGAGAAAATCAAAAATGAAAGCGCTTTTGTTGACCTGCTTTTCAGCGAAATAGGCAAGGTTATCGTCGGGCAGAAACAGATGGTTGAACGCCTTGTTGTAGGGCTTCTTTCCAACGGGCACATTCTCCTGGAAGGTGTTCCGGGCCTTGCAAAAACACTTGCCATAAAGTCCCTGGCCTCAGCAATGAAGGCGAAATTTCAGAGAATTCAGTTCACCCCCGATCTTCTGCCAGCAGATCTTATAGGTACAATGATTTATAATCAGAAAGACGGCAATTTTTTCATAAAAAAAGGCCCCATTTTTTCAAATTTCATCCTGGCAGATGAAATTAACCGTGCCCCTGCCAAGGTACAGAGCGCACTTCTGGAAGCCATGCAGGAGCGCCAGGTTACAATAAGTGAAGAAACGTTCAAGCTGGAAGAGCCTTTTCTTGTACTTGCAACACAGAACCCGATAGAGCAGGAAGGAACTTACCCTCTGCCTGAGGCACAGGTGGACAGGTTCATGCTCAAGGTTAAGATCACATATCCTTCTCGTGAAGAAGAGCTTAAGATTATGAAGCAGAACGTCGAAAACCAGCAGGACGGTAAAATTAAGCCCGTTATAACACCTGAGGACATTTTAAGGGCAAGAGGCCTCATTCAGGAAATTTATGTGGATGAGAAAATTGACCGCTATATTCTGGACATTGTTTTTGCCACGCGTAACCCAAAAGAATACGGCCTTAATGGCCTTTCGGACCTTATCAGCTACGGTGCCTCACCGAGAGCTACAATTAACCTGGCCCTGGGAGCAAGGGCTATGGCCTTCATAAGAAGACGCGGCTATGTTATTCCTGAGGACGTAAGAGCAATATGCATGGATGTCCTTCGCCACCGCATCGCCGTAACATATGAGGCCGAAGCAGAGGAAATTACAACTGAACACGTCATTCAGGAAATCCTGAACAAGATTGAAGTGCCATGATAAGAAGTAAGTTGTATTAAGCTGTTACATTAAGAAAAAAGGTTATGCTGACAAAAGAAATATTAAAACAGGTACGCCAGATTGAAATAAGGACCAGGGGAGTTGTTAATCAGGTCTTCTCGGGAGAATATCATTCTGTCTTCAAGGGCCGGGGAATGGAATTCTCCGAGGTTCGGGAGTACCAGTATGGTGACGACGTAAGAAATCTCGACTGGAACGTTACGGCGCGTTTCGGGCATCCTTTCATTAAGGTTTTTGAGGAGGAGCGTGAACTTACGGTCATGCTTTTGGTTGACTTAAGCGGAAGCCTCATATTCGGAAGCGTGGAGAAGACAAAACAGCAGATTGCGGCCGAGCTGAGTGCGATACTTGCCTTTTCGGCAATGAAGAATAATGATAAAGTGGGCTTGATACTCTTCAGCGACAGGATAGAAAGGTTCGTTCCACCCAGAAAAGGGCGCAAGCACGTCTTAAGGATCATCCGTGAACTCCTGTCCTTTGAGCCTGAAGGAAAGGAGACAGACCTAAAGAAGGCCCTCGAATTTATGAACAGTACCATTAAGAAAAGAAGCATTGCATTCCTCATTTCAGACTTCTTTGACACAGGTTATGAGAAGATACTAAGAATCGTGGGACGCAAGCACGACCTGGTTGGAATTGTACTCAGCGATGAAAGAGAAAAAACGCTTCCCGGAATAGGCCTCGTGAAGTTCAGGGATTCTGAAACCGGAGAGGAAAGATTTGTTGATACAAGCTCCAAAGATCTGCAGAAGTGGTTCAGTCAGTCAAGACGTAAGGCAATGGAAGAAAGAAAATCTCTCTTCCTTAAAAACCGACTGGATTCAATTGAAGTCCAGACAGATAAATCCTATATGAAACCTTTGGTTGAATTTTTCAGATTGCGCGAGAGAAGATGGTAAGAGAAAAAATAACTATTGCGGCTCTGCTGCTAATACTTCTTGGAACGTGTGTTCACGCACAGGATGTAACGGCAAGATCAGGAGTGGACAGGCAGTCGTATGAAGTAGGGGACTATATAAATTATTCGATAAGCGTTTCTTCGGCAAAAGACGTTAAGATATTTCCTCCTGCAGTTAAAGACAGCCTTAGGGGCGCCGAGCTTATAGAGACAGCGCAGCCTGTAACGGAAGAAAAAGACGGCAGGCTTCTAACAACATTTAAGTACGTAATTTCAAAATATGACTCAGGCGAAGTTAAAATCCCTCCGATCAATGTATATTACTCCCTGAAGGGTTCTGAAAAAAAATCCACCCTTGCCAACGGGGTTTCTTTTGTCGTCAGTACACTTAAGGTTCAGGGTGAAGACATAAAGGATATTAAAGATCCACTTAAGATACCTCTTGACTGGAAGATGATACTCCTTTATTGTTTGATTGCTCTTATTATAATAGCATCTGTAGTTTACCTCTATCTTTATTACAGGAAGAAAAAACGCCAGAAAGAAGGCCTTATTCCTGTAGTTGTTAAAGAGCCTCACGAGGAAGCACTCGACCTTCTTAACGAACTGGAAAGAAAAAAACTCTGGCAGTCGGGACGCATAAAAGAATACCACACGGAAATCACAGAGATCATAAGAACGTACTTTGAAAAAAGGTTCCGCGTTCCGGCGCTTGAAATTACAACAAACGAGCTCGTTAATAACCTTTCAAAGGTAAAGGAAGCTGAAAAGGTCAGGGTAATTACTTCGGACTTCTTAAACAACGCCGACCTGGTGAAATTTGCAAAGTATGTGCCGATGGAGTCAATAAATGAAGAGATGATGTCTCAGGCCCGCAGGATAGTTTCTGATACAGTGCCTGAGAAGAATCCTGTAACACAGAATCAGGAGGCCCGCGATGTTTCATAATGTGACCTTCGCCTATCCTGGTGTTTTGTACCTCCTGGCAATTATTCCGCTTATGATGTTCTGGTATTTTAAGAACGGGAAGAAAAATACCACTTCGGTTACCTATTCATCGCTCAGGGTGTTCAGGGGATATAAGCCTACGCTTAAAGAAAGGCTGAGGCATCTGCCTGCATTCTTAAGAATGGGCGCTCTGGCCCTCTTCATTGTAGCGCTTGCCAGGCCACAGACCTTTGCCTCCGGGGAAAACGTTTATACCGAAGGAATTGACATTGCAATGCTGCTTGACATCTCGGGCAGTATGCTGGCTGAGGACTTCCACCCAAACAGAATTGAAGCTGCAAAGAAGGTAATTGACGATTTTATACAGGGAAGAACTTCTGACAAGATCGGCCTTGTTATATTTTCGTATGAGAGCTTTACGCAGTGCCCCCTGACCATTGATTACCCGGTCTTAAGAGGGCTCTTAAAAGACGTGAAAAGCGGAATGATTCAGGACGGAACCGCAATCGGAACGGCAATTGCAAACGGCGTTAACCGCCTTAAGGACAGTAAGGGTAAAAGCAAGGTTATAATTCTCCTTACCGACGGCGTGAACAATGCTGGTGAAATAGACCCGGTAACAGCAGCTCAGATTGCAAAGACCTACGGCATAAGGATTTATGCAATAGGGGTAGGTACAATGGGAGAGGCCCCGTATCCTTTTCAAACCCCTTTCGGCATAAGGTATCAGAATATGCCGGTTGAAATTGATGAGTCTACTTTAAGAAAAGTGGCAGATATTACAGACGGAAAATATTTCCGTGCAACCAACAACAGGAAGCTCGAAGAAATCTATCAGTCGATAGATAAAATGGAGAAGACAAAGGTGGAAGTTACCTCCTATCGCAACGCAAGTGAACTGTTCTACGGCTGGCTTGGAGGTGGACTTATATTGCTCTTATTTGAAATAGGGCTTTCGAGGACGTTTTTTAGAAAAATACCTTAATATAAGATTTTTGAGATAACACATGTTTCGTTTTGCCCATACAGAATATTTATATGTGCTTTACATCGTACCATTCATTGCACTATTCTTTTACCTGGTTTTCAGGAACCAGAAGAGACTCCTGCAGAAGTTTTCAGATGCAAAGCTTCTGAAGGTGCTTGTTCCTGAAAGAAGTGTGTTGAAGTACTTTTTGAAAAGCGGGATGATTGTACTGGTGCTTGTCTTACTCATCCTTGCCCTCGCAAATCCGCAGGTGGGTACGCGCTATGAAGAGGTAAAGCAGACAGGAATTGACGTATTTATTCTCCTCGACGTTTCACTCAGTATGAAGGCCGAGGACATAAAGCCCAACCGCCTTGAGATGGCAAAGCACTCAATTGCATCTTTAATTGACAGGCTGAGAGGAGACAGGATAGGACTCGTTGTATTTTCCGGCGACGCGTACATACAGTTCCCTCTTACGACAGACTACGCAGCGGCTAAGCTGCTTTTAAGCGCCGTAAGCACAAGCACCGTGCCCCAGCCCGGTACGGCAATTGGTTCTGCCATAAGGCTCGCCTCAAAGTCATTTAAGGGAGACGCCAGAACGCAGAAAGCAATGGTCATCATTACCGATGGCGAGGATCATGAAGGTGATGTCATGGACGCCGTAAAGGATGCCGAAGACAAGAATATTCAAATTTATACGATTGGACTCGGCTCTCCCTCAGGAGTGCCGATACCGCAGTACAATGCTCAGGGCGTTCAGGCGGGCTACAAGCTCGACCGCGATGGAAACATTGTTGTCACCAAGCTTGATGAATCTATCCTTCAGCAGATTGCGCAGGAAGGCAAGGGCCGTTATTACCGCGGAAGTTCCGGCGGAAATGAGCTCGATATGATCTACGCCGATCTTTCAAAGCTGGAGAAAACAGAATTCGGAACTACAAGGGTTACAGATTATGAGGACCGCTACTACTATCTTTTAGCAGTAGCTCTGGTGCTCCTGATAGCGGAATTCTTTATTTCAGAAAAGAAAAATGTCCTCTTGTCGAAACTGAACAGAAAACTTGGAATAGAATAGTTGCTCATTATGAAAAAGAAAATATATCCGGGACTTTTTGCGGGTCTCTTTGCAATAACGATTATGATATTTATTTCTGCGGAAGCTAATGCACAAAGCCTCCGCGGAATTGTCAATAACGGGGTGGATCTTTATAAGCAGAAGAAGTATGCCGACTCTGAGGTAAACTTTAAGAAAGGGGCTGAAAAGGCTCCCGATAATTTTCAAAGTTACTTTAACCTTGGTGATGCGCAGTATAAGCAGGAACGTTATGATGAGGCAGTTAAGTCTTATCAGCAGGCACTCAAAAAAACTCAGGATAAGCTCCAGCAGTCAGGCATTTACCACAATATCGGAAATTCACTCCTGAAGTCGCAGAAGATTGAGGAAAGCATTGGCGCCTACAAGAAGGCCCTGAAACTTAATCCTAACGACGCACAAACAAAGTATAATCTTTCTTACGCTCTTAACCTGCTTAAGCAGAATCAGAATAACCAGAACAAGGATAATAAGCAGAACAAGGACAACAAGCAGAACCAGAACAAGAACGACCAGAATAAGCAGGATCAGAAGGATAAGGATAAACAGGACCAGAACAAGAAAGATCAGAACAAAAACGATCAGAACAAAAACGATCAGAACAAAAACGATCAGAACAAGCAGGATCAGAATAAGAACAATGAGAACAACAACGACCAGAATAAGAACCAGGATCAGAACAAAGAGAATAAAGGCCAGAACAATCAGCAGCAGGAGAAGAATAAGATGTCGAAGGATGAAGCAGAGCGGATCCTGAATGCCTTAAAAAACAACGAACTGGACCTGCAGAAGAAGCTTCGCAAGCACGAAGGGCGCCCGGTTAAAACCGATAAGGATTGGTAAAACAAAATTGAATATAAACAACTTTATTATGCGTAGAACAAAAACATTCATTGGCTTACTAATTAGCCTGATACTTCTGAGTACTACTCTAAATGCACAGTCATTTACGGCATCTGTAAACAGCACAACTGTACCGCAGAACGAGCCTTTCCAGGTAACTTTTCAGTTCGGCGGGGACAATATAAATGCCCTGAGGAATTTCAAGGCCCCGGACTTTAAGAACTTTGAGGTGCTCTCGGGTCCGAACCAGTCGACAAGCATGCAGATAATAAACGGTGCCGTTTCAGCCTCAATGGCCTATTCCTTTTATATTCAGGCCCCAGGTCAGGGAAAGTTTACAATCGGCGCGGCATCGATCGATTTTAAGGGGAAAACCCTGAGAACGCAGCCGATTACAATCACCGTCACCAAAGGGCAGGCGACTCAAAACAGCGGACGGGGCCAGCAGAATCAGCCGGCCTCCTCTCAAGCGATCGGAGATAACGTTTTTATCAGGGCAGTGGCCGATAAGCAGAAGGTATTAAAAGGCGAGCAGATTACAGTTACCTATAAGCTTTATACAAGAATGGATATTTCATCTCCACAGATATCAAAGCTCCCTACATATCAGGGCTTCTGGGCCGAGGAGATGGACGGAAACAGGACAATAAATTTTACTACCGAAGTATATAACGGCAAGCAGTACCACGTCGGCGTACTGAAAAAAGCGGCCTTGTTCCCCACACAGACAGGACAGCTTTCCGTAACGCCCTTTGAACTGAAGATACCAGTAATTGTACCAAAGCAGAGAAGACGCGGCGATATATTCGATGAGTTCTTTAACGACCCGTTTTTTAATCAGGGGCAGACGGTTGACTATACTGCAAAATCAAATATTCTTAAAATCGACGTTCTTCCTTTGCCGGCGCAGAACGTGCCGCAGTCATTTAACGGAGCCGTTGGTGAGTTCACATTCAAGGCCGAGGTTGATAAAAATACTGTAAAGGTAAATGAGCCCATATCACTTAAGCTTACTGTGGCAGGAACAGGAAATATCAGCCTCCTGGAATTAAAGGAGCCAAAGCTTCCTTCAGGTTTTGAAAAATATGACCCAAAGGTTAACGACCAGGTAAACAGATCCGGCGGCTACGTTTCAGGGCAGAAGACAGTCGAATATCTCCTGGTACCAAGAGCAGAAGGGCAGAAGGAGATTCCCCCGGTTGAGTTTTCATATTTTAACCCCAGAACGAAAAGGTATGTTATTGTTACTTCACCGGCTTTTACGATTAACGTCCAAAAAGGCGACGGTACATATGCAAATACACAGGGCTTTAATAAAGAGGACGTAAAGCTCCTGGGCGAGGATATAAGGTACATCAAAACGAATACGGAAAGCTTGTCAAGAAATGGCAGCTATATGATCTCCTCTTTCTGGTTTTGGCTTAGTGCAGTCCTGCCGGCTTTAATACTTTCAGGTGTCATAGCCTGGAAAAGGAAAAATGACAGGCTTGAAGGAAATGTTCAGCTCATGAAGTACACAAGGGCTGAGAAGATGGCACGCAACAGGCTTAAGACAGCGCGTAAATCGATGGAAATGAACAACCAGAAAGAGTTTTATTCAGATATTTCTCTGGCCCTCTTTGGCTACCTGGAAGACAAGCTCCACATTCCGAAGGCGTCCTTTACGCTGGAAGGTGCCATTGAAAGGCTCAAAGACAACCGTGTTCCTGAAGATCTTATCGGGGAAGTAAAACAGGCGGTTGAGAAATGTGAGTTTGTACGCTTTGCCCCTATGAACGACGGAGCAAGCGCAATGAAGGAAATGTACGACCAGGCCGTAAAAATCATTGTGGACCTGGAGAAAAATAAAGTCTGAGACATATTAAAATCTGAAAACAAAATTAAACCAAAGTTTTATTACATATGAAATATTTGTCGATAATTATACTGGTACTCTTCAGCATGAAGTTTACTTATGGCTCTGAAGAGGAAAACCTGATGCAAAAGGCTAACAGCTTCTATCAGCAGGGAAGCTATGACAAGGCAATTGAAGTTTACCAGAAAATAGTAAATGACGGCTACTCGAGCAAGGAACTTTTCTACAACCTGGGGAATTCATACTTTAAGACTGGCATGATAGGCTACGCCATATTAAATTATGAAAAAGCGCAGAAGATCTCCCCGAATGACGAGGATGTGGCATATAACCTGAAGATAGCAAATGCCAGAACCGTTGACAAAATTGAAGCAATGCCCAAAATATTTCTTGTCAGGTGGTGGGAAGAGCTCCTGAATCTGCTTCCGGTAAACGGGTGGACTCTATTTTCTTACATCGTTTACCTGGCATGCCTCGTAATTATCGGCTGGTACTTCTTTGCCAGGAGCCAGGCTCTACAGAAATGGATTCTCATCTCCGGACTGGCATCTGCCGCAGTGCTTTTGTTTTCAATAATTATTCTTTTCTCCAGGTATAATTACGATTACGGCAAGGAGTACGCAGTTGTAACTCAGTCGGCAGTAACGGTCAAACTATCTCCGGACGAGCATAGCGGGGACGCATTCATAGTTCACGAGGGAATAAAGGTTAGCCTTGAGGATAAAGTTGACACCTGGGTCAAGGTGAAACTTCCCGACGGAAAGGTAGGCTGGCTGCCTGAGGGGGAAATGAAGAAAATTTAATTATAGTTTTTCTGGAACTTTTTGACGGATAAATGTTTATTATAATAAAACCTGGTCCCGGGAGTTTAAGAACCGATAATGAAACAAAACAAAGAAAGGCGCAATAAAATGAAAAACCTGCTAGTACTGACACTATTAATAATGCTATCTTTAAGCCTCGGCGTAAACGCGCAGCAGAAGGATAAGAAGCCAGTAACAAAAAGCAAAGTGACTACCACGGTTTCTGCTAAAGAAGACAAAGTTCAGGATGTGAAAGAAGGAACACCGTTTAATAAAGTTTGCCCGGTTTCAGGTGAGGATCTGGATAAAGACGATATGGTGCTTGTTGCCTACAACGGCAAAACTTACGGCCTGTGCTGCAATAAATGCACAGCCAAATTCAAGAAAGATCCGGCAAAATATGCGGCCCGGTTAAATGAGGACGGAACAAAATACAAGAAACAGTAAAGTTTTTCCGGACCAGGAGATAAAGCAGCCTTTGTGGCTGCTTTTTTTTTTCACCTCAAAGGGCGATTATTCAGATTGCCTTGAAATTATGTAATAAGTATTTTTAAGTATGGATTCAAAAAAATATAATAATATTAAACTTGGGGTAAGCATTACGAAGGGAATATTGTCTTTCCTTCTCGTATTCTTATTCTTAAAATCGGGTTTAAGCCTCAGGCTGGAAGACTACCTTTCCGGCTTCATTTCAAACAGTTACTTCCTTTTTATAGCTTTCATAATAACCTTAAGTATTGCAGGTTCAGTTCTTTCTTTCCCTGTAAGCTACTACACGGAATTTTATCTTGAGCATAAATATAATCTTTCGAACCAGACATTCCCTGCCTGGATGTGGGAAAATGCCAAGAGTGCAATGGTTTCAGGCGTAATCGGCATTCCGCTTTTGTTTGTGTTTTACTACGTCCTTCACCGGTTCGGGAATCTTTGGTGGCTGCCCTTTGCAATCATTTTATTCCTGGTTTCTGTAGTCCTGGCCAGGATAGTACCTGTTCTGATAATGCCCTTATTCTACAAGATAACGCCTCTTGAAGATGAGGATCTCAAGACTCGTCTTGAAAGGCTTGCAAGGGATGCGGGCCTTAAGCTTAAGAATGTTTTCAAGTTTGATATGAGCAAGAATACAAGGAAGGCAAATGCGGCATTTACGGGTATGGGGAAATCCAAAAGAATACTTCTTGGGGATAATCTTCTGGAGGGATACTCTTCAGATGAAATTGAAACCGTAATTGCCCACGAGCTGGGTCATTACAAGTATAAACATATACTTATTAATATTGTTGTTGGCACTGTTTTCAGCTTTCTGACACTTTACCTTCTGGCCCTTTTATACAGGATCTCGCTTCCGTATTTTGGATACAATTACATAACGCAGGTATCGGCCATACCGATACTTCTTTTGTGGGGGATGGTGCTGGGGGTATTAGAAACACCTTTGACAAGCTCGCTGTCCAGAAAGCATGAATATCAGGCTGACCGCTATGCCGTTGAATCAACGGGAAAAGCCGAAGCCTTCATAAGAACTCTTGAAAAGCTTAATGAGCAGAACCTGGGCGACAAGGAGCCTCATCCTGTTGTGGAGTGGTTTTTTTACAGCCATCCCTCAATAAAAAAAAGGATCGCCGCGGTAAGAAAAGTCTCACAGTCAGAAGCCCTGAGGTGAGGAAAGATATTTCAGTAACTTATTTATTTAAAAAAGATTATTTATATTAGAATTTAATTTATCAGGTCTTAAATATGTCCGTTACAAGAAAAGATGTTGAATATATAGCCGCCCTGGCCAAGCTGAAGTTCAGTGAAAGTGAGCTTGAGAGTTTTACCGGGGAACTGAATCAGATACTTGGTTATATGGAAAAACTAAACGAGCTTGATACCACCGACGTGGAACCGCTCTCATATCCCGTTGAAGTTACTGAAGTGCTGCGTGAGGACAAGCGTATGCCTTCGGTTCCGACAGAAGAAGCCTTGAAAAATGCTCCCGCCGCCACAGAGGAATTTTTCAAGGTCCCCAAAGTAATTAATGTTGAATAAAAAACTTTAGGCCAAAAAATAAATGAATCTAGGAATAATTCCGGCCCGGTTCGCCTCAACCCGGCTTATGGGCAAGCCTCTTGCCGATATTGGAGGCAAACCGATGATACAGCATACCTATGAAAGCAGCCAGAAATCCAAAATGCTTCATGAGGTAATAATTGCAACAGATGACGAAAAAGTAGCCCAGGTGGCAAGAGACTTTGGAGCAAGGGTAATACTGACTCCCAAGGATATTGCTACCGGCTCGGACAGGATCGCATATGTTGCGCAGAACATGCCGCATGCCGATATAATTGTAAATATTCAGGGGGATGAGCCTTTTATTCAGGGAAGAATGATAGATGAGGCAATTGAACCCCTGTTCTTCGACAGCAGCGTGAATGTATCTACTCTGGCAAAAAAGATCACGACGGTCGAGGAGCTTGAAAGCCCTTCAATACCCAAAGTGGTATTCGACTATCACAATTTTGCTCTTTACTTCTCACGCTCCCCGATCCCATTTGTCAGGGATGCCAGGAGCCATCTTGAAAGCCTTAGGTTGGCCGACATCTATAAGCACATAGGACTTTATGTTTACAGAAGGGACGCTCTTCTTAAGTTTACGAGCCTGCCTCCTACGGACCTGGAAAGGATCGAGAAACTCGAGCAGCTCAGAATGCTGGAAAACGGCTTTAAGATCAAGATCGTTGTAACCGAACTGGAAAGCCTCTCGGTCGATACGCCTGAGGATCTTGAGCTGGCAAGAAGGTATTACAGCAAAATGTTCAGAAATAACTACTAAAAGGTAATTGCCATGAAATACCCAAAACGCATACCGCTTGCAAACATCCCTACACCTCTGCAGAAAATGAGTTTTCAAGGCTCGGACTTTCTCATAAAAAGGGATGACTTTACAGGTCTTGAGCTTTCAGGAAACAAGGTAAGAAAGCTTGAGTTTATTCTTCTTCAGGCCAAGAAAGAAGGCGCCACAAAAATTTTCACCTGCGGAGGCGAGCAGTCGAATCATTCAAGGGCGACCGTTGCAGCTGCAAAGGCGCAGGGTTTTGAGGTGAAGCTTTTTCTCTGGGGGAAGAAATCGAACAAAGCCGAAGGTAATCTCTTTCTCGACAGGTTTTTAGGAGCAGATATACGTTATCTGGATAAAAATGAGTATTTAAGGGTAAACTCCGTTATGCAGGAGGAATACTCACTGGCCCGTGAAAAAGGGGAGAAGGTTTTTGTTGTTCCCGAGGGTGGTTCTTCGCCTCTTGGCATCTGGGGCTACATTAACTTTATTGAGGAACTGAAATTCCAGACCAGCTTAAACAAATTAAAGGGTATTATTACAGCCTGCGGCTCGGGAGGAACAAGCGCCGGACTATTAGTGGGAGCGGCTTTGAATAAGCTGAAACTTAAGGTTTATGCCGTAAATGTGCTTTATACGGCAGGGGAAATGAGAGACAGAATCCTTGCTTTGGCTGAGGAATGTATCAGGATGTACAAGCTTCCGTGCAAAATAGATGAAAATAATCTTGTAATTCTGGATGGTTATTCCCGTGAGGGTTATAAAGATATAACTGAAGAAAAGCTGGAAGTTATCAGGTCATTTGCGCACAATAGCGGCATTATTCTGGACCCTGCATATACAGGGAAGGCTTTTTATGCCTTCAATGAGAATTTTCTGAAGGGGAAAGTGAAGACGGATGTTCTTTTTGTGCATACGGGAGGGCTTTTCGGGGTGTTTTCGAAGAAGGAAAAATACCTGGCTCAGGCAGGATTTATCCCGGGAAAATAAAAATAAGATGCCAGGCTCCATAAATAAAGTGGCGCTTTAGGTGGAAAAATTAGTAATTTTGTCATAAGAAAATAGCGGGTCATATGAGTTGTATCTTCTGTGATATCATAGCTGGCAGGTCACCGGCCGAGATAATTTATGAAGATGACAAGGTGGTCTCGTTCCTGGATATAAAGCCGATACATTTCGGGCATATACTGGTTGTGCCAAGGGGTCATTATGTGGATTTTCTGGATATCCCGGAAGACAACCTTCACTCGCTTATTCATGCGGCCAGGAAGGTTACAGATGCAATTGTGAAGGGCTTAAAGCCCGACGGCTACAACATTTTCACTAATAATGGTGTGGCTGCAGGGCAGTCGGTTTTTCATTTCCATTTGCACATTACACCGCGCTATTTTAACGATGAGATCAAATTCATGCTGAATCTAAAAAACTATAAAGAAACTGAAATGAAGAAATTTGCCGACAGAATCAGGCAGGAAATTCAGTAAAAGGAGACTTAAATGGATAAAAAAATCAGAGTTCTTGTTGCGAAAGCTGGTCTCGACGGACATGACAGAGGTGCCAAGGTAATTGCTGCAGCATTAAGAGATGCAGGTATGGAAGTTATTTATACCGGTTTAAGACAGACTCCGGAAATGATAGTTGAAGCTGCTATACAGGAAGACGTGGATGTTATTGGAATAAGCATTCTTTCAGGCGCGCACATGACAATTTTCCCGAGAATTATGTCGCTGATGAAGGAAAAAGGACTTAATGACGTGCTTCTTACAGGCGGTGGAATCATTCCTGAAGGGGACCTGAAGGAGCTGAAAAATATCGGTGTCGGAGAACTTTTTACTCCGGGAACACCGAC
>JBLMYS010000400.1:0-4209 GCA_050258415.1 Acidobacteriota bacterium | reverse complement strand
ATATCTTAATGTTCAGATTTCACAAAATAACGTAATTATTCGATAATGTATTGAGGGGATATCGAAATTTTAAGATTATGTAACAGGGTAATATTATGTTTGAAAAAGAAATTAAGTTTATCTATGACTTCAGTATTAACGAAGTCAGACGCCTGGGCTCTTTTTTTACTTATGAGGAATTGGCTTCCGCCGACCTACATCCGGCAATATTAAAGTATATCTCAGCTGAACTGGACTACCTGATCTATGAAGACAGGCAAAAACTGCTCAGTAACTCCAACTTTGACTACTCCGGCGGCAAAATTGCTGAATATTTTGCGCTGATCGGCGAGGAAATAAAAAGATCAAAAAGGTTTTCATTTGAATATGTGGATGACCTCATCCTCCACGCCATCTCCTTTAACGTCAATTATCTTGCCCAGCCTAAGTGGGCTCTGACAAAACTGATCTTTGAAAAGGAAGATATAATTAAAACTTCCGAACTTAAACAGATCATTAATTACGTTTACTTTCATGAATACCTTAAGGCTATCATTGAAAAGTATCTTCTGAAGAAAAACCTTCAGATGATTAGCCGCGCTGAATTTGAAAATATATTGGATAAAATAGATCAGGAGCTCCTGGCTGTGGACCCCTCAAAGGTCTTTAACCTTGTGCTCCGTGCAATAGGCGAGTTCTTTAATATCGGCAGCGTTATTAAAAGCAGAATTCCGCTTTACCCGTTTAAGCTCTACCTGAAGGAAAAGAAATATCAGAGCTACGTGGCAAAACTTGACAGCGCATTTAAGGGCGATACGCGGCAATTATTCGATATAGTTGAAGTCCAGAACATTCTCTTCCCGCAGGAAGCTAAAAAGCAGGAAGTCAAAAAACAGCCGGAACAGAAACCGCAGGCGCAGAAACCTCCTGTTCCAAAGCCGGCTGAAGAAGTAAAACCCGAAGCGGCAAAGCCTGAAGCGGCAAAGCCTGAAATAGCAAAGCCTGAAGCAGCAAAGCCTGAAACAGCAAAGCCCGAAGGCCCGAAACCTTTAGTGCCGAATTTTGTCCCCAACGGGGGAAACTACCTGGAAAGGATCCTCAAACAGGAAACCCCTGCCTCCTTCTTTAACGCAGGGGAGACTGCTCCCGGTGAAGAGCCTGAAAAGGAAGAAGAAATTCCGGTAGTAAAAGAGGAACCCTTTGAGGCTCTTGAAACGCCCGCTGAAGCTGAACCTTCGGCTCCGGAGATCTTTGAAAGCATTCCTGAGACTCATACGGAAGACTCCGCTATCAATGCTCCTGAAGAAAGCGTTGTAATGGAACTTCCTGAAGAGGAAAAAACTCCTTTTGAACTGGAGTTCGAAGAGATTGTGGAACCTCAAACTGAAGATGCTTCCGCTCAGAAGGATCAGGCGGAGGAAGAACCGGAAGAAATTTTTGAGGGAATCGATATCGATAAAATAGATCTGGATTCAGCAGATCCTGACGAGGCTGAGAATTTAGAAGACAGCAGGGAAGGCGGCAGCTCTTCGGGCTTCCTTTCAAGACTCCTGAAAAAAGGGGGGCGTAAGGCGGAAAAAACTGCGGCAATTGAACTGAGCCCGGAGGATTTGGAACCCATTATTAACCTCGACGCCGAAATATCAATTGAGGAGGCTGAGGCTCCCGAAGAAATAAAAGAAGTGGAAAATACAACCGTAAATGACGGCCTGCAGAATGAGAAAACCTTCAGCCGTATTTTTACAGTAATTTCAGAAGTGTTTTCAAAAAGAGAGCAGCAGAAAATAATTTCAGAGATATTTGCAAATAAACCTGAAAAATTCGCCGCTACTGTTTATAATGTAATAACTGAGGCCCGCGACGTCTACGACGCTGAAAGGCTGATTGATTCGTTCCTTAAAGCAAATAAGGTCGATCTGTCATCCAGGTGGGCTAAAGTATTTAAGAAAAATATTAAACAATATTTCAACCAAGACTAACATATGTTTATAGACTACGCAGAAGTAGAAATCAAGGCAGGCCACGGCGGAGCCGGGCAAATCTCTTTCAGAAGGGAAAAATACGTCCCTAAAGGCGGCCCCTCGGGCGGAGACGGCGGAAAGGGGGGAGACGTAATCGTAAGTGCCCACCATAACCTCCATACACTCCTCGATTTCAGGTACAAAAGACACTATTACGCTGAAAACGGCGAAAAAGGGGGAAACTCACTTAAAGACGGCAGAAGCGGCGAAAATGTTGTTATTAAAGTTCCCGTTGGAACTATTATTAAGGACAGGGATTCAGGCCAGGTGCTGGCCGATCTCGATACCGACGGTAAAACGGTCGTTATTGCAAAAGGGGGAATTGGAGGCCGCGGCAACAGCAAGTTTGCTACTCCTACCAACCAGACCCCGCGCCATGCCGAGGCCGGAAGGCCGGGCGAGGAGAGGGCAATCGCGCTCGAGCTTAAACTTATTGCCGACGTGGGACTTGTGGGCTTCCCCAATGCGGGCAAATCCACCCTCATTTCTGTTATCTCCGCGGCAAAACCTAAAATTGCCGATTACCCCTTTACAACACTCGAGCCGAACCTTGGCATCGTGCAGTATAAGGATTACCAGAGCTTTGTGGTTGCCGACATTCCCGGAATTATTGAAGGCGCGCACACCGGCAAGGGGCTTGGCATCAAGTTCTTAAAGCACATCGAAAGAACGGGCATACTTCTCTTCCTGATCGATATAATGTCAGAAAACTACCAGAAAGATTACGATACTCTGGTAAATGAGCTGGCAAATTACAGTGAGGTTCTGCTCAATAAGAAAAGAATTGTCGCTTTTTCAAAAGCCGACCTCCTGGAAAAGAAAGAGCTTACAAAACTGAAAAAGAAGAAACTGAAAAATTATGACGGTACAATCCTGATTTTTTCTTCGGCTTCGGGCTACGGAATTGAAGAATTAAAAGACTATCTGTGGGCAGAGCTTAAGTCGTGAAAATAAGACTTTATCCTGTTAAAATACTCATTCTTTTTTTTATTACACTTGCTTTCGGCATCTCGGCGCTTCTTATAGGGTCGGTCCCCGTTTCCTTTAAGGAGCTCTACAGCCTCTTTACGGGCGGAGGCTCAAGCGACCTGGTGCGCCAGGTGATCTATGAAGTTAGGCTTCCAAGAGTGCTCCTGGCAATTGCAATTGGCGGGGGGCTCTCTGTTTCAGGAAGCGTCTATCAGGCTATTTTAATAAACCCTTTGGCCGAGCCTTACATACTCGGCATCTCAAGCGGAGCGGCCTTCGGTGCGGTATTGTCGTTTTTGCTCGGGCTTAATTTTATGGGTACTCAGGTGCTTGCCTTCATGGGCGCCGTAAGCGTAATTATTCTTGTATTTATGCTGGGTAAAAGATTTGGGGAACTGGAGCCTAACATTATGCTTCTTTCAGGCGTAATGGTTGGGGCTTTCTTCTCGGCATCAATTTTAATGATGACCACATTTCTGAGGGATTCCTTAAGAAACGCGGTTTTCTGGCTCATGGGGCAGCTTTCACTGGCCGATCCAAAGTCAGCAATGGTCATCTTCCCGGTATCCGTCATAGGATCATTTATTCTTTCAGTCAATTCTCAGAAATTTAACGTTCTGGCACTGGGTTCCGAAACAGCCAGTCATTTGGGCATAAACACACCATTACTGAAAAATTTTACTTATATTTTAACCAGCCTGATGGTGGGAATGCTGGTCTCGGTAAGCGGAATTATTGGTTTTGTGGGACTTTTGGTGCCGCACGCCTGCAGGATGATATTCGGGGCGGACAACAGGATTGTAATTCCTGCGTCGTTTTTTGTAGGTGCGGCCTATTTATTAGTAGCCGACACCCTGGCGCGCAGCATCATTTCGCCTGCCGAAGTGCCCGTAGGTGCAATAACGGCCTTCATCGGCGCCCCGGTATTCGTTTATCTACTAAGAAAACGTTTCCGGTAATGTTCAACGGGTATGACAATAATTATTATCGCTGTAGGGGCGAGCGGCGGCTCGCCCGGACGGCATTTCCCCGTCCGGAAAAATTTTTACTCGCAAATCCGGATGTTTTAAGAATAAAAAGCTTGATATTTCGCCTTTTGGTCTCTATATTAATAGCCTTGAAATTTTATTTGTTGGCGGGGTAGCTCAGTAGGTTAGAGCAATGGAATCATAATCCATGTGTCGGGGGTTCGAATCCCTCCCCCGCTACAATTCAACGGGAGAAGTTAAATGTATACATT
>JBLMYS010000399.1:0-4598 GCA_050258415.1 Acidobacteriota bacterium | reverse complement strand
CGTTCTCGTTTACAATTGAGATGTCATAGAGTGTGCTTATGCTGAAGCCGAATGTATAGGCGGTCCAGGTCATATTGTGGCTTGTCGTGTCAAGCGTGGAAGCAATGATTTTTCTACCTGTACTTTTACTCTTATCATTTGCCCGTAACTCATAGGTGTAAGTTCTCTTGGGGCTCAGATACTTATTACTTAAGATTGTATCTCCTTTTGAAAGCTGGATTCTATCAACCGGTTCCTGATCTCTTAGTAATGTGACATCGCTTCCCGCCTCCCCGTGAATCTTTAACCTGATTTCATTGCACGCGACGTCGTAAAGAGAGATGTCAAGACTTCCACTCAGATCAGGCTCAAGTGTACTGCAGGAATTTAACAGAAGGCAGAGGATAGATAAAATAAAGGCTGTTTTGCTCATTATAATAATTGTTGGTTTATTCAAATATGAAATTCGATTATTCAGGCAATTCAGATAGTAGCCAAAGAGCCATTACTGTATATTCAGATCCTTGTTGACAATGTTGGCCATAAAACCAGTTATGCAGGGAACCCGGGGCTAAAATATTTAAAATTTGCCTTAAAATTAGAATTATTTCTTTAGTAATGAATTTTCACCACAGCTTCAGAAACTTGTGAAGTTGTTAAGCTTTTATAATAACTGAATCTAATTTCCTCAGGTCCTGATTCCTTTTTTGATAAGTCTTCGGTCAGAATAGATTTAGGCAGGTATAAAAATCTTGTCATATGTTCAACAGCCGTATTCATATGTCACTCAGAACGAGCTCCTCGTATGATTAAGCTAAAAAGATTTATGTTGCACAAAAATTACTGAGTATAAATTTTAAAGTCAAGTTATGCAAGGAATAATTATTTTTTTTGAAGAGAGCCTTTATTCAGAGTAGAATTGAAGAGCCGGGAACATACATTTCCCGGCTTTAATGAATGTAATCTTATTTGAAGTTCCTGAGGAAGTCTATTCTGTCTTCAACCTGCTTAACCGGAACAAAGAGCTTGTCTTTACCATATATGGCATCACTTCTATCCCTGTAGACGAGCTCGTAATCCTTGCTCATTACAATCGCCTCCTCTGGGCAGACTTCCTCGCAGAAGCCGCAGAAGATGCAGCGAAGCATATTTATTTCAAACTTCTCAGGGTAACGCTCCTTCTCAAGCGGAGTCTCTGATGCCTGAACTTCAATTGCAAGCGCCGGGCATACCCTGGCACACAATCCGCAGGCAACACACCTTTCCGTTTCGTTTTCTTCCTTTACCAGCACCGGACGCCCCCTGTAGGATGCGGGCGGCACAAACTTTACTTCAGGATATTCCATCGTAAACTTGGGACGGAACATGCTCTTTAATGTAAGCCCCAGCCCCTTTACGATCTCAGGTATATATAACTTTTCTGATAGTGTTAAATCTTGTTTTCTTTTTTTAACCGGCATATAAAAACCTTTCCTTTATATTTTGAATATCATTATTAAAGCTGCAACCCATATGAGGTTTAATAATGACAACGGGAACATCACCTTCCAACCCAGATCCATTAACTGATCGTACCTGAAGCGCGGTATAGACCAGCGCACCCAGATAAAGAAGAAAAGCACAAGAGCCATCTTTAAGAGGAACGATAAAATCTGAATTCCAACTGTAAGACCGGCCGAAAGCCCGAACTTATCAATATAAGGGAACTGCCAGCCGCCTAGGTAAAGCGTTACAATCATGCCACTTGCAATTATCATGTTGGCATACTCGGCAAGGAAAAAGCCTGCAAACTTCATACTGCTGTATTCAGTGTGGTAACCTCCTACAAGCTCAGGCTCTGCCTCTGGTAAGTCAAAAGGCAGACGGTTTGTCTCGGCAAATGCTGAGACTACAAAAGTTATAAATCCTATCGGCTGAATCAGGGCGTTCCACATAAAACCGTACTGTGAGGCAACAATTGCCGCAGGCCTCAGGCTTTCTGCCAGGAGAATAACGCCTGCAATTGAAAATCCCATCGAGACTTCATAGGAAATCATCTGTGCCGAGGAACGGATGCCTCCTAAAAGAGAGTACTTGCTGCCGCTTGACCAGCCGGCAAAGGTAAGTCCGTAAACGCCAAGCGAGGTCAGGGCCAAAACATATAAAACACCTATATTCACGTCAGCCAGTGCAAGCTGAATAGTCCGCCCGAAAAGCTGAATATCAGGCCCGAAAGGGATCACTGCATAGGTTGCAAAAGATACAAAAAGCGTGATAAATGGTGCCAGAGAGTGAATATATTTGTTTGCGTTTGTAGGTACAATGTCTTCTTTCAAAAGGAGCTTGAACACATCTGCAAAAGGCTGCAGCGCTCCATACGGCCCTACACGGTTAGGACCCCTCCTGTTCTGTATCCATGCCGATATCTTCCTCTCAAAATACACTAGGTAAGACACCGTCAGGAGCATTACGGTTACAACTATCAGAATTTTAGCAAGTGCTATCCCTGCTTGAATTAAAATTTCCATGGCGATCCCGAAAATTAAGCTGTTTCTTAAGTTATACGATTTCTTATTTTGTTACTTTTACTGCTGTGTTAACTTTTACCTTGGCACCCTCTTCACCTATTACATCATAGTCAAGGCCGCGGAATGAATCGAGCGAAGAAGCCATCTCTTCAAAAACTTCTTCAGCCATTGTGTGCTTCATCTTAAGGCCCATCAAAGAGGCAACCGACTCAAGCATCTTCCAGCTTGCACGGGCATCCACCCTGTTCTTCTTTGCCCATTTATCGAAGTCCGTACCGAACTTGTCCAGACGGCTCATTTCCATGCCTTCCATGCTCCGGTCCATATCTATTGTAGATACTGCCGGCCTTAACCTCTGAAGCCTGCCCTGGAAATTCACCATCGTGCCGTTCTTCTCTGAGTATGTTGAAGCCGGGAATACTATGTCGGCAAGCGCCGTGGTCTGATTGTGGTTTGTGGCATGAACGATCAATAGATCGAGTTTTGAAAGGATATTTTCATATTCAGGACTCATTGCGGCAATGTCGTCTTCCAGACAGTAAAGTGCCTTTATTCTGCCTGAACTAATTGCATTCATTATTCCTTCAAAATTAAGGCCTTCTGAGGCTGGCCTTACTCCGGAGAGCTCGGCTCCAAGAGCGTTTGGAGTTTTATCCTCACGCCTTAAAATGTTGTCGCCTGAACCCGGTACATTGTGCCTTGCAAAATCTATATTCTTAACGTGGAAAGCTCCTTTTGCCAGCTTTGCCAGAGTGTAGTTGTCCTCACAGGTTGCAAAGGCAGAGCCTAAGAACGCTATTTCACCTGCACCGTAGGCCTTTAGCTGTGAAACAGCCTGAGAGACCGCTTCATCATAGCCTGTCTTAACAAGCTGGCCGTCGCGCCTGACCTGAGGGCCGTCTACTCTTTCATTATTTATAAACTTAAATGTATTAAGCCTTCCTTCATCGCACATCCAGTAGCTGTTGACTTCCTGGTTATATCTCGGTGTAAGACGCATTACAATGTTATTCCTGACCCAGATTTCGTCGTTGCAGCCCCTGGAGCAACCCGTACAGATGGAGTTTGTCTTAGACATATCCCATACTCTGGACTTGAAACGGAAATCCTTGTTTGTAAGAGCGCCTACGGGACAAATATCTGTTGTGTTGAGTGAATACGGATTATCCAGCTCTTCTCCGGGATAGGTTGAAACTGTAACCCTGTCGCCTCTTTTTGTAAATGTAAGCTCCTTTTCCCCTGCAATCTCGTCACAGAAGCGGATACATCTTGAGCATGAAACGCATCTTTCGGCGTCAAACATTACAAAGGGCCCCAGCTCCACGCGCTTTTTATTGTGGGACTTTTCCTCCTCAAAGCGGCTTTCGCCAGAACCGTACTTAAAAGCATAATCCTGAAGCTTGCATTCACCTGCCTGGTCGCATATGGGGCAGTCGAGCGGGTGATTGATGAGCATAAATTCCATTACAGCGTTGCGGGCCGAAACCGCCTTGTCCGAATCAACATTAACTACCATCCCGTCTGCTGCCAGCGTGGAACAGGCAATTGCCAGCTTTGGCATCTTTTCAATTTCCACAAGACACATCCTGCAGTTACCCGAGACTGATAGTGCCGGGTGCCAGCAGAAATGAGGCACTGTAATGCCGCTGTTGGTCGCAACTTCAATTACGGTCTGACCCGCCTTGAATTCTATTTCTTTTCCGTTTATTGTAATCTTAGGCATAAAATGTAAAATCCTGCTTCCTGATTTTTATTCCTGACCTGGTTACTTAAATTCTGTTTATGTTTATTGTCTTATTTTTCAGATTTGATTACTATTTTGCTTAAAACCTTCTCATCTAAAACTTCATTTGCCTTCTCAAGCACGTCTTCCGGAGTTACGGAATCTATATCCCTTACAGAATCCTCAATGGATTTAATATTATTAAAGTAAATTTCCGACTGAGCCATTCTGAACATTCTGCTTGTCATCCCCTCAAGGCTTAAAAGCATGCTCCCTTTTAAGTATTCTTTGGCTTTCTTCAGCTCTTTATCCGGAACCTTCTTTTCCATTACCTTTTTGTATTCTTTGGTAATAAGCTCCAGCGACTTTTCGTAGAGCTTGTCGTTTGT
>JBLMYS010000398.1:0-21483 GCA_050258415.1 Acidobacteriota bacterium | reverse complement strand
ACTGGCTGGAAAGGAAGTAGCAAGAGATAAAAAATCCTTTAAAAACAGGGCGGAATGCCGTTAATCATTAAGGTATTTTTCCGCCCCTATCTGTCCCAAAATCGAACACGTGGCTAATAGTCGCCAAGTGACAACTCTCATCAAATAAAATAAGGCCGAAAACCTTTCAATTTCGCACTTTTCCCCCTTTTCCAGTCCGGAATTCCGGTGGTATATTCTTTGCACTTCTAAGCAAAAAATTACTAGATGAAATGAATAAGATTATCGTACAAATAGGGTTATTAGTTTTTTTTATTTCAGTCATTTTTTTCGGGCAAAAAGAAATGGCAATCCAGGATATTCTCGTGCGCTCCCTGGTTTTGTTTGTCGCCTCCACAATAATGCTGAGTGTTTTGTATCTGGTTTTTGTAAGGTCGATAAACAAGATGTCCGTTTCCAAAAGGAAAAGTTTTTCAGATAACATAGGCAGAGGACAGTAACTATGAATACTGCACTTTTATGGACAGAGTTTAAGCAGTCGCACAATTCCGACTTGAAGAAGCAGATAATGATGAATTATACGAATCTGGTACATTATGTTATACACAATTCCAAGTTCATATCTTTGAACATTGTGGATGACAGGGATTACTTTCAGTTTGGAATTGAGGGTTTAAGTGAAGCTATTGACAGGTTTGATCCTGAGTACGGCACGAAGTTCGAGACATATGCAATACAGCGTATACGCGGTAAAATTATAGATGAGCTCAGGAAAATTCAGATAAAGCCGAGGAGTGCCAACGGTACAGACGGAGATACAACTTATACTAACGTTTCCCTCAACAATTCATATGATGAGGAAGACGGTTATATGCTTTATGAAGTGATTCCTAATGAAGACGAACTGCCCGATGAGACCTTAGATAAAAGTGAAGCGAAAGAGCTGCTTATAAACGCAATTAAAAAATTAGAAGAAAGGGACAGACTGGTATTAACTTTATACTATTACGAGAATTTGAATTACAAAGAGATTGCACAGGTTCTGAATATAACGGTTTCGCGCGTTTCGCAGATACATTCTAAAATAATTCAGGAACTTAAACACAAGCTCGTAAGACAGTATGACTGAAATAACGCCGGAACTACAGAAGCGAAAAGAAAAAAGCAAGACTACACTTGCACAAGTCTATAACCTGCCTTCCATACCTCTGGTAATGATGGAAGTTACCAGACTTTTAAATAATCCTAATACCAGCGCCATTGAACTTGCAAAAGTCATCAGCCGCGACCAGGCGCTTGTTACGAAAATCCTTACTGTGGCCAACAGCCCGTTATACGGGTTGCCCAGAAGAGTCTCTACGATAGATTTTGCCATTATCATTTTGGGTTTCGATCATATTAAAAATATTGTCATTGCCCTTTCAATGATGGAGGCCTTTAAGAATAAAAGCGATAAAAATCTGAACCAGAAGAATTACTGGACGCATTCGATACTGACTGCAAGTGCTGCCAAGAGAATAGCCGACGACCTGGGGTTTCACTTTACGGGAGAGGCTTTTACAGCAGGGCTTTTGCACGACTTAGGGATACCGGTAATTCATAAATATTTCAACAATGAATTCATTAAGATCCAGGAGCTCGCAGAAAAAGGAAACATGAGCTTTAAGGAAGCACAGCAGGAGACAATAGGGCTGGAGCATCAGCAGATTGGAAACCTTCTGGCGCAGAGGTGGAACCTCCCCCTTTCGCTCAGTGACGCCATACTGAATCATCATACGCCCTCGCAGGCAGAGCAGAATCAGGCGCTGGCTGCAATTGTTCATCTGGCGGACTACATGACGGTAAAGCTTGCTACGGGGAGCTTCCTCTGGGATATGAATTACGAACTGGACAAGTCAGTTATTGCAACTCTTAACCTGAGGGACGAGGAATTCCTGGAAAACTTTATTAAACGTTATAAAGAGCCCTTCCTCAGTCAGGTAAACACAATTCAGATATAAGTCATAATTTTTAACATAATAGCAGAACAAGAACAATGGATATCGAATTATTTAACAGGCAGGAAAAAAGAGAAAAAACCGAGCTGGTATTATCAAATGTTTATAATCTGCCGGCTATTCCCACGATCATGATGGAAATTTCGCGCTTGCTGGAAAAGCCTTCCACTACCACAGCAGAGCTTGCCAAGGTAATAGGCCGGGACCAGGGAATAGCTTCCAAAGTGCTGTCCATTGCAAATTCTCCCCTTTACGGGCTCCCGAGAAAAGTCTCTACAATAGACTTTGCCATACTTATCATTGGCTATCAGGACATTAAGAATATTGTAACGGCACTTTCGATGGTTGAGTCATTTAAGAATAAGACGGATAAGAATCTTAATCAGAAGGATTTCTGGCTGCATTCAATTATGACCGGTCTTGCCTCGAAGAAGATGGCAGAGGATCTGGGTTACCGTTCCGGTTCTGAGGCTTTTGTAGCGGGGCTTATTCACGATCTTGGCATTCCCGTTATACACAAGTATTTTCACACGAATTTTATTGTCATCTGCGAGAAGGTAGCTACAAATAAAATCAGCTATATGGAAGCTGAATTTGATACTTTGGGTTTAAGCCACCAGGAAATTGGACGTTTTCTGGCTTCAAAGTGGAATCTTCCTTTGGCTTTATGCGATACTATTCTAAATCATCATACGCCTTCGCTGGCGCAGGAGAACAAGACTTTAACCTCGCTTGTCCACCTTGCAGACTATGCAACGCATAAGCTTAATGTGGGGAATTTTTACTGGGATGACGATTACACAGTGGACGGCTCGATACTGGATGTCTTTAAGTTCAACGACATGGCACAGCTGGATAAGTTTATTGGAGGTTATAAGGATCTCTTCATTCAGGAAGCTAATACGCTGAGGATTTAAGTTTGAGACTTCTTAAAGATAATACGTACAGATACGAACCGTTTTTTACCTCTTTGCAGTTTACCTCGCGTTCTGGTGATGAGGAAAAGCCTGTTCTGCCCACTCTGGAGAATCAGCCGGATTCTGCGGCAGGGAGTCTTCTGGAAAAGTATCATCATATGGTGCAGAATATCATTGCCATGGAAAAGCAGATTGCCGCCTCAGATACTATTCAGGAGGTTTCCAGGACGCTGAAGCTTGCACTTAAGAGGCTTGTTCCTCTGAAAAATGCAAATTTTTTCCTTTTCGATGAAACCAAATCGAGTCTCTTCCCTTTCGACAGCGATGAGGAAGAGGAATTTGTTGCCATGGTCAATAATGTTTATAAAGAAGGGATACTCGACTGGGTTTTTGAAAGCGGCAAGCCAACTGTCATTCCTGAAGTGAATAATTATACGGTTGCGGGGCCTAAATTAAACTATCTTTTTTTCCCCGTCACTGAAGACAGGCAAGTCAGAGGGGTGCTGGCCATACTGACGACGCTTTCAAAGGAGAGCTTCAATGAACTGGAAAGCCAGACAATACAGATTATTTTAGGCGCATGCATCGCGCGCATGGACAAGATATTCTTAAGGGAAAAGCTGAATAAGACCTATAATGAGCTCCAGACCTACCAGGCAAAGCTATCGAACGACTTCAGGCTTTCTGCAATTGGTGAGCTTACAGAAGGGATTGTAGAGGATATTAAGTCTCCCCTTCAGGTTATTTTAAGCTATTCTGATCTATTAAGCCGGGAGGAATCTGACCAGAAGGCGGCAAACATTGTAAAAGAACAGGTTAAGAAGATTAACTTTGTAATAAACCGCCTAGTCAAGTTTTCAAGTCTGAATGAGGAAAAGGTAAAGATCTACCCATGCGATCTTAATACGATTATAAGTGAATATTATAACCTGGTCAAGTCGTCTTTGGAAAATGCAAACATAGAGTGTCTGCTCGATTTTGAAAACGACATACCGAGTGTAATCAGTCATCCGAGCTATATTTATCAGCTTTTAAGCAATGTAATAAGCATAATAAAAGCCAACAGCACCAAAGGCGGAGGAATAATAATACAGACGAGATATTATTCCGAGAACATAGTGGTTAAGGTTATAAACACTGCGCAGATCACCTCATTCAGCTCAAAGAGCAGGGAAACTCTCATGCAGTCTCCCAATCTGAATTTCAAGATTATAGACAATATAATGAGGATTCACGAAGGCACATTCAGTATTGAATCGTTCCAGAAGAACAGTTCGGTTATACAGATGAAATTTCCACTCAGGAGAAGAAAGATACAATGAGAGGTCTTTTAGTTCCGGTAATTGCCGTCCTGATGCTAACCGGTTCCATAGTTTCTTACGGGGAGCAGGATGCCAGGATAAACTTAAAGCAGCTGGTTCAAAACCAGATCGCTCAGATCAGGGCCAGGGGGACGAAGCAGGAAGCGCCCTCAGTTAATGAGAAAGCTCCTGTTCAGGAGACGGCGGCAATGACGCTGCAGGGAAAAGAAAATGCCGGGAATGAAAATGCCACGTTAAGTGAGACTAAACCTTTTATAGAGAAGGATTCCCGTGAAAAAAGAGTGTTTTCAGAAGAAAAGGGATCTCTTAAGAGCACTTCATCAAAGAGCGGGGACGGGCTTTTTCTAAAGATTTTTATACTGATTGATCTCTCGCTTCTGGCCGCACTTTTTGTTTACTGGAGGAGACGGAAGCTAAAGATCGGGGTGGCTGAAAAGGCAAAGTTCAAGAAAAACATTACAAAGTTAAGAAGTGAAGACAGATTCCAGCGCAGGGCGAAAACACAGTCGGATGAGTTAAGAAAAAGGCTTCAGATGGATCCGGTCCTGGAGGTTGAAGATGAGGCTACGCTTCGCCGTCACGCAAGGAAGATTTCAGTTCCCCAGGGAGAGCTCATGCTGGCCTCGAGGATCAGGTCGCTTGAAAAGGCGCATGAATGAAAAAGGCGCATGAATGATAGCTCAGGTTATTAATGTAACCGGAATACAGCTTAACAGCCTTAAGTCAACGGATAGTGAGGCATTACCGAAGCTTCTGCCTGCGGAAAACTCGCTCGTGGAAGTTTCTGTTCTTGACAAGTCAAATGGAAACTACAAGCTCTTAATAGAAGGGAATGTATTTCAGTCGAAGCTGCCCGTAGTGGTAAACACAGGTGAAGCGCTTCTGGCAAAGGTAATAGGGGTAAACCCGTTTACGCTTTCACTCGACAAGATATTTTCAGCAAAAATGCTGACTAGCGCTAACGTTGCAATGGTTCTTTCAAAACTTGGCATAGCAGAAACCGAGGTTTCCTCCAGTGTCATTAAGGCCTTCTTAAAGGAAGAAAAGCCTTTAGTAAAGTCGAAATTAAAGAAAGTAATTGAGATGCTGGAGCATGAGGGTACAAAGTTACCCGAAGAGATGTTAAGCCTGCTCATAGAGATGTTTCACATAGATGAAGGCAGGGGTTCATTCTCAAAGAAATCCTTTGTAAAAATATTTCAATACCCGCTTGAAACCCTTTCGGCTGAGATATTGGACTCTGTTAAAAGGCTCAATAAAATGGGGATTGCTGAAGAAGCCCTCTTTGGGATAAACAAAGCCCTTTTGCTTGAGGCAGAGTCCTTCAGCGCTCTGGAATTAAAGGAGAAGTCGCAGGGCAGAATCTTAGACGCACTGGATGAGTTTAACAAGTCAGGAAGTTTTAGTGATAAAGTTAAGCAGGAGATTTCAGGCTTAAAAGAGACTCTAATAAGGTTTAACATGCTGAGAGCCTGTTACATAAAGACGGGCATTTATCCCGGTTTTATACTAATTAAACGGGATGATGAGATTGAGATGGCGGAATACAGGTTTGACGCTGAGTCTGATGGCAAGGGGCAGAAGTCGTACAGGATAAAGCTTGATATGAATCCCGATTTACTTGGTAAAGTAGCCATAAAGGGATTTCTTTCGGGGCAGAACATGAGCGCCAGTTTTGGTGCCAGCGAGGAAGCGGTAAAAGATCTTGAAAAAGAAAAAGAAAGTCTCCTAATGGCATTGGGCAGGCTTAATCTTGTTCCGCGCTTAAGTTTTGGAAATCACGCTCAGGCTGATGAGGCTTCAGGCGTAAACGTGCGGCAGATAAATGTCAGGGTATAAATCCAAATACATAAAGGGTGCGGTTGCCCTAGGCTATAACACTGAGGAAGACAGCGCTCCGAAAGTGATTGCCAAAGGGCGGGGGTTTCTTGCTGAGAAGATAGTGGAAGTTGCAAAGGAAAACAGGATCATGGTAGAGGAAGATCCTCAGCTTTTTGATACTCTTTACAGGCTGGAAGTCGGAGATGAAATTCCGGCAAAGCTTTTCCAGGTAGTAGCCGAGCTATTGGCATATGTATACAAAATTAACGGGAAAAAATTTCAGGGGTAGTTTATGATAAAAGGTATGTATTATATTTCGCAGAATTTGGGTTACAAAGAGAGGAACATGCAGATTGTAGCCAATAACCTGGCCAACATAAACACTACGGGATTCAAGCGTGAGATGCCCTTTGTGGAAATCATGTCCAGGATTGCCGATGCCCCGGTTAAACAGCTTACAGACTACACGCAGGGTAACCTCAGTCAGACTTCAAACACGCTGGATCTGGCGATAACGGGTGAAGGGTACTTTTCGGTAAAAAACGACAGGGGTGGCATTGAATATACGCGCAACGGCCGCTTCAGAGTGTCAGATGAAGGATTTTTAGTCAATGAGGAAGGGCAGAAAGTAATGGGAAGAAGGGGTGAAATTAACCTTTCGGACTATACTTTTGAGCAGCAGCAGAATATCACGGTTTCAAAGTCGGGCGAAATTAAAGTTGGCGATACGGTTGTAGATGAGCTTTCAATATCAAAGCTCGATGACCCTTCAAAAATGCTGAGGCAGAACGGGCTTAACTTTGTGGCTACCGACGGCCCGGCTCCCGAGGCAGAGGCAGGAACCTTTGAAGTTCAGCAGGGATACCTTGAGGAATCGAATACGAACGCCATACTTGAAATGCAGTCTATGATAGAGCTGAGCAAGGAATTTGAGACAGGGCAGAAAATGATGAACTACCTGGATGAATCTCTGGGTAAAGCCACTGAAATTGGGAAGGCCTAGTGCCGGATAAGTTAATTGCCGGAAAAGTTTAATATAAAGTTTTGAGCCAGGGCTCAAAAAACAAGGAGAATGGAATATGTCGACAAGAGCATTAAGGACAGCAGCTTCGGGCATGTTTGCGCAGCAGGTTAATATTGAAACCATTTCCAACAACATTGCCAACATTAATACGACAGGATTTAAGAAAAACAAGGCTGAGTTCAAGGATATGATGTACCAGGAGGTTTCCATCAATCCCCAGTTTACCGGAACGCAGACGATGAATGAAAAAACCAGCGTTCAGATACAGGTTGGTAATGGTGTTCAGCCGGCCTCGACGCAGAAGCTTTTTTCGCAGGGTGATCTGACTTCATCGGGTAATCCTTTAGACGTGGCAATTCAGGGAGAAGGCTTTTTCCAGGTAAGAAAGCCCGACGGCACGTTTGCCTATACGCGTGACGGGTCGTTCAAGGTTTCATCCAGCGGCCAGATTGTTACTTCAAACGGGTACACGCTTGAACCGGGCATTACGCTCAATGAGGATGTTTCGGACGTTACGATCGCCAAGGACGGAACAGTTGAAGCCAGGCAGCTTGACGGCAACACGGTTACGCTTGGAAACATTGAGCTTGTAAAGTTTATGAATCCGGGCGGTTTACTGCCTGTTGGAGACAACCTTTATATAGAAACCCCGGCCTCAGGCACCCCGCTTACAGGAGCACCGGCGCAGGACGGGTTTGGGGAGCTGAACCAGGGATTCTTAGAAGCTTCAAACGTTGACATTGTCGAAGAGATGATCTCGATGATTACAGCCCAGAGGGCGTATGAGATAAATTCCAAAACCGTAAAGACGGTTGAGGATATGATGTCAGAGGCCAACAACCTCAAACGTTAAGAGATAAAACAATGAAATTACTGTATCTCTTCATCCCTCTATTATTCATTTTTCAGGCCGGTGGCAGCCTGAAAGAAGAAATAGGAAAGTTCTTAAGCAAAAAGCTTCAGGGCTATGAGAAAATTGATTTTGAAATTGCCTCAAAGCCTCTTACCCCGATGGGAGAGGCGATAATAGTTGATACAGTAAAAGAGATTAAGGTCAATGGCAGTACGGCTTACGTTCCTGTCATTTTAGCTGGTAGGGATAAGAAAACTTCGCAGTCGTTTGTAAGCCTGAAGATAAGCCTTTATAAAAAGGTTCTCGTGGCAAAGAAATTGATTACAGCAGGAAGCGAGCTCAGGCAGGAAGATTTTGAATTGCAGATGCTGGATGCAGCAAAGCTGCGGGGTATTCCTGTTTGTCAAACAGGTGCCATAGCGCACGTGAGGGCGAGGCTTATTATAAGGGAAGGTGAAGCTCTCACGCAGGAGAAGCTTCAGGCCATGCCGGTTATTAAAAGAGGCGACAGCGTGACGGCATTTGCGGTTAAAGGGAGTGTGGAAATATCATTTGATGCCCAGGCGCGTCAGGATGGCAGTGTGGGAGAAGTGATCAGGGTTATAACTCCCGGGAAAAAGATTTTCAGGGCAAGGGTTATCGATCAATTCAGTGTAAATATCGTCGAGTAAAAATATGAAGTGTTTATTATCGGTTGTGTTTGTAACGTTAAGCCTGACGGCAGTTGTTTCTGCGCAGGACATGAGGCAGAATTCCTACTATTCACTTTTTTCGGATCAGAAGGCCAACAAGGTTGGCGACGCCGTAACGATAATTGTTGTTGAGTCCTCACAGGCTTCCAACAATGCCGAGACGCAGTCCGGAAGGTCGACCGGTGTAAGCTTTGACGGAAGTGCATCTTTGGGGACAAAATCTGTACCCGAGGTAAAGCTGGGTATAGGTGCAAAGAACGACTTCAGCGGTTCGGGTTCAACCAAGACAACCGGGCTGATAAAGACAAAGATAAGCGCTACAATTGATTCGGTTATGTCCAATGGAAACCTCATGATAAAAGGAAGCAGGAAGATTGTAATTAACGGTGAAGAGCAATTAATTACGATCAAGGGTGTAGTCAGGGGCTCCGATATAATGGCTGACAACTCTGTGCTTTCGTACAATATTTCAGAGGCGGTAATTACTTTTGAAGGAAACGGCCTTATTAACGACAGCCAGAAGCCGGGCTGGCTTACAAAGTTTCTGCACTGGCTTTTTTAAGTCCGGGTGCAAAAAAAATCAAAACCTGAATAAATCTGTCTGGATTTAAGATGAAAATTAAAAGTATAATCATTTTAGCTTTACTTATTGCCTTTGAGACGGTGCATGCGCAGAGGATCAAGGATATTGCTTATTTCAAGGGCACGGGTTCGGAGCAGATACTGGGCTACGGGCTCGTTGTCGGTCTTCCGGGCTCAGGCGACACATACCGTTCAAGCTTTACGATACAGTCAGTTTCAAGTATGCTGAAAAGGTTTGGAATTACTGTTCCGCAGACAGACATGAAGACCAGGAACGTGGCAGCCGTAATGGTAACGGCAAAGCTTAACAGCAGTTTGAAGGAAAAGGCTGAATTTGACGTAACTGTTGCCTCAATGGGTGATGCGACAAGCCTGCAGGGAGGAGTTCTTCTGATGACTCCGCTTTCAGCCCTGGACGGGAACGTATACGCGTTTGCACAGGGGCCGATATCCGTAGGAGGATACGATATCAGCACGCCTTCAGGCGGAAGGGTTTCAAAGAATCATACTCTTACAGGCAGAATCCCGAGAGGCGGAATTTTAGAAAGAGCCGTATCTATGAACAACAGTGCCGGGCAGACAGTAAGCATAATGTTAAGGGATCCTGATTTTACCACTTCAAACAACATTGCCACGGCAATTAACGGAAAATTAGGCAATGAAATTGCAAAGTCGCTGGACGCCGCCGAGATAACGGTTAAGGTGCCACAGGACAAGCAGAGCAACATGGCTCAATTTTTAGCCGAGCTGGAATCGATACCCGTACAGAGCGATGTAACGGCCAAGGTTGTCTTAAATGAAAGGACCGGGACGGTTGTTGCAGGCAGCAATGTAAAAATACTTCCTGTTACGATTTCGCACGGCAATCTGAGCATAAATATCCGTTCTTACCCGGTGGTTTCGCAGCCGGGGTCGTTTTCGAACGGATCGACAATATTTTTTAATAATCTCGTGCCTACACAGCAGGAAGATTCAAGCAAGGCTGTTGCCTTAAGCGGTGCAGCTACGGTACAGGAAGTTGCCGCCGCACTCAATTCACTTAAAGTTGCCCCGAGAGACATAATTGCCATCTTTCAGGCCTTAAAGGAAGCCGGGGCGCTTGTAGCAGAACTGGTAATAATGTAATTAAAAAAAAACTCCAGGCTTAAAAAAAGAACCATGGACCTGAAAATAACAAACGAAGAAAAGCACATTAGCAAAACTCCGGAGATAACGAGCAGGTATACTCCGGCCGAGAAGGAAAAGCTTGCCAAAGCCTCGAGGGACTTTGAAAGCCTGCTTACTTCCATGATGCTGAAATCGATGACGAAGACCACCAGTGGTCTTTTTGGAGATGAGAGTTTTGGCGGCGACACGTTTGAAACGCTCTTTGAGGGAGAGCTTTCTTCGTACATTACAAAAAACCAGAGTCTCGGGGTTGCATCAAAGCTTTATAAAAAGCTTACCGGGGAAGATCTTGCAACAGGTGCAGGGCTTCCAATAAAAAAAGTTTCAGACCATAATGCCTCATCCAAGATCACTCCCCAGGAGGAAGGCAATTCCGGGAGTGCCGCAAAACCGATACACATAAAGGGTGCTAATAATAATCCTGCCGTAGAGCCATCACAAAGCTCCATGAACAGGGTGGGCAAGTTTGAGGACATGATTGAGCAGGCCTCGAAGGATTTCGGAGTAGATTCAAATATAATCCGTTCAGTTATACTGGCCGAATCAGCCGGAAACGTAAAAGCCCGTTCTGTTACAAATGCCAAAGGTCTCATGCAGCTTATGGACTCCACGGCGAGTTCCATGGGAGTTAAAAATGTATGGGATCCAAAAGAAAATATTCAAGGTGGCACTAAATATTTGGCCGGATTGCTTCGACAATATAATGGGGAATTAAAGCTCGCTTTGGCGGCTTACAACGCGGGTCCCGGGAATGTAGAAAAGTACAACGGGGTACCTCCCTTTAATGAGACCAGAAACTATATATCCCGTGTTTTGGGGTATTTAAAGCATCTAAACGGATAAAAATGGAAATTAAAGAGCTTACAGCATCCCTGGTAAGTCAGAAAAACAATCTCACCTCGCTGCTAGATGCCGCATTGCAGAAGCAGAGGGCCCTCGTGAATTTTGATTACGCGGGGCTTGAGGAATCGATTGTAAATGAAGAAAAAGCCCTGTCTTTTGTTACCGCAGGTGAAAAAGGAAGGATAAAGATACTTTCGGAGCTGTATCAAAGGCATTCGATATCGAACAAGACGTTCAAGCTTTCCGAGTTTGTAGAGAATACGAAGGGAATGCTGGACATAAAGTCGCAGAAGCAGATTGCACTGACTGAAAAGGAATTAAAGGAGCTGATAACGAGAGTATCGATGGTAAATCAGCAGAACAAGTTTCTGATTGAGAATTCAAGGGCGTTTATAAAGGAGACTGTGAGTGCGATACTTAATGCCCGCAGGTCATTGCTGGATAAAAAAGTTTAATTAATAAAAGCTAAAGAAAAATGGGTCTTTCACGAATATTTGACATCTCAAGCCGCAGTCTTGGGGTTTACCAGAGAGCACTCGATGTTACCTCGCATAACGTGGCCAATGCAAACAGTCCGGACTATGCCAGGCAGAGGGTTATCTTTGGAAGCGAGCATGCTGAGGCAACAACAAACGGGGAATTCGGAGCAGGCGTCAAAATTGATGACATCCAGAGGATGAAAGACAATCTGACGGATGTTCAGATCAGGACTTACAACCAGAAGTTTTCCGATGTTGACAAGCGTTCGCAGGTCTTAGGGCAGGTGGAAAGCCTGTTTTCGGAGCCTTCGGACCTTGGGTTATCGAATTTAATATCTTCTTTTTACAGTTCATGGGACGAGCTGGCCTCAACGCCGAACTCCACGCCGTTAAGGAATAACGTCATTCAGGCAACTGACAAACTGAGCAGTAAGATTAAGGGTATTTATGACGGGCTGGGGCTTTTAAGAACCGATTTAAACGGGCAGGTAAGTGAAAAAGTTGAGGAAGTGAACTCCACAATTCAGGAGATACAGAACTTAAACCGTCAGATAAAATCGGCCAAAGTTACAAACCAGTCGGCAAATGATCTTTATGACAGGCGTGATAAGCAGATTGACTCTTTAAGCAAGCTGGTCAATATAAATGTGCATCAGGATGATCAGGGGTCGGTGAGCATTTCCATCGGCGGCGTTTTTGCGGTAGATGAATACAGTTCCACCAAGTTTAAGGTAAGCAATACAAACGGGAAGCTTTCGCTTTCAACTGATGACGGGAGCACCACGGCGCAGCTTTCAGGCGGGGAGATTTATGCAAGCATGGATCTTTACAACAATCAGCTTTCGGGCTATCAGGACAGTGTCAACACGATTGCGCAGAATATAATGGATTCGGTAAATTCCGTGCACCGTACGGGCTACGGTCTCAACGGCGCCCCGCAGGGTGATTTCTTTACCGGATATTCCGAAGGTGTACTCAGTTTTAACCATGATACCAATGCCATTGCGGCCTCCGGGGCAGCAGGAAATGCGGGTAATTCAGATAAAGCGGTTGAAATTGCAAAGCTCGCGGACAACTGGAAAATAGGCGGGAAGACCATAAGTGAATATTACAATTCTTTCATCAGCGGTGTAGGTACGCAGAAGAAATTAAATGACCAGAGTTCAGAGTCGAATCAGCTTGTCTTAGATCAGCTGAATAATCAGAAAGCCTCATACTCCGGAGTTTCAATTGACGAGGAGATGACGAACGTCATAAAATTCCAGAAGTCATATGATGCTTCTGCAAAGCTCATAAAAATAGCCGATGAGATGCTTCAGACATTATTAAACATGGTATAAAAATGAGAATTTCGGATTCAATACTCTCAGCCAACTATCTGGCCGCTCTTAATCAGAATAAGGAGCAGGTTTCGGATATTCAGACGCAGATAGCCTCGGGTTCAAAGATCAACAAGCCCTCGGATTCTCCGAGCGGGATCTCCAGGGTGCTCAGGCTACAGGAGCAGCTGCAGACCGGGGAGACATATACAAAGAATATTGAAGACAGCCAGTCATTCATGCAGACTACGGCTACTGTGCTCGAAGGGATGCAGAATGAAGTTCAGAATACACTTGTTTTGTTTACCAATGCCAACAATCCTGTAAATGTTTCGAACTATGATTCTTACGCCAAGCAGATAGACCAGACGATGAATACGCTGATGGATCTGGCAAACAGTGAATTTAACGGCAAATACCTCTTCGGGGGGACCGATTTTTCGGCAAAGCCATACGGCTTAAACGGCAGCAGGGTTGAGCAGAATGTTGCCTCGACGAGTGGCCAGCAGAAAACCAGGATCAGCAAGTATATGGAAATGACGGGCAACATTCCCGGTTCAGACCTCTTTGGAACGCTGCCACAGGCAACGGACCCGGCAGGCGGGACTTATACAGATATTTTTAATACGTTATTACGTGTAAAGACCAGTCTTCAGAGCGGTACAACTCCGGCAGACAGCGATGTTGATGCCGTAAAGGCGTTTCAGGACAGTCTCTCAAAGCAGCTTACGACTGCAGGAGACACAATTAACCGTCTTAGTTCGACGCACGATCTTCTGGACAGCCAGCAGCTTGAGTTAAAGGGGCTGCTTTCGAAGGAAAAGGATGTGGATGTGGCCGGGGCGGTAATTGATCTGCAGAACAGGCAGTATTATCTTGAGCTTTCCTATAAAATGTCGGCGATGATTTTACCAAAGTCTCTTCTGGATTACATGTAATGCTGAAAAAACTTGGTGGAATAAACGGACTGATACTCGGGGTATTCTCGATCTTTGGGGCTTTCTTAGTTGAAGGGGGTTCGATGAAGGCTCTATTCCTTCTGCCTCCGCTTGTTGTTGTATTTGGGGGAACTTTTGCCTCTGTAATAATCGGCTTCGGGTTTGACAGGTTCAAGAAGATTTTTTCACTCGGGCGTCTGGCATATTTTCCTCCCGAGTATGACGTAACGGGATTGATTTTAACTTTCATAGAGTTTTCAATTATCTGCAGGAAAGAAGGGCTTCTTTCACTGGAGCATCAGCTTGAGAGGCTTGAGTCGCCATATACCAGAAAAATGGTACGCCTGCTAGTAGACGGGACGGATGCCGAGAGTTTGCAGAACATAGCCTATTCTGAGGTGAAAGCGATGCAGGAAAGGCATTTGTCAAATATATTTATTTTTACTAAAATGGGTGGTTATGCTCCCACAATGGGAATACTTGGGACAGTGATGGGGCTGGTTATGACGCTTGCGCAGGCAGGGGGTGATCCTAACAGTCTTATTCACAACATTGCCACGGCGTTCATAGCCACATTATGGGGAGTTTTAAGTGCAAATCTTATCTGGTTACCAATTGGTGATAAATTAAAGCAATGTCATTTAGAAGAAAAACATATGATGGAGATATCCTTGGAGGGAGTTCTGGCTCTTCAGAGCGGGGATATACCCTCGGTGGTGAAAGCCAGACTTATAAGCATGCTTCCCCAAAAAGAGCAGGAAAAAATCCTCGCCAGTTAGACGAAGGCGGCGACCTGTTCCAGGAAGAGGGTGATAAGGACAGATATCTAATAACTTATGCCGACCTGATTACACTTCTGCTTGGGTTATTTATAATTCTTTATGCAATTTCGAATATAGATACACTTAAATATCAGAAACTGGTGAAGGCCGTAGGCAGTGCTTTCGGCATACAGAGTAATGTTCAGGGCATTGAAGGTGCCAATTTCGGAATGAAGAAGCCGCAGCCCAAGGCAGCAGGAAATCTGAAGAACGGTCTGCAGAATCTGGTTGATGAGAACAAGCTTAATAATTCCATCAGGCTGGAAGAAAACGAAAGGGGCATAATCATTCACATTCTGGATGACATACTTTTCCCATCAGGCACCTCGGAGTTAAATGACAGTTCGCGTATAATTTTAATGAAAATCGCCTCGCTCTTAAAGAATCTGCCAAATGACATCAGGGTTGAGGGGCATACGGATAACATTCCGATCAGTTCGCCCATATATCCTTCGAACTGGCACTTATCAGTAAGCAGGGCATTGAATACGGCATATTATCTGATAAATAAAGAGGGGCTTTCGCCCGACAAGGTATCGATTGTTGGATATTCGGAGTACCGTCCTGTAACAACGAACTCCACATTTGAAGGCCGGCGGAGCAACAGGCGTGTAGATATAGTAATATTAAACAAATAAAGTAAGAAGATGAAAATTAATACAAATCAATTTGGTGAAGTTGAATTTGATGAATCTATGATTATCCACTTCAGGGATGGAATTCTTGGGTTTGAGAACTACAAGAAATATCTTTTGATCAATTCCGGTACGGAATTGTTTTTGTGGCTTACTTCAGTAGATGAGCCCGAGCTTGTTTTTCCCCTTTTCTCGACGCGGGTTCTGATGGAAGATTATGCCAAGGTGGAGGGATATGAGGCCTTTGGGATTGTAAGGCTGGATCCCGATCCCCTGAAAATTACGGTTAACCTGAAGGCACCGGTTTACATCAATCAGGATGAAAAATTGGGATTTCAGAAGATTTTAGATGAAGATGAGCTTCCTATTGATTATATTCTGTTCAAAGAAAATTAGGCGGATGAGCAATGTTAATATTAACCAGAAAATTGAATGAAGAGATCAGGATCAATGGTGATATTGTAGTGAAAATTGTAGCGCTTTCTGATAACCAGGTCAAAATCGGAATAGATGCCCCGGGGGAGGTAAAAATCCTGCGCGGCGAAGTATACGAGAAAGTACGTGACTATGCAATTGAGGCATCACAGAAGAGCAAGGAAAAGCTTTCTGTAGATTTGACAAAACTAAAAGTTAATAAAGTTAAAAAGTAATGGAACAGCAAACAGATAGAATAAGAATACTCGTTGTTGATGATTCGGATGTTATACGTCATGCACTGAAATCGTTCTTTGAAGATTATAACCTTGAAGTACTTACCTGCACAGACGGTCTGGAAGGGCTTCAAAAAGCGGCGGAATTTAAGCCGAACCTGATTTTTCTGGATCTAATGATGCCAAATTTTGACGGGCTCAAGATGCTTCAGGTAATAAAGGTGCTCGATAATTTAAGGCACATTCCGATCATTGTTATCAGCGCAAACACGGACAGGCGCAATGTGCTGGCTGCAGTTGAGGCAGGAGCCGAGAGGGTACTTTCGAAGCCTTTGCAGAAGGAAATGATCATTAAGTATGTAAATGAGATTCTGGGAAGTGAAACCCTCTCGAAGTCGAAAAAGAAGAAAATGATTTCGGAAAATGAGAAGACGGACATACAAAAAAGTCTGGTAAGATTTTTCCTGAACAGTTTTCCGGATAAAAAGAAAAGGATTGAAGAGTCTCTTAGTGCAAAAAACAAAGACATGCTAAAGATGGTAGTGCACGAGATAAGGGGAAACGGTGGCACGATAGGATATCAGTCGCTTACAGCTTTAAGCGGCGAAGTAGAGGATAAACTTGCACAGGGGGATTTCGACTGGTCGTTTATAAAGCTCAAGTGTGGTCAGATTTTCTCAATGGTTAAAGAAATTGAAAACATCAACATGTCGCAGGATAAAAAGTAATGTTCGTTATTATCGGTTTTGTTGTGGTAGTAGCCGCCGTTCTGGTAGGTTTTACTGTTGCCGGCGGGCAGATTCCGCTTCTTATACAGCCGGCTGAATTTCTGACTATAGGCGGTGCTGCACTGGGTAGTATGCTCATTACTGCTCCCCTTGCCCTGCTTAAGAAGATTGTTGCCGCCATACCTGCTGCTATCAGCTTTAAGGGATACAGCAAGGAAGATTATCTGGAATTGCTGAAAAGTTTTAACGATCTTTTTCTTGTTGCGCAAAGAGACGGACTTATTGCAATTGAAAAGCACATTGAAAAGCCGGAAGAAAGCGACATACTGTCGCGCAACAAGAGGTTTATAAATGATAAGTTTGCAAAGAGCTACTTTTGCGACACTATGAAGGTAATGCTTTCAGGTGGCGTTCCGCCGCATGAGATTGAAGCGCTTCTGGACACCGAAATTGAAACCTTTGAAATGGAAGAAAAACCTATTGCAGGTGTTCTAAGCAAGACCGGTGATGCTTTGCCGGGTCTTGGAATTGTGGCCGCGGTGCTTGGAATTATAGTTACCATGGGCGCAATAAGTGAGGGTGCTGAAACAGTAGGTCACCACGTAGCCTCGGCGTTAGTTGGTACATTTCTAGGTGTACTTTTGTCGTATGGTTTTATAGGTCCTTTGGCCTCAAACATTGAGCACAATCTGGAGCATAAGATAAGATATCTGGAAACAATAAAGGCCTGTATAGTAGCTTATGCAAAGGGTAACCCACCTATTATTGCAGTTGAGATTGCACGCAGGACCATCTTTACCGATGAACGTCCTTCCTTCAGCGAACTGGAAAATTACATCAGAGGAAAAAAAGAATAGCATATGGGTCTTGACGAGGGGCAGGGTCCCATAATAATCCAGAAAAAGAAGAAATCTCACGGAGGCCACCATGGCGGAGCCTGGAAGGTAGCCTACGCAGATTTCGTAACGGCCATGATGGCTCTTTTTATAGTGCTATGGATTTTAGGCCAGAGCGAGCAGGTAAAGCAATCGGTATCAAGTTACTTCAAGGACCCGGTAGGTTTCAGCACAAAAAAGGGAAAGTTTATCTTAGATGGCAAGGGTCCATCCCCGGTGAGTCTAAAAATGCAGTCGGAAGCGGCAGCCAAGGAGATGGAAAAAGAGAGGCTGAACCGCATGGGGCAGGCACTTTACAATGAGATGTCGCAGGCCCCGGAATTCAAGGACCTGGTCGATCAGGTAAAAATTGAGTTTATAGATGAAGGAATGAGAATTGAGATTATGGAATCCTTCAACGACATATTTTTTGAGATTGGCACTTCAGAGTTGAAGCCCAAAGCGCTTTCGATCATCAAGAAAATAGGGGCTGAGATATCAAAACTCCCGAACCAGATTGTAATTGAGGGGCATACGGATTCACGCCCATACAGTGGAAACGGCGTGGGCTATACGAATTTTGAACTTAGCGCCGAGAGGGCCAATTCGGCCAGGCGTGCCCTTACGGCCTCAGGCGTAAGGCAGGAACAGATTGACGAGGTACGCGGCTATGCCGACAAGCGCCTCAGAGACAAGGAAAATCCGCTTGACGTGATTAACCGCAGAATAAGCATCATCGTTAAATATTCGGGAAAATGAAATGGAAAAGAATATCATAATTGTTGAAGACGATCCATTTACACAGGAATTTTACAAGTATCTTTTCTCCAAAACAAAGTATAAGACTACAACCATTGAAGATGGTGATCTGCTTATTGAAAAGATCAAAGAAGACAACATAAGCCTCATTATTATGGATATCAACCTTAAAAATACCTATATGGGGGGGGAGAAAGTAGACGGAGTAATACTTTCGCGCTTTATCAAGCAAAATGAGCAGTTATCCCAAATTCCGATACTTCTGGTTACGGCATACCAAAAAAATGTCGGGCCAAATAACTACTTTGAAGAGAGTCTGGCAGATGATTATATTGTAAAACCGATAATAGATTATAATGATTTGTTGAATAAAGTTAATAAAATGATAGTGAATTAGATGGATAAGGATAAGATACTAATAGTAGAGGATGAGGAAGACACCAGATTTATTCTGGAACGCCTCTTAAGCAAGAATAACTATGAGGTAAAGACCGCCAATAACGGGCAGGAGGCGCTGGAGCTATTGGACAGCTATATGCCGAAGGTAGTTGTAGCGGACTGGACAATGCCTGTTATGGACGGAATAGAGCTTTGCAATATTATAAAGAAAAACGACAAGTATAAGCTTATTTACTTCATTTTACTTACTGCCAGGGCATCGCTGAAGGACAGGGTGACGGGGCTGGACATTGGGGCCGATGACTTTCTGGTAAAGCCTATTGAAAACCAGGAGCTTCTGGCCAGAATACGCTCCGGCATCAGGATCCACAACCTCCAGAATGAGCTTAAGAGCATTGAGCACAACAAGGCTTTAGTTGAGATGGCATGTACGATAGGCCATCAGATAAACAACCCCTTAAGCAGCCTTATCATGTCGCTTAAGAGCCTTGAGGCCGAGATGGAGACGGCCAAAATGAAAAAGCCTGACGAGGACTTCTACGTTATCAATGAATCGATTGAAAGGATAAAGAAGTTCGTTCAGGCCCTGATCAACCTGGAAAATCCGGAGATAGTAAGTTACACGCCGGACAGCAAAATGCTCAAAATTAACTCAAAATAACATATTCTATTGATGAACTAGTCTATTTCCTTAAGAAATTTCCCGGCTTCGGCCTCAGGATAATTTGTTTCGAAATAGACTAGTTCATCAGCCTCAGTCTGCCTCATAGCCTTAAGAGACCCATTTTTACTTACAGATATTAAAGTGCTTGTAAGGCTCTTAAAACCCGCTTTTTCTTGAAAGTCCTTCATATCCATGGGTGAAGAAAACTTAATTTTTGCAATATAGGCGTAACCTGAAGAAGTTTCAATGGGAAGAATGTACATAGAAAACTTCCCATAGCGGTCGAACTGGTCGCTCCAGGCGGGAAAGCCGTTCTGGACTCCAAGCTTGCCGTGGAAAAGTTTAAGTTCCCCCAAGTAAGGCTGAAAAACATCTTTTTTGAAAAGCCCCGGGACTGCAATTGAATCTTGTGTGATTTTAGAGGTAATAATTCCCACAAGCTCCTTTGAGAGGGAGATTTCTTCCCTGGTCCCGTTGTCATTTATAGCCGAGATATAGTAGCAGTCTTTTGCCGCCAGAGTCTGGTAGTTGGATATACAGTTCAGGCCCGGAAGGGAGTCTGAAGGAGCGCATTTAAAGCGGGAGATGGAAAAGATTCCAAACGCCGCCGAAGGGTCTTTCATCCTGTAAATTTCAAGCTTAAAGTGATGGTTTTTATAGTTTACTTCCTGCAACCGGAGTCTGGAGAAACCGTATTCGAGGTAGACATCGGCGCCTCCGTCTATATAGCCCCAGAGTGATTTGCCGTCGAAGTAGTCATTTCTGAGGATTTCACCTGATGGCATATCCTGAGGGTTGATGCCGGCTATCTCGTCAGTCTGGCAGAAAGTCCTGCCTGTCGACGCGAGTAAAAAGAGAATAAAAGCGGTAAAAGCTATCTTTTTCAAAATAATCCTTAAATTGTAATTTTTTCAAGTTGAATCCTTTCAAGTTCCGCCGTTCCAAGTCCCAGGCTTTGAGCAAGGTCCATATATTTGCGGGCAGCCGGGTAGTCGGCCTTCTGGATTTTCTCCTCAATTCTTTTCTTCAGGACAATTTCGTATCCAATTCTGTCGAGAGCAACGGGGTCAGTGGAGAAAAGAATGGTTTTATATTCAGTAAAGAACTGTGGTTTAGCGCCGGGGCCACCCTGGAAGCAGCCTTTAATACCGTCGGCGATATTAAGGACGACCTTGTCGCGTATAGGAGGAAAAGCGCACACTTCGGCGCAGGTTTCGGCCCAGAGGTCCTTATGGAGCCTTGAGGTATTGGAGATGCTGCCGAAGGCCAGGTTTTTCATGGCGAGAGTAACTGATGCGCCGGCGTTTTTAAGTATCGGGATATTGATAATTTTATCCACCTGCTGAGTTACGATCTTTGTGAAATAGGAGTATTTTCCCTCGTTTGTCATATAGGGCATGGTCTCGGCGTCGTACTTTTCCTCCACGTCGGCCCAGTAGTACCAGTTTTTATCTATCATATCTTCGCTATAGAGCTTTCCGTTTTTGTCGTAGTAGCTCCCCTGTTTATCCTTAAACTCAGTAGCTTTAATGCTGACGCCGGGGAAGTTAGCCTCTGTAAAGCCCGCCTGTTCCAAATCGGGCATTCTTCTGTCCCAGATGACGATATTTTTCTTCGGGATGCCTGCTTCCTCAAGCTGGTTAATGACGCTTTTTACCACTTCAGTGCTTGTTGAGAGCTGGGCGCCACCGATCGGGTTTACCTTGATGCCTATGATGTCGTTTTTCTTCACAAACATTCGCCAGGCCGAGGGGATGTCGCCTTCTCCGGTAAGTTTAAGGATACCCTGTCGTAGCATATTATCGGCGGCATTAAAGTCGATCTTGTTATTTACGATGCACTTATCGCACCTCGGTCACTCCCACCGTCCGCCGCATGCGGCCCTCGCGTTCGGCCTTGTCAAGAATCTGCTGGATCCGGCTCATCATGGCCTCCTATGCCGCCTTGATCCGGGAGATCTCGCCCAGGACCGGCAAGTCGTATTCGTGCTGCAGGGTGTGGGCGTCGTAGATCGAGCGG
>JBLMYS010000397.1:0-2790 GCA_050258415.1 Acidobacteriota bacterium | reverse complement strand
TCCCAGTATATTTTAACTCCGGCGTGTTCAATGACCTTAATTGCGGCCTCAGTAATATCCGGACCGATCCCGTCACCCGGTATCAGTGTAAACTCGTAGCTCACTTTCCCTCCTAAAGATAGTTTTGTTAGAATTTTGCTGGATCAGTGCCCTTTATACAAAGATCCTCATAATATAATAATGAAAATCCAGTATACCAATCCAATACCGAATAAAAGATATGTAATCTGTAAATTTACGAAAAACGCGGGTCGATTTCTAGTTTAACGTTGAACCTCGAACCTTCTTGAACTTCTCGTTTATATTTTATATTCTAGTATTAGTTACCCTCTATCCGCCGGATTATTATAATTAAATTAGAAAAGGAGAAGCTGTTATGAAAAGGAGTAAGGAAAATCTGATAGTGGGAGTGATCTTAGGCAGTATCGCTGGCGGTGTTTTAGCCCAGATTTTAACACCTGTATCGGGCAGGCGCGTGCGCAGGGAAATTAAACGCGGTATGAATAGCTATATGAATAAGGCTAAATACCAGAGCCAGAAAATAATTGATGAGACTAAAAACGTTACTTCCAGCTGGGTAGACAGGGCGCAGGATGTCTTTACTCAGGCTAAAAAGTACGCTTCCGGGAAAATTGACGTTCCGAGGGATACAATTGAAAACGAAATAACAAAGCTCAGGGATGCTCTGGCTGCCGCAATTGACGCATATAAGAGTTATGAAAGAGAAACCGAAGAAACAGCCGCAGGTGAAACCAGGCGCTCTTCCATCGAGGTAAAGGACCAGCTGACGGCTGAATATGAAGACGAAACTTTGCCCAAGCGTGAAAGCATGGGCAGAAGATATGAAAACGAAAAACCGCGCTAAAAATCCGCATGCCGGTTTTCTAAGAAAAAAGGGGAAGAACAAATGCTCTTCCCCTTTTTTAAGATAAATTTTACAGGGATCTTTTATAAAGAAGACGGCCTGTATTTCGAAGCAATATTAATTCTGTTCAGTGCCCGGGAGAGTTCAGCCTGTGTCTGGTCAACTTCAAACTGCTGACTTCTGTCCTTAAGCCTTTCTTTTGCTGTTTCTATGGCCCTTTTAGCTCTTGCGACGTCAATTTCCACAGCTTCTTCAAAGCTTTCAGCCAGGGCAAGGATTTTATTATCCTTAACCTCAACTGTTCCGCCGCCAGTAGCAAAGTAGCGCGTTGCATTGTTCTCGTCAACAATTTTAATTAGGCCTATTTCGAAAGAACTGATCAGAGGAGCATGGTTAAAAAGAACCTGGAAGCTCCCGAGAGTTCCCGGAATAGTTACAGATTTAATATTACCGGCGTAAGCAACCTTTGAGGGTGTTACGACCTCTAAGAATAATTCTTTCATAGTTTATTTATAACTTTTGGCTTTTTCTACTGCTTCTTCAATTGTACCAACGTACATGAAAGCTGCCTCGGGAAGGTCATCATATTCACCGTTGATGATTCCCTTGAAGCTTCTGATGGTATCTTCCAGCTTAACGTAGCGGCCCTGATAGCCTGTAAACTGTTCGGCTACGTGGAAAGGCTGGCTAAAGAACCTCTGGATTCTTCTTGCACGTCTAACAGTGGTTTTGTCCTCTTCTGAAAGTTCATCCATACCAAGGATGTTTATAATATCCTGAAGATCCTTATACGACTGCAGTATTTCCTTTACCCTCATTGCCACGTCGTAATGTTCCTGGCCAACGATACCCGGTTCAAGAATACGTGAAGTTGATTCAAGAGGATCAACTGCCGGATAGATACCGAGTTCCGAGATCTGGCGGCTTAACACGGTTGTAGCATCCAGGTGAGCAAAAGCTGCCGCAGGAGCAGGATCTGTCAAGTCATCTGCGGGAACGTAAATTGCCTGAACGGAAGTAACAGAGCCCTTATCGGTTGAAGTAATTCTTTCCTGCAGTGCGCCCATTTCAGTTGCCAGGTTCGGCTGGTAGCCTACTGCTGAAGGCATTCTGCCTAAAAGAGCACTTACTTCACTTCCGGCCTGTGTAAAACGGAATATATTGTCGATAAAGAGAAGCACGTCTTTTCCCTCTTCATCGCGGAAATACTCGGCCATTGTAAGTCCTGTAAGACCTACTCTAAGTCTTGCTCCCGGGGGTTCGTTCATCTGTCCGAATACGAGGCAGGTTTTACTTAAAACGCCCGACTCCTTCATATCCAGCCAGAGGTCGTTTCCTTCCCTGGTTCTTTCACCAACACCGGTAAAGACCGAATAACCGCCGTGCTGTGAGGCTACGTTATGGATAAGCTCCATAATAACAACGGTTTTACCCACGCCTGCGCCGCCGAAGAGGCCGGTTTTACCGCCTTTTGAGTAAGGTTCCAGAAGATCGATTACTTTGATACCTGTTTCGAAGAGTTCCTGGCTGGTGGTCAAGTTTTTAAATTTTGGAGCAGGACGGTGAATCGGGTATGACTGTTTTGTTTTAATTTCGCCAAGCCCGTCAATGCCCTCGCCAATTACGTTAATAAGACGGCCTAATGTTTCCGGGCCCACAGGAACCGTAATCGGGGCTCCTGTATCGTATGCTGCCATACCCCTTACAAGTCCGTCGGTTGTATCCATAGCAACAGTCCTGACCCTGTTTTCGCCTAAGTGCTGCTGTACTTCAACAATTAAATTTTCCTCTTTACCTTCCACGCTTGTACGCGGAATTTTTATTGCATTAAAAATCTTTGGTAAGTATCCATCCTCAAAATCAACGTCAACAACAGGGCCGATGACTTGAACAATTTTTCCTTCTTTGCCTTCGATATTGCCCAT
>JBLMYS010000396.1:0-8359 GCA_050258415.1 Acidobacteriota bacterium | reverse complement strand
ATAAACTTAATTTCTTTTTCAAACATAATATTACCCTGTTACATAATCTTAAAATTTCGATATCCCCTCAATACATTATCGAATAATTACGTTATTTTGTGAAATCTGAACATTAAGATATAAATTTAATATTCAAAGTAAAAGAAGAAGTTAGGGATTTGGGCGGATTTTGCAGGATTGGGTAAGTAATGGCGCCAGGAAGTGGTTCCCGGCGCCGCACTGCCATCCTCCGCGGAGGATGGCGCAGCATTAATTAATTAGATTATATCTTTACCGTTTTTGTCGTTTGATTTAAGTTTAGCGGCGAAGTATTCGCGGTTCATTATGGCGATATGTCTTACGGATATTTCCTTGGGGCATTCAGCTTCACATGCATAGGTATTGGTACAGCTTCCGAAGCCCATTTCGTCCATTACCTTAACCATAGCCTCCACCCTTTCAAACCTTTCGGTATTGCCCTGCGGCAGGTGAGCCAGGTGAGAGACCTTGGCCGAGACGAAGAGCATAGCAGATGCGTTCTTGCAGACCGCGACGCAGGCTCCGCAGCCGATACATGCGGCGGCATCCATAGCAATATTGGCCATATCCTTGGATACAAGGATTGAATTTGCATCGGGCACCCCGCCGGTATTGACTGAAATGAAGCCGCCGGCCTGCTGAATTTTCTCGAAAGCAGAGCGGTCGACCATAAGGTCTTTTATAACGGGGAAAGCCTTAGCCCTCCAGGGTTCAATTGTAATGGTATCACCGTCGTCGAAATTACGCATATGGAGCTGGCAGGTAGTTGTGCCTTTTACGGGTCCGTGAGGTCTTCCATTGATAACCAGTCCGCAGGCTCCGCAGATACCCTCGCGGCAGTCGTGATCGAAAGCCACAGGGTCCTCGTTTTTCCTCTGGAGGTCCTCGTTAAGGACGTCGAGCATTTCGAGGAAGGAGGAATCTGTAGAGATATTTGAGACCTTATAAGTAACGAACCTGCCGACTTTAGTCCTGTTAGGCTGGCGCCAGATTCTTAAAGTTAGATTTAGATTCTTGCTCATTATTTATAGCTCCTCTGCGTTAATTTCACATTCTCAAAGACAAGAGGCTCCTTATTCAGTGTCCATTTGCCTACTTCATTGAATTCCCAGGCAGCCACGTAAGTAAAGTTTTCGTCGTCGCGTCTGGCTTCATTTTCCTCAGTCTGGTATTCCTCGCGGAAATGGCCTCCGCAGGATTCATTTCTATGGAGGGCGTCAGTTGCCATAAGTTCGCCGAGTTCCAGGAAGTCGGCCACGCGTCCGGCGCGTTCGAGTGTCTGGTTCAGGTCGCCGGCCGAGCCGGTAACGTTGACATTTTTCCAGAAGTCCTCACGGAGCGCCCTGATTTCAGTGATAGCCTCATTTAAGCCTTTAGCGTTTCTAGCCATACCGACCTTATCCCACATAACTTTGCCGAGTTCGCGGTGGATTTCATCGACGGTTTTATTGCCCTTGATAGAGAGGAGTTTTTCGACCAAGTTTTTGATGGCCTGTTCATCCTTAGCGAATTCCGGGTGGTCTGTAGAGACGGCCTGGAGTTTGCTTGTGGCCAGGTAGTCGCCGATTGTATAAGGTATAACAAAATATCCGTCGGCCAGGCCCTGCATAAGGGCGCTTGCACCGAGGCGGTTTGCGCCGTGGTCGGAGAAGTTAGCTTCACCTAAGACGAAGCAGCCGGGAATAGTGCTCATGAGGTTATAATCCACCCAGAGTCCGCCCATTGTATAATGGATAGCCGGATAAATTCTCATAGGGACCTCATAGGGGTCCTCGTCTGTAATCATCTGATACATCTGGAAGAGGTTGCCGTATTTCTCATCTATTGCTCTTTTGCCGAGGCGTTTTATTGCATCAGCAAAGTCGAGGTAAACAGCAAGTCCGGTATCGCCGACGCCCTTACCCTCGTCGCATTGTTCCTTAGAATTTCTGGAAGCGACGTCGCGCGGGACGAGGTTACCGAAGGAGGGGTATTTTCTTTCGAGGAAGTAATCACGTTCTTCCTCAGGGATCTGGTTCGGTGGGCGCTTGTCGCCCGCTTTTTTAGGGACCCAAACGCGGCCGTCGTTTCTCAAGCTTTCGCTCATGAGAGTCAGTTTCGACTGATAGTCGCCGTGGACCGGGATGCAGGTCGGGTGTATCTGAGTAAAGCAAGGATTTGCGAACAGGGCGCCTTTTTTATGTGCGCGCCATATAGCAGTAGCGTTTGAATTCATTGCATTGGTGGAAAGGAAATATGTATTTCCGTAGCCGCCAGTAGCCAGAATGACCGCGTGGGCTGAATACTTTTCGATGTCGCCGGTAATAAGGTTTCTTACGACAATGCCTCTAGCGGCGCCGTCGACAATGACGAGGTCGAGCATTTCGCGTCTGGGGTACATTTTAATTTTACCCAGGCCGATCTGGCGGTTAAGGGCGCTGTAGGCGCCGAGGAGGAGCTGCTGGCCCGTTTGGCCCCTGGCGTAGAAGGTTCTGGATACCTGTGCACCGCCGAAAGAGCGGTTATCCAGGAGTCCGCCGTATTCCCTGGCGAAAGGCACACCCTGGGCGACGCACTGGTCTATAATATTATTGCTTACCTCGGCAAGCCTGTAGACGTTAGCCTCGCGGGCGCGGTAGTCGCCGCCTTTAACAGTATCGTAGAAGAGGCGGAAAATGCTATCGCCGTCGTTCTGGTAATTTTTGGCAGCGTTAATACCACCCTGAGCGGCAATAGAGTGGGCGCGGCGGGGGCTATCCTGGTAGCAGAAGGCTTTAACATTGTAGCCCAATTCAGCCAGTGATGCCGCAGCAGAAGCGCCGGCGAGTCCGGTGCCGACGACGATAATGTCGTATTTTCTTTTATTAGCCGGGTTAACCAGTTTCAGGTTGAACTTATGGTTAGTCCACTTATCCTGCAGTTTTCCGGCCGGAATTTTGGAATCTAATACAGCCATTATTTACCTCCCATAAAATAAAAGTAGATCGGAAAAGAAGCGAACCCCAGGCCGATAACGACGGCATAAATTTTCCCGACAACAACAATCAGGGTTCTGTATTTAACATGATTCCATCCCAGGCTCTGGAACGCGCTCTGGAATCCGTGATAGAGGTGGAAGAAGAGCAGGAAAACGGAAACCAGGTATATCACGGCAAAGACCGGATTAGTAAAAGCACTTATCACGAGGTCATACATGCGCATATTGCCGGTTCTGGCGTAATGATAGACGTACCAGAACTGTTGAATGTGGATGACGAGGAAAAAGAAGATAACACTGGCTGAGAGCCACATAGTTCTGGAAGCCAGGTTCGCCTGCGGGTCGTCGGGCCTTACGGCATATCTCTGGGGGCGTGCTCTCCAGTTACCGATCTGGAGTCTGACGCCGTCGTAAATGTGGAATAAAAAGCCGAGCAGGAGCACAACTTCGATTACTCTGATTACCGGCTTAAAGCTGGATTCAGTAAGGGCTTCGACGTAAGTGTTAAAAGCGTCGCGTCCGAAATAAAGGAAAGTGTTGCCGAAAAGGTGAACGACCAAATAGATCAGAAGGAAAAAACCTGTTATAGCCATAACATATTTTTTCCCAAGCGAAGAGTTAAATGCACTGGTAAACCAACCCATTAATTTCCTCCTGTATAACGTTATTGTCCAGACATCCTCAGGGTGTGTGGAAAGGTGAATGCCTAAAAAAGAAATTATAGAAATAAGATACTCTTATATCTTTATAATATCAAAATCAATTTAGAGACTGCAAACAGGAAGGGAATTTTCTGTAAATTTCTCCAGGGCAATTGATTCAGATATAATGTCCGTAAAAATAAGTATTTTTATCTTTTTTTCAATGGGATTGCGCGGGAATTTAATATTTTTCTACTGCCGGATGGAAGAGGAGCATTATATGATGCATTTTTATGCAAAAAAAAAGGCGGGGCCTGGGCTCCGCCTTTTATCCGATTAACAGAGTTACTTTTTAGCGGTCAAAAAGAACATATCTGTAACAATATTAGCTGTTTCCTTTAATACAGGGTCGCTCATTTTCTCATCCTGGGGCTCAACTTCGCCTTTTTTAAGGAGTTTGAGGCCTTCGGCCTGGCGTCTTTCGTTAATGCTCCTGAGTCTTTTCTCCTCCTGTTCATCCTGTTCCTTCTTGCGTTTTGCCTCGTTTAAGGAGACAGTCTTCTGCTGGCGGTCTTCTTTAGCTTCTTTGACCTCATCGAGGTAGTTGCTGAAGATAGGGTCTGATTTTGCCCTTTCCTCGTGGCGTTTATTGAGTTCAGGGATTATGTTTCCAAGTTTAGTATAGAGTTCGTAATGGCTTGGAGCGATCCTGTCCCACGGAAGGGCGCTAGGTTCAGAGCTTTCGCCATAGTCGGAAGTATCGATGAGCGACGGGAATTTAACGTCGGGAATAACGCCCTTTCTTTGTGTACTTCCGCCGTCAATGCGGTAGAACTTTGCGATTGTAACTTTTAGTTGTCCGTATTTAACGCCCGGGTCTTTCGGGAAGCGGTTAAGGTCGATCAGGTTCTGGACAGTTCCTTTGCCGTAGGTTTGTTCGCCCACGATGACGCCTCGTTTATAGTCCTGGATTGCGCCGGCGAAGATTTCGGAAGCCGAGGCGCTGGAGCGGTTAACGAGGACAGCAAGAGGGCCGTCGTAGAAAATTTCGCTATCGCGGTCAGTACCAACGTCAACAGAACCGTCGGCATCGCGCACCTGGACGACGGGGCCGTCCTTTATAAAAAGCCCGGTAAGGTCAATTGCCTCCTGGAGGGATCCGCCGCCGTTATTCCTAAGGTCGAGGACCACACCGTCGACTTTTTCATCTTTAAGTTCTTTAAGGAGTTTTTTAACGTCCTTAGTGGTGCTTTTATAGTCTTTCTCGCCTCTTGCCTGTGCCTGGTAGTCGAAGTAGAATGCAGGGAGTGTAATTACGCCGACTTTATAAGGGGCGCCGTCACGTGTAACGGTTACGACGTCTTTCTTAGCGGCCTGTTCTTCAAGTTTAACCTTATCGCGCACGATTCTGATTTCCTTAGGTTTGGCGTTAACGCCCGCATCAGATGGGAGGATCTGGAGGCGAACGAGTGTACCCTTAGGTCCGCGGATAAGTTTAACGACGTCGTCGAGGCTTTTGTTTATGACGTCGACCATTTCTCCGTCCTCGCCCTGTGCGACGCCAACTATCTTATCATTAACCTTGAGGAGTTTGCTCTTAAAGGCCGGTCCGCCGGGGATTACCTCGGCAACTTTTGTATACTCGTCCTCGCTCATCAGGGAAGCTCCGATACCCTCGAGGGAGAGGCTCATCTGCATGTTGAAGTTTTCCGAAGTTATAGGCGACAGATAATTTGTATGGGGGTCTATCGACTCTGTAAACTGGTTCATAAAGAGCTGGAAAACGTCTTCGCTTTTATACTGCTGGATTCTTCTTTCCATGTTGCTGTAGCGTTTTTCCAGGGTTTCAGATATTTTTGCCCAGTCCTTATCTTTTAATTTTTCTCTCAAGGCTTCATCTTTGAGTCTTTTTCTCCAGAGTTCGTCGAGTTCGTTTTTATCCTTAGCCCAGGGGGCATCTTTTCTATCGGGGGTATAGCTTTCGTCTTTAGTAAAATCGAATTCATTTTTAAGTGTATTATGTATATACTCCTGCCTGTCCTTCATGCGTTGAACGAAGAGGTTGAATATATCGTAAGCCGGTTTGAGCTGGCCATTATTCAACGCGTCATCGAGTGCATAGCGGTATTTCTCGAATCCGGCGATATCGGACTGCAGGAAATAGAGCCGGTTATAGTCAAGTGTTTTTATATAGCGGTCGAATATTTTAGATGACAGGGAGTCGTTAACGTCGGTTTTCTTATAATGATACCTAGAAAGGAGCACCATAATAAGGTGGTCTTCCTTTTCGAGGTAATTTTCCGGAGCAAGCGCTCCTGCGGCATCAATGCCCGAAGAGGTCTGGTCCTTTTTTGGGGTTTGAGCCTCGGTAACGTTCTGTGCAGAAATAAAATTGCTTATGCTAAGAATTAGCAGAAGCAATAAGATCTGAAGTTTTTTCATAAATTTTTCCAATTAAGTTTCCGGTATTATAACAACGTGAATAATAAATAGTTTCAAAATATATTATATTTGGCAGGTTTTTACATCTTAATAATAAACAAAGATTTCCTAAAAAGAGTTTGATTAATAATACAATATAACAATAAAGAGGTATCAATCTACCACATTTAGACGTTTCTCATGGCTTTTTAGCGCTGGAAACAAGAACTTTATCTATTCTGTTGCCGTCCATATCGAGAATTTCGAAATTAAGACCAGCGCTTTCGAGTTTCTCCCCTTCTTTTGGGATTTTTTCCATTTTGAGGAGAATAAAGCCGCCAATAGTCTGGAAGTCCTCGGTTTCCTCACCGGGGAGAGTTTCGAGCTTAAAGACTCTTTTGAACTCGTCGATGGGGATCATGCCGTCGACGAGCCATGAGCCGTCGTCCCTTCTTTTAGCATAAGGTTCGGAATGGTCCTGCCTGGAAAGTTCACCCAAGACCTCCTCGACGAGGTCAGTAATTGTAACGAGTCCTTCGACGCCGCCATATTCATCAATAACGATTGCCAGGTATTTGCCCGATTCCTTAAAGCGGTCGAGCAGTTTGAGGGCTCTTGTGCCCTCGGGAATAAAGAGCGGTTCCTGCAGGTGTGTATGGATATCGTATTGTTTTCCCTGCACGTGAAAGTAGTAAAGATCCTTAATGCTGATAACGCCTTTAAGGTTATCGAGGTTTTCATCGCAGACGGGGAAATGGGAAAAATGGGATTCGAGTATAATTTTCTTATTTTCCTCGCTTGGGGCATTGATATCGAGCCAGACGATTTTAGTTCTGGGTGTCATCACGGCCTCTACTCTTTTATCTCCCAGGCGGAAGACCGATTCAAGTATATCCTGTTCGGCCTTTTCTATAATGCCGGCTTTATTCCCCTGGCGGATGAGCATTCTGATCTCCTCTTCTGAAACGTTAGGTTCAGAAGGAGGTTTAATGTTGAGGAATTTGAGAATAAAGTCGGTTGAATAGCTAAGGGTAGCCACAAGTGGAGTGCCGATTTTAGATAAGGTTTTCATCCAGCCCGAGACTTTGAGGGCAATTTTTTCAGGGTTATTCATTCCGATTCTTTTCGGGACGAGTTCGCCTATGACGAGTGTAAAGTAAGTAATGCCGGCTACAACAATGGCATAGCCGAGTATATCGGCATAGTTTTTCAGGTAAGGGATTGTGCTTAAGATTTCGGCAACTCTTTTGCCGAGTGTGGCGCCGCTAACGGCACCAGTAATAACGCTGATTGTTGTAACGCCAATCTGGACAGTAGAGAGGAATTTGCTTGGAGAGTTTGCCAGGTCGAGTGCTGTTTTGGATCTCTGATTCCCTTTTCTGGCCAGGTGTTCCAGTCTTGTTTTTCTGGAAGAGACGACGGCAATTTCCGACATAGCAAAAAGGCCATTTGCAATAATTAATATTAGAATTACTATCAATTCTAACGTTACATTATCCATAATTTTCCCATAGGTTCAAAACAGTGCCCCTTATTTATACAAGATAGGTTTATAGTTAAGAAGTTGCAAGGAGGATAAACGTCCAACCTCCGAGGTTGGACTTCGGACGTAGGACCTTCCCCCTAAATAAATGCATTTTTTTATGGGGTGGAAGTGTAAATATCGGCCTTGATATTTAATTCAATAATAAATAGAATAGAGAAAAAGAAAAATAATATCAGCAGGTCTATAGGAGGAAGTATATGCCCTGGGTAATAACACGACTATGTGCTGATTGTCAGGATACAGCCTGCGTAAAGGTCTGTCCGGTGGACTGCATTTACGGTCTGACTGTAGAGGACTCAAACTACCGCAGGCAGCTTTTTATCCACCCTGATGAATGCATCAACTGTTCTGCATGTGAGCCTGAATGCCCCTGGGGAGCAATTTTTGAGGATTCAGAGGTTCCGGAGATATTCAAAGAAGACATTGAAATAAACGCTGAGATCTTTAAGAATCATCCATCGCAGGATTTTACCACTACGCCAAAGCCGATAAAAGAGAATCCGACGCCAGAGGAAATTGAAGAAAACAAAAGAAAGTGGGGTTACATCTGATTGCCAGATTATTTTTTATATAAATTCAGGATAAAATAGTACGTTGTAGTCGTATTTTACCTTACTGCTTATTAATTAATGATCAATAACAGATTTCAATAACGTTTTATTCAGGGTACCTATATGACAGAATGCAGCATAAGAGTAAACAAGACTGCCAGATACTTTGTCTTAGGTGAAGTAACGGGTCAGATTAACCAGGTATGGTTTGTATGTCATGGATATG
>JBLMYS010000395.1:0-3430 GCA_050258415.1 Acidobacteriota bacterium | reverse complement strand
GAGGCTCTCAGGTTCTGGGGACAATCTTTGTCTCAGCCGTTATTTCGGGCCTCATGGGCATAAAACTTAACCAGAGCATCTTCTTCGGCATGCTTATAAGCCTTTCCAGTACGGCTATCGTTCTGAAGCTCCTTTCAGACAGAAATGAGCTTGATACCCCGCAGGGGAAAATATCCTTAGGGGTCCTCATCTTCCAGGACCTTGCCGTTGTGGTTATGATAATTCTTCTTCCTGTACTTGGGAACCAGTCGGGGCTTTCACTGCCGGAGGTCGCCATAAAACTTCTTTTGGCCTTCGGTGTACTTGGAGCGGTAATCTTTGTAGCCCGTTATGTAATGCCATGGATTCTCTTTCAGGTAGCAAAGCTGAGGATGAGGGAGGCTTTTACAATAGGCGTAATACTGCTGATACTCGGAGCAGCATATCTGACCGAGATTCTGGGGCTTTCACTTGCCCTGGGGGCTTTTATTGCGGGCGTCATACTCTCCGATACAGAGTTCAGCCACCAGGTGGAGGCCGATATAGTCCCTCTTAAAGATGCCTTTAACAGTCTTTTCTTCGTCTCCATCGGTCTTCTGCTCGATTACCAGCTTATTGCCATGTACCCGCTTCAGATGCTAGGGCTTACGCTTGGAATAATAGTCATTAAATTTTTAATAATTTTTCTTATTACACGTCTCCTTAGATACCCTTCCAGGGTTGCATTCCTGACCGGGTTAAGCCTGGCTCAGATCGGTGAATTCTCATTCGTTCTCCTGCAGTCGGGATTTCAGATAAAACTAATTGACGCGGCATTCTATAACGCTTTTTTGAGCGCATCTATTTTCACAATGCTCCTTACCCCCCTTCTTCTACAGGCAGCACCAAAGCTTGCTTTTGGACTTAAGGATAAGAGCTTTAAAAAGAATTTGCCCTCCGAATCCGCCCCCCGTATGAAAGGGCACGTAATAATTGCAGGCTTCGGCCTTAATGGGCGCAATATTGCGCGCGTGCTTAAGGAAACCGGTATAGGCTACATTGTAATGGAGCTGAACCCCGTTACGGTAAAGGAATCCAAAAAACAGGGGGAAAAAATAATTTACGGCGACGTAACCCGCAGGGAAGTTCTCGAATACGCCAATTGTAAAGAAGCAAGCGTGCTGGTCTTTGCAATTTCCGACCTTACATCCACCCGCGTAGGCCTAAAGCTCGCCAAAGAGATGAACCCTTCAATTTACTGCATCGTAAGAACACGCTTTATAAGCGAAGTGGATAACCTCATTAAACTGGGAGCAGATGAAGTTATTCCCGAGGAATTTGAAACCTCGCTTCAGATTTTCAGCAAAGTGCTCGAAAAGTACCACATCCCCATTAACGTAATAATGAAACAGGCAAACATCATCAGAAGCGAATCCTACGGCTTTTTCCGGAAAGAGACCAGCCCCGAAAGCATGCTTTCACATATCGATAAGATACTGGCCGAAGGCGTTACGGAAATCTACTTTGTCGAGAATTCCAACCCGAACGCCTCAAAAAAGCTGAGCGAACTAAACATCCGCGCCAGAACCGGCGCAACAGTAATTGCAATCCAGAGGGAGGAGAGAACTATCGCCAACCCTTCGGGCGATGAGGTTATCCTATTCGGCGATTCCCTCATCCTCTACGGCACGCATATGTCTGTAGATAAGGCGATTAACCTCCTGAATTCCGAAGAATATTAGAACTTTTATTTATTTTTGAAAATTTAAATTTCTATTTTTAAGAAAACTTCCAAATAATATTCGGCAATTTTAGGGAAATTTCGTCTTTCCGCCTAAAGTGAGTTCAGCAAGAAAAGCCTGTGCCAATTAAATTTTTCATCCTCCTTCTCCGGCAAAGATTTTTCTTTGCGTAAATTCTTTGTTTATAAGCATTAGGAGGCATATCGAAACCTGTGAGGTTGATTTTCGGTTATTAATGTTGCATTTTTAGTCATGCTGATTCAGTTTTCTTATTACAGCACTATTTTGAAATTCCATTCTCTCCCATGCCTGAAACTTGGGCACAAAAGTTGTGTGTAAGAAGATAACTGTGATATTTTAGCAGAACAGTGGAAAAACTGCAGTTGCATCAGCTGGAGTTTTCATTACAAAATTCTTTTAATTATCATCTTAGGGGTTTTTATGTCCGAGTATGTTAGCAAACTTATGGCTGAAGTAAAAGCCAAGAATCCGGCAGAACCTGAATTTCATCAGGCAGTCCTGGAAGTAGCAGAATCTCTGGAAGTAGTTATGGAAAGGCATCCTGAGTACCGCTCAGCCAAAATTCTTGAAAGAATGATTGAGCCGGAACGCGCCATTACTTTCCGCGTTCCATGGATGGATGATCAGGGTGAAGTTCACGTAAACCGTGGCTACCGCATTGAGTTCAACAGCGCAATCGGCCCTTACAAGGGCGGTTTAAGATTCCACCCATCAGTAAACATGGGTATACTGAAGTTCTTAGGTTTCGAACAGGTTTTCAAAAACAGCTTAACCACTCTGCCTATGGGCGGCGGTAAGGGCGGCAGTGACTTCGATCCTAAAGGAAAGAGCGACAATGAAGTTATGCGTTTCTGCCAGAGCTTCATGACTGAACTCTTCCGCCATATCGGCGCAGATACAGACGTACCGGCTGGCGACATAGGTGTTGGCGGCAGGGAAATCGGTTACTTATTCGGCCAGTATAAGAGATTAAAAAATGAATTTACAGGCGTTCTGACAGGTAAAGGCATCAACTGGGGCGGTTCACTGGTTCGTCCTGAAGCCACAGGCTTCGGCGCAACTTACTTCGCTCAGGAAATGCTTAAGACCAGATGCCACGAAGTTGAAGGCCTTACTTTTGCAGTCTCCGGCTTCGGTAACGTCGCATGGGGCGCTGTTACAAAGATCAACCAGTTAGGCGGCAAGGTAGTTACAATCTCAGGACCTGACGGATTCGTCTACGACAAAGACGGCATCTCCGGCGAAAAGATCGACTATATGCTGAAATTAAGAGCAAGCAACAAAGATGCAGTTGAAGATTACGCAAAAGAATTCAAGGTTCCTTTCTACGCTGGAAAGAAACCATGGAGCGTAAAAGTTGATGTTGCTATGCCCTGCGCTACTCAGAACGAACTTAACGAAAACGACGCAAAAGAACTCGTTAAAAACGGCGTTCTCTGCGTTACTGAAGGCGCTAACATGCCTACTACTATCGAAGGCTTCAAGGTCTTCAGAGACAACAACGTTCTTTTCTCACCTGGCAAGGCTTCTAACGCCGGCGGCGTTGCAACCTCAGGCCTCGAAATGTCTCAGAACAGCATGAGACTCCCATGGTCAAGAGAAGAAGTTGACAACCGTCTCCATGAAATCATGAAGAGAATCCACCAGACCTGCCTTGAAACAGCAGAAAGATTCGGAACACCGGGTAACTACGTTAACGGTGCCAACAT
>JBLMYS010000394.1:0-13340 GCA_050258415.1 Acidobacteriota bacterium | reverse complement strand
ACGGCTCCCACGTCAAAGCCCAGGCCGTTGGATTCGTCTGAAAGAAGTCCTTCATATAGATATTTTACAGTCAGACCGGCTGAAATGTCTTTCGTAATTCCAAAGCCTGTAGACAGGCTTCCGGCAAAGTAATTGGCGTTAAACTTCCCTTCTGCCTCACCGGGGCGTGTTCTGACCTCAATATCACTTATTGAAGTGGTATTTACTCCAACTGCCCAGGGAAGTCCTAAAAGCCTGAAGCTTACACCCAGGTATTCGCTTCTCGTGTCCTCAATCCACTGGTTGTGCGTGAAGAGGATTTCGGGAGAAGAAAACCTTGAAAGCAGCGCCGGATTATAGTTCAGCGAAGATACGTCCATGGAGTTTACAACGCCCAGGTCGCCCATTGCAACGTTTCTTGCGCCAAAGCCCAGCTTAAGAAAACTCAGGCCGCTTTTGCCCGCCGTCTGAGCTGAGATATATGTGGAAAGGATAAAGACGAATAAAATTATTTTTTTCATATTATACCAAAAGTTCCTTACAAAATTACCTTTTGTTCATGGAATAAGCAAACATTAGAAGTTGACATTAATACCAAGTATATGCTGTCCTGAGGGAGAATAAGGCTCCATCACAAAAGCATAGTCTATGCCGGCAACAAAAGCCGAAAGCTTCTTGAAAAAAGAAAAGCCCAGGCTTGGCCTTGCGGGATATTCTTTATTGCTTAAGTTAAGTTTATCAATGCCGCCCCTTAAGAAGAGCTGGTCGTATATGTTATACTCGGCTCCCACCCTCACGAAGTTGGCTCCATTGCCGTAGCCTTCAAACTCAGCCGCGGCAATTATCTTATACTCAGGGATGCGGTAGCTTAAGCCCACTTTTTTCCCTATGGGGAATTTGTTCTCGGTCGTTTTACCGCTTTCCTGCCTGACTGGCGCTGTATCCCATTTGTACTTGCTGTTTAAGTCCGTTAGAACTAGCGACAGGTTCATTCTTTCACTCAGGGAGTAGAGTGCGCCCAGGTCAAATCCGATTGCGCTGGTTGTAATCTTCTCGTAGAGCTTAAAGTAATAAAATTTCACGGCAAGGCCGATGGCAAGTTTTTCAGAAAACCTGTTTGAAAAGCTTAAGAAGAACTGGTTTTCGGAAGTGGAGAGATCCCCTGTCTGCATACCCTGGTTATCCCGTCCGTCAATTTTTGAGACACCGGCATTAATAATCCCAAAGCTCAGGCCCGGTGTTCTTACCTGTCTGTTGGCCGTATCCTGGCTCTTTGACTTAAGCTCAAACCTTTTAGTAAAATTCAAAAAGTTCAGCGTCCTGTCCAGCGAAAGGAAAGAATATGAGGCGGTAAATGAATTATCCTGCTGGAATGCAGAGAGTGCCGGGTTGTAATAAGAAACGAGGTTGCCTTCTGTAACAGAAGACATTGCGTTTCCCATACCTATTCCCCTTGCGCCAAAACCCAGACGGCTGAATGCCCCGGGCATACTGCTTATTTCACTAAAGCCCGACTGGGGGAATAATGAGGATGCCATTAAAAAGAATAAGGCTAATGCTATAATGGACTTTTTCAATAGGACCTCAAGATTAAATATTAAAATCTGTTTGCTAAAATTTTATAATAGAACTATTATTTTACCAAAAACCGGGTCACCCGAGCCCTTATCGATCCTGTAGAAATAAACTCCATTTGGAACAATCTTACCGTTTTCATCGCGTCCGTCCCAGTAATCAATAACGCCGTTATTCAGATTGCTTTGACCTTCAACGGCATGAAAGACAGTACCTCTTTCAGCATTCTGAATAACTGTTCTCACGAGGTTCATTCCAAAATCAAAGATCCTGATCGTCACGTTCGTCCTTGTCCCACCTGTAGAGTACTTTATACTCAACCTTTCCGCATCAGGCGAGAATGGGTTTGGAAACGCATAGGCTTCATTTTGAGACATAAGCGGCTGCGTGGCATAGAAAAGTTTCCAATCCCCCTGCCACATTGAGCCTGTCTCACTCAGTCTTGCCAGCCCTGCCTCGGTTCCAAGCCACACGTAGTTAGACTGTGAAGCTGCGGCATAGTAGACAGCAGGCTGAAGGGAAATACCTGACTGCCTATCCACAATCTGCCCGGGCAAAATCCAGGACTGTCCCATGTTGCTGGATCTAAAGGCTCCGTTGTCGGATGTTGCAATGACATCCGGCCCTTTAAAGCCGAAGTTATGCACCCTCTCGTCTTCGAGTGAAGTCTGCCAGGAGGCTCCGCCATTGGTTGAATAGCTTACGGCATAGAATTCCGAAGCCTCCTCAGCCTTCCAGGTTGCAGCCCAGATGGAGCCGGATTCCGCATTATAGCCCATTGCGACCACAAAGTTGCCACTTATGGGAGAGGATTCATTTTGGTGAGTAAATTTCTGCCAACTGAGGCCGCCGTCAGTTGATTTATTAATGCCGCCTGCAGTTCCGGCATAAATATAATTGTTTGCATCAGATATTACAGAAAACACCCTATGGTTCAGGTTGCTCTCAGAGCCGAACTTACCTGCAACCGGCTGAAGCGCGAAGTTCAGTGTGTCAGTGGGTTTAATGCTGTTAAGCCTGTCGGGAGGAAGCACCACTCTCTGCCAGGTTTTCCCCATGTCGGTACTTTTTCTTAATCCCCCGGCATAGCTTGAGATCCAGACGGTTCCGGGGGTAATTGCAATGTCATAGGCGAGGTTATTAACGGCAACCGTAACCGGAAGTGCTCTCAACCTGTTTATGCCATAGTTTATAACAGAATCCCCGGGGGCATCAACAGGCTGCGGTATTACGTTCCACGTATTTCCGTTATCTGTAGAAAACCTGAGGCCGCTTCCTTCGGAGAGAGACTGACCGTCTTTTTCGACGCTGTGGGCTGTTGCAGCCCAGATAACGCCGTTTGAATAAGCAAGAGCCGAAATGCTTTCATTTCCGAAAGCCTCTGTGCCGTAATAGTTTGTCCAGTTCTCTCCTCTGTCGGTCGAACGGCTTAAGCCCCGGCTGGTTCCGACCCATACGGTGTCACCCACGGTCAGAATGTCGCTGATGCTGTTGCTTACAGGTGTTAAAGATGAAGATTTCTCTAATTTATCCCTTTTCATATTAAATGACTCAGGGTTCATCTGGGCAGAAGCCATACCTGTCACAAAAAGAAGAAGGGCCAGAACTATCGGGAAAAAGATTTTAATTTTCATTTAACATAGATGTTATGGGTAATAATATTGCTTAAGGAATCGCTTCTGTCAACTGCCTGAAAAACAAACTGTCTTGTCTTGCCTTTTGTAGCGGTCGTAAAATAATTCCTGAATGAATAAATGCCGTCACCCTGCAGAGCATCGCCGTGCAAAGGATCTCCGTCATCAAACATATCAGAGTTAATTGAGAAAGTATTATCTTCGAGGCGAATGAACTTAAAATACACTTTCTTTATGTCATTCAGGCCATTTTTGTCCTCTACCCTGACCGAGAAGTTAAACAGCTCGCCTGCATTAACTGTGTCGGGGATTACGAGATTTGACAGGACAGGAGGATAATCTATTTGTTTATTGTCATACTTAAAAGTGTGCTCGGCAACTTTATTCGTTACGCCATCAATACTTTGTACAAAATATTCTAGTTTGTAAGTACCATTAACGTAGCTACGCGAAAAAGGATACTTGTTGGAAAACACGTTGTCACCTTTTGCCGTATCCCCTAATGCCTTATTACCGTTATCAGAAAGCTGGAATGGATTTTCATTCATCTTTGCACCGTCGGGAGAATAAACGTCAATCCAGACTTTTCCAATATCGCTTGAGGAATTAAGCCTTAAAGATACTGTAAAAGATGAGTCGGACCTGTCGTAGACAAAATCAGCCGGAGCATCCATTCCTATTACCTCATAGCTGCTTTCGTGTACATCACTTACTCCGGAAGGGATCTTCTCGCAGCCGAAAATGAAAGCCAAACAAAACAGGATAATATAATTTTTCATGGGGTTAGTTTAAGTTTAAATTTAAAATATATCAAGCTCTAAATCAGGAACCCGCTGCAATTGTGATCGGTGACGGAGAAAAAGACAGAATCAATATTGCAATGCTGACAAGTCCTATAATCATCCTCGTCCTGTCCAGCTTGTGGAAGTACATGACGGGAGGGTGCTTAACCTTAATTACAAAAAACAGGACTATTCCCCAGACGAGCCACCCCGTCCAGCCTATACCGAAGCTGAAATTAAAAAGTTCTCCGAAAAGGCCCATGAGGCCCAGCACCAGCAATACCGCCAGAGAGGCCCAGCTAAGAATCTTATGCTTGTCCACGCCGAACATGCTGTATATTACGTGCCCGCCATCTAACTGGCCCACCGGAATCATATTCATTGAAGTTACAAAAAGTCCGAACCATCCGACACATAAATATGGATAATGGTATATTTCAGACATTGGAGGCACAAACTGGCTGCTATTGGTAAAAATATGCCTTAAAAATGAAAAGAGCAAAGTATCACCGAACTTAAGGTTCAGTCCCTGAGTACCATAGGCTGAAGTAAAGTAATCCGGATGAATAGAAAGAATATAGCCCACCCCGGGTAAGTGTGTAAAGCCGTATATGAGTACAATTAAGCTTGCGATGAACCCGGCTATTGGTCCTGCCACACCGATGTCAAACATCGCCTTATTATCCGGCACTGCAGTTTTCGTCCTTATAACGGCACCCATGGTTCCGAAGTTTAGGAACATTCCGGAGAACGAGGGCAGAGGGATAAAGTATGGCAAAGTTGCCTTTACACCGTGATATCTTGCCGCAAAATAATGCCCGAACTCGTGAGTGGCCAGAATAAATAAAATTGAAATCGAATATGGCAATCCAATCCAGAGGCTGCTGAACTCGTAGGGGCCGGCGCTGCCTGTAATCCATTCCATTCCCGCCATGGTTGTAGTAAATATTGTTATTACAAACAAGATGAGGTGGATGGCAATTCTATTTTTTTCTTTTCTTTCAGCCTTCTCAAGGTTCAAAGAAAAGTAAGGATCACGGAATTCTTCAGACATTTTATAAATCCAGGTTAAATCCTATTGCATTATATGACCTAAGAAAATCAAAATATTCGCCGTGCATGCTCATTCCTGAATAATACGAGTAATAAAGGCTGAATCCCCTGCCCTCAGGATGCCCTACTTTTATTCCAAGGTTAAATGTATTGTCTGCCGAGTACTTGCGTATTTTAACCAGTTTTATGTCATAAGCAGCAAAAGGCGTCACATAATTAAATAATTTATTCTTCAGGAAATAATCAAAACCCGCCTGATAATTATACCTGCCCAGATACGTCGGGTCGATATGGAAAATATACGTCAGGCCGGCATAGACTCTTAAGTTATTCATCCTGTAGAATGGCATGAACTCCAGAAATTCACGGCTATAGACCCTCGGGTTCTCATTATTACGCCAGATCAGATTCTTGAAATCAAAGTGGCCGTCTGCAAAGTGTGCGCTTATATGGCTTAAGCGGAATCTGAGCCCGTATTCGCCGTTTTCAATTGTCTTCTTGTAGCCGGCGTTTATGCCAAAAAGGTAATCTACAGCATCTACAGGAAAATGGAAATCCTTTTCGCCTCTAAGAAGGGTATAGGTAAAGAAATCTGCACCAACGGAGAGGTTTTCCTTCTCACTTAAGGAGAAGTTAACCATATCCATAGAGCTTCCAATGTCGAGCCTTAATTCGTTATTATTGACATGAAACAAAACCCCCATTCTGGGTTCAAGAGCATTGGCAGTAAATGGCTGAATATTCAATTTATCGGGAAAAAGTTTTACTTCCGTTTGTGAGTAAGTCAGCACGTTGAAAAAGAACAGAGCTGTTATAACTGAAATGATTCTCATAATAGAAATAATGAAATGTTTAGTTTTGAAAATTTTTCTTTACTTTCTGAACAATTAGTTTATTGAAGCTATATTTTAGTTTTGAGCCTAAACTTTGTATGGAATAAACATCCAAAGGGAATGCAAATGACGGCTCAAAGTAGCAGTTTACAGTGCATCCCTGACAGAACGGGAAACGGCCTTCCATTTCCATATATTTTTTCAATTCTTCCGACTTTCTGATCTCTTTAAGGGGCCTGTCGATCGGAACTGTTTTATTGGAAAAGTGATAGCACGGCAGAACAATTTTATTATCCGGAGATATTACAATTACGCGTGAAACAGCCTTGCAGCTGGGTTTATTTACGTCATTACCGCCATTTTTCCTGAGCCTTAAGAATGCCCCGTTCATATAAACGTCCATCTTTCCCTTTATAAACTCTTCCAGGTATTCAATTGCTTCCTCATTAAGCCCCGGGTTGCCAAAATATGAGAACACAGGGTTAATAATGAGAACCAGGCCGTGCTTTTGCGTAATCTCATACATGCGCGGAAGCTTCCTGAAGTTCTCGTTTGTTGCCGTAAAGAGAATATCGGGATATTCCCCAAGTGACTTTGCAATTTCAATGCTCTTGAAAATGCTCTTAAAACATTTTACCCTTCTTATACTGTTGTGTTCTTCTTCATCAGGAGAATCCATCGAGAAATGCAGAAGATTGACGTTTCCCGCCAATTTATCGGCAAATTTGGGATAAAGCAAGGTATTTGTCGTTATACTTACCTGCATCCTGAGGCTTCGGGCAAACCTGGCCATTTCTGCTATATCCTTGTTCAGAAGAGGTTCGCCTCCCGTAAGGTCAATGAATTTGACGCCAAGGCGGGCAAGCTGGCTGACATTGCTTTTAAAGTCTGTGAGAGAAGCTTCCGGGAAACTATTAAATTTCTCATGATCGGAAAAATGACAGAACTCACAAGAGGAATTGCACTTGTAGGTGACATAATAATTACAAAGTAAGAGCATCAGTAATTCCTGCCTTTCCAGACTACTTTTCTACTTGGAATAACTATAAAAGGTAATAAAAGAACGTAAATTATAAAATAAATTTCAAAGCTCGCAAAATATTTCAGCTTTTTGACGAGGTTAAACCGCTTTAATACCGGGTACAAAACAAAAAAGTCTGTGCTTATCTTAAAGACTACAAGATAAAGAGCAGTTGCGCTGAAGAAAAACGGTGTCAGTACAGTAAAGAGGTTTGCCAGAAATCCGCTGGCCATAACAAGAAATCCTTTCATGTCGCTGTCCAAGCCCCCAACGCCCCACCTTTTCTTCTGCCAGAAGAGCGACTTAAAGTCGTAACATGGTTTTGATTCCACTAAAGCCTCTGACTCAAGCGGATAGATTATTTTATACTTGCCAAGTTTGAACATTGCCTTAAGCAGGTTAAAATCCTCCGTTACGCTGAACTTGAGCGCTTCATAGCCGCCAATTTCCTTATAGGCCGATTTTCTGTAAGACATATTGTTGCCGATGCAGCTAAGAGGAAAATTAAGATTCATCGATCCTGCGGCAACAGTAAGAAGATACATGAAATCCAGCATCTGCATTCCGCTGAACTGGCTGGTTGCCTCCTGTGTCGTATAGCCGCAGACCATGGCAACGTCCTCTTCATAGTATGAGGCAATTGACTTCGCCCATCCAGACGGCACCTGGCAATCGGCGTCAGTAGTCAGAATCACTTCTCCCCGGGCGATTTCAAGGGCATTGGCAAGCGCGTTTGTTTTTCCTTTCAGGTGATCTACTTTATGTGTCGTGCAAATGCACTTAAACTTAGGCTTTCCGGAAATAAAACTTTCGACAATCCCGCGCGTAGCGTCTGTGGAATTATCATCTACAATTATTATCTCGATTTTACCTTCTGGATACTCAAGGCCGTCCAGCGAACTCAGGCACCTTCCGATATTCTCCTCTTCGTTTCTTGCCGCAACTATTACACTGACCGAAGGAAGTTTCTCGTAAGGAATCTTTTTATATCTTTTGCCAGCTCCAACAAGCAGCATAAACGACTGCAGGAAATAAAGGCCAACTGCAATTAAAAAAATAGTTTCAAACATCTCTCAAGAGTCCCGGCACTATTAAAGAAGAATTCGTAATTATTTATAAAGTCTATCGGAAATTTTTGTGTAAATGTACTAATATTTGAGCTATAAGTGAAGCAAATTAACACAACTAATTTTATCTTTTCGAAAGGCTTGTTTCTGCATTTCCGAAGCGGTATCCCTTCAAAGAAGCCTCTTCAGCAATGAGCTCAATTGAGTCCTGAAGCACCCCTTTAGATTTTGAGTTGTCGTGCAGTACTATAATGGAATTATGTCTTAAGTTCTTCTTAATTCCTTTTTTAACTACACTGAAGTTATTCTGAAAGTCATACGTAAGAAGCGACCAAAGGACCATATTAAGCCCATTACGTTTTGCAATTCTGTAGGTCTTATGGTCAAACTTCCCGTATGGAGGCCGGAAGAATTTCATTCTTCGGCCAAATTTATCAAGGGCTGCACTGTTTGTTCTTTCAATTTCATCAGCCACGACCTGTTCTTCCAGAAATGAGAGTTTCCTGTGGTTATAAGTGTGGTTGCCTATTTCGTGCCCCTCGCTTATAATTTCACCCAGCAAAGAGCTGTAGCGGTTAACGTTGTTACCCACACAAAAGAACAGCGACTTAATCCCATACTTATTCAGCGCGGAAAGAATAATCCCAGTTGTATCCGGATTCGGCCCGTCATCAAATGTCATCATGATACGGTCATCCGTGGTATTCCAGTAGAAAAAAGGGAGTGCTTTTTTAATTATCAGAGGAGGGTTATAAACGTGCATAAACTTCTGTCTTTCCATTTAATTTTGCCAACGAGTGAAAAGGGCTGGAGCACAATTGTGTAAGGGAATATCAGGAGCTCTGTAAAAAGAACTTCAAAGAGATTATACCTGTCGTGCAGGAGCCTTGAACCCAGATCGAGCACAAAAATATCAATTAAGACCTTCAGCATGAACACAACCGCCGCAATCTTAAATAGCGGTAAGTTCAGTGTAAAAAGTGACCAGGCCAGGCATATAAAAAGCACAGCTATGAAAGAAAAGACCAGTGCTCCCAGTGCAATTAAGTCGTACGAATAGTGCTTCGTAATAGCCATGTGCCTTTTTTTCCTGTTGATGTAGTTGTCATTCTTAAGAATGGATTTAACAACAGACCCTTTTGAGGTTGCATAGGCGACTTTTGTAATCTTCGAGGCCTTCTGTACAAATAGGTCGTCATCCCCTGCTGCAATGACGGCATTTTCACCGAATCCTCCAAGCTTAAAGTACAGGTCCTTTCTGTACGAGAAATTGCCTCCGCCGGCAATATAAGGCTTTTTAAGCCCGATAAATGACATTGCAATAATCGCCATTGCAAGGCTTTCCAGACTTTTGAGCTTTTCAAGGAAGCCCGGCCTATGGGATTCGAGCCTGGTATAGCCGGCAACGCATCCAACACCGTCTTCATAAAAAGATACTATCTCACTTATCCAGTCTTTTGAAGGGCGGCAGTCGGCATCGGTTGTAAGGATAATTTCACCTTTGCTAGCTTCAATTCCTGTATGTAGTGCGTTTTTCTTCGGGCCCCAGTTGAGCACATTCTTTCTTGCCGGAATAACCCTCACTTCAGGTGTGCAGGCAGATTTATCCTTCAGCTTTATTTCTTCTTCAATTGCCCTTTCGGCTACGGAACTTGTACCGTCTGTTGAATTATCGTCAACAACAATTACCTCATAATTGAGGTATGTCTGATGGAATAAGATATCCAGCAGATCCTCAATATTATCCTCCTCGTTTCGTGCTGCAACAATAACCGAAACAAACGGATTTACTGGCAATGTTGAACGTTTTTTCCCTGAAGTACGGTTAATCCCGAAACTTACAAGAAAGCCGATCATGGCATAAACCAGCAGCCCTGCTAGGAGCAAATATATTAATATGTCCATAATGAGAAGGATGATAAAATTTTATTAGCACCAGTTAAATAATTAAGCAGATCATCTGCATATTTGAAGTGCTAATTTAATAATAAACCTGAAATAAAAGGAACATTTTTTATTTCAGGTTTATTTGTTATGTTTATTTTCCTAATTAATCAGCTCCGGAAACACATTTATGACAATCAGTACAGTATTTCTTTTTCTTTCACTTTTCTATCTTACCTTTACACTTTGGGTAAGGCACGGAATATCCAGGCTAAAGAAGGTTCCTCCTAAAGCTGAAAGTGAACTGCCAACAGTTTCAGTTTTAGTGCCCGCAAGAAATGAAGAAGCAAACATCCAGAGGACTTTAACATCACTGGAAAACCAGACATACCCGAAGGAGAAGCTGACTGTTGTAATGATCAATGACCGCTCCACGGATTCAACTGAATCTCTAATGAAGGAATTTGCTACAAGGAACAGTAATTTCATGCTGGTAAATATAGAGAGTTTACCTGTGGGAATTGCACCAAAGAAGCACGCACTGATGAATGCAATAGCCAAGACAGATTCAGAGATAATCGTGACAACTGATGCCGATTGTATTCATTCACCAGGGTGGCTGATGAATATGATAAGTCACTTTAACGATGGTGTGGCGCTTGTTACGGCTCTCACGGTTTTTGAGCCGGATGATTACACCGTGTTCCATGAGCTTCATACGCTTGATTTCCTCTCGCAGGCCGTTGTCTCGGCCGGCGCAATGGGCCAAGGGCTTCCCCTAATGTGTTCGGCTCCAAACCTTGCATACAAAAGAAAAGTATTTAATGAAGTGGGAGGCTATGGCGATAGTTCCAAATATATTTCTGGTGACGACAACCTCTTTTTGCAGAACCTGGTAAAAAACGGCAGTTATAAAACAGCCTTTGCAATTGGAAAAGATACAATCGTAAAGTCACTCCCGCCCAAGACCGTTAAGGGAGTATGGCATCAGCGCCTGCGCTGGGGTACACAAGGGGCTTTCTATCCATTAAAGATCAAGCTGGCAGGGGCAGTTGTTTTATTATATTATCTTTCCATTGTACTCTCTCCCCTGTTCTATCTTCTTGGCGTGAGTTTAGATATACTCTTAGCCCTGGGGATCGTGAAAATTGCGGCAGATTTTTTTGTAATAAAATATGGCTTTAAAGTCCTAGGCATAAAATTCAAGACAAAGAATTTCATTATTCTGTCTTTAATTCATCCACTGCTCATAATAGCTACACTTTTAAGCTCTCTTACAATCCCATTCGACTGGAAGGGGTCTAACCTGAGGCCGAAGGTAAAAGAAGCTTAAATAGGAAGGGTCAGTCTTTTAGTTCTTTTTCAGACATTACAGCCCTGTTTTTTGCTTTGCCCTTTGTATCAAAGAGCAAAAGTACACCCGGGATGGAAGGAAGAAGAACGTTTATAAAGAAAAGGAATATTGCGGCATTAAAACCGACTGCGGAAGTCAGGCCCAGCTTTACTGCAAAGAATACAGATGCGCTTTCCCTTATTCCAAGTTCCCCGAACGTGACAGGCGGAATAACCGCCTTGGCAAAGAAAATAAGCATTCCGAGCCAGAAATAATTCATAATATCCCACCCGTTTGAAAAAGCCGCAACCAGGAATCCGTACTGTGCTATGTATGTCAGGTATGTAACAAGTGTGTTAAGTGAAATATTAAGAGAGATTCTCCCGCTTAAGATCTTAAATGTCCTGAGTCCATCCATAAAATCGGTAAGGCGTCTGGATTTTGAAGTTAATTTTATAATCATCCTCTCCCAGAAATCCGTCTTCAGCACCGAATACAGATAGAAAAACAAGGACAGCAGAATAACCGCAAGAAGCACCGTAAGCCAGGCTTTCCCTATTCCATAGAAAACATATAGGAATTGGGCGCTTGCAACTGCACCGATGAAAAACACCGGTATAAAGGCGAAGAATTTATCTATAAGCGTTGCAAGCGTTACCTTTAGAGCCTTTTTATCCTTAAAGGCCAGTGCGCGCCCCACATACTCACCAAGTCTGAAAGGAGTAATTATGCCGGCTGAAAAGCCGTATAGAAGAGAGTTAAGCACAACTTTTCTCTCCCTCTCATGAACTATTTCCCTGCAGAGGATTTTCCACTTCCAGTACTGCAGGTAAATATTTAAGAAACTCAGAACGCAGGCTACGGCAATCATAATATAATTTGCGCCGTTAAGAGCAGCAATAATTTCCCTGAAACTTACGGCACTGACTAAATAGATAAGGAGCCCTACAGCTATAAGAACCTTCAGTAAAGAGGTAATTCTGCCTTTATATTTTTTTAAGAGAATTTCTTTATTCATAAATTCAGTCTACACTGCCTTAAAGGAAATCAACCGAAAAGCCGATACCGAAGCGGCGTATATTATCCCTGAAGTACTCGCTAAACATATTATTTCCAGCATAGTAATTTAAGTAAAGGAGTATCCCTTTGTCGAACCACTGCCCGAACTTAATTCCTGCAACTAAGTTATTGTTGCCGTGATAGACGGGGGTGCCAAGTATATTTATGTAATAAGCCGCAAACAAATTGAAGTCTTTCCTGAAAACCCGTCCGAAAGGATTATAAAAAGCGTATTCAAAGCCCGAGCTGAAGGAATATTTTTTAATTTCAAGAGGCCTTACCAGTGTCGAATAAGCAGGGCCGCCGAAGACTCTGAAGGAGTATCTCTCCTTAAAAGCCTCATAGCCCATTAAAAGCTCCCCAAAATCCCTCGTAAAAGGTATTGGGGTCTTTGAACCTCTCCAAACCCCCTGGTCCACGTCGTAGTGTCCATCAACAAGGTGCGCACTATTATGGATGATCCTGAATCTTGAAATGAGCCTTCCTTCGTCATATCTTTTTGAAAATGCGGCATTGCCGCCAAAAAAACCGTCGAGGGCGTCTATCTGAAGCCTATGTCCGGCGTAGCTTGTTGAGTAGGCATAAGCCATAAACTCCACACCGAAGGTCAACGCTCCCTTAACTGAGGGGAATTTCAGCTTCAGGAGGTCAACCGAGTTGCCAATATCCACCTTCAGGTTGGCGTCGGAGGGATAATATAGAACACCCATCCTTGCCTCCTGGTAGCTAGCCTTCAAAGGCATAAAATGAAGGCCCGCAGGCGCAAATTCATAGTTAGACTCTGAAGAATCAGTCTGACTAAATAAAAGGCACGGAAACAGCACAAAGAGAATAATGGACCTAAACATACTCATGCTCAAAAATTGTGACGTTTATAACATGGCAAAGATAAGAAATAATTATTAATACTTCATGAATCCTCTTTATAATTTGTCCCGGATGAGGATTTGAGAAGCAGTTTTCACCTATATGCCATGCATTCTTTCTTTCATTAGGGCCGCATTTTTTATATATTATAAGCACTCAACAGAAAAATGTAACAGGAGAGGAAAATGTTCGTAAATTTCAGTGATCTTCCCGGTCAGCAGAACCTGTTTCTGGATTATATGTATGAATTTGA
>JBLMYS010000393.1:0-7778 GCA_050258415.1 Acidobacteriota bacterium | reverse complement strand
ATCCTTTGCTATAATTATAAATTCCCCGGGGTAAACAGGCACGCTTTCGGGAGTTATTCTTGCTTCTGAAAATTCCGGAATAAACTGACCCACCTTCCAGTCCTTTAAGTTGAGCGTGTCGCCGGAGACGTTTACAAGCTCAAGCCACTCGCTTTGGCCTATAGGGGGCGCGAACATTACTTCATTTATAAGAAGAGCGTTTCTGCCGTAGCCCGGCTCGACTAAAGCCTGCAGATAATTATTTGTTGTGTCATTATCCACTTCATATGAAACGATTGCGGCAACATACATCCCTCTTTTAAGCCCCTGAAGCAGGTTCTCAAAATTTAACGTTATTGTATCCAAAGCTTTAAGCGAGGGCACTTCGGCCGCGGCTATGGAATTGTAAACCTCTGAATTATAACTCCTCGAGTAAAGCCTTACCCGGAAGCTTTCCGCGTCCTTGAGTCCGGGGTTTGAAATTGTGACCCTTATGGAAACATTGTCTCCCGATAAGGGCTCACGTGGCTCTGTTGAAATTTCTTCCACGGCAACGTCATATTCTTTCCTGGTAAGACTGTTAATTTTGCCGGGGGTGCTTTTATCGGGCGATTTGCTGAAAGACCAGTTGTCCGTATTGGCTGAGGGCTTGCTGATCTCTTTGCGCTCAAGTGAACGCCCGGACTTTGCTCCCGCGGGAGTGACATATAATATAGAATCAATTACAGTGCCTTTGGCGTCTTTAATTATTACGCCGTCTTTATCGTTATTTAACGGCGGCAGTGCGGAATATATTACGTTTGAAGGAATTGTTTTGTGCAGTGAATTTATAAGCGAGTCACGGCTTATTACCATAAAACATCCGGGCTGAATATATTCATCTTTTTTGCTGATTGTAACGCTTGAGGGAGTGGAATATATGTCGGAGACGCTCCACCCTTTAAGGTTAACCGAATCCAGTGAGGTGTTATAAACTTCTATCCACTCTGGCTCGGGACTCTCAGGCATATACATAATTTCATTTACCGCGATTGTGTTATATGGGTATGAAGGAAGCACCTGTTTTATGAATTCGTTGTTCGCCTGGTTCTCATCCTTATCCGAAATAACCCTTACAACAAACACCCTCTCATTAAGAAGTATTTCTGAATATCCGAATTGAAAAGTGAGGCTGTCTTTTGGATTAAGGCGCAGCACTCCCGATTCAGAGAGTTTTTCTTCTGTTTGGAGGCTGTCGCCTTTACGTATAAACAGCTGAAGCTTAAAATCCAGCGGGCTGCGGCCTGTGTTTATTACTTTTGCCAATAGCGCAATTCTGCTTCCGGCGAATGGGTTCCCGGGCTTCAGGCTTATCTCCCTTAACTCCAGGTCACTGTCAAGCCTCCTGACCGAATTTGGTTTTCCGGGTGTTGCCTTAAAAGGTGAAATTGAGATCTTCCAGTTTGAAGGTTCCAAAGAAGCGCCCCAGGGGTCTATTCTTTCAAGCGAGCGCCCCATGCCGTATGGAGCCTTGAATTCAAGGCTGTCTATAATAAATCCCGTGGAATCGTATAAAGCAATTGCGTCACCATCATTATTCAGCTGCGGCAGGCTGCACTTAATTACTTCGGAGGGGATCTCGTAGTGGTTCCTGAGCGTGGAGTCGCGGCTAATTACAACAAAACCTCCGGGCTTAAGAAGAAAATTTTTCTGCAGTATATAACATTGTGAAACCCTGTCGGCGGCCTTCCAGTTCTTTAAGTTTACGGTGGAATTAGTGGGGTTAAAAAGTTCAATCCACTCGGGCTCTCCAGAAGAAGGGGCAAACATAATCTCATTTATCACGAGGTCGTTATATTTGGCCTCAACGGGACTTATGCTGAAGTTAAATATCCTTTTATTGTTTACAGGGATCTCGTCATCCGGGAAATTAACAATCCCTGTAATGCTGTAGCTCCCGCCCGGAAGCCCGGGCATCTTAAACCTCAGCAAGGTTGAATCCTTTGCCTGAAGGCTTATCTTTTCCGAGAGCATTTTTTCAGACGATGCCGAATCCCCACCGGCATTAAGGAAAGCCTCAAGCAGGCAATCTTCCGCGTTTTTTATTCCGGAATTTTTCACCGTAAGGCTTACCTCAATTGCCTCGTCATGCTTCGGGTAAAGGGGTGAAATGCGTATTGCCGAAAGGCTCAGGTCGAAGTCCCTTGGTGTAACGGAATTCCTGTAGCCCGGAGTGCCCCCCTGCAGAAGTGAATTTGCCCAGTTGGAGGGGGAGTTGTTTCCATCTGGATTTATTTTCTCGTCAGAAATTCCTTCCTTATTATTTGCCGAGTAGCTGTAGGAGTCGAGTGTATCGGACTTTGCGTTAAGAATTGAAACGTTTCTATCTGCGGTGTTCGACATGCCGGAAGAGCCGAAGCTGTTGCTTTTAATCTTTAGTATGAGAGCGCCAAAGGGAACGAGATTTTTATAGACGCCTGAAGAAATGTCGTAATCGCCTTCAAATATAACGGCATAAGAGCGGGGTTTAAGAATAAGTCCCATGCCGGAGGAAGTGACTGTATCGGGATGGGAGGTGTAATACTTTATGGCAAAACCTGTTAAGTCCACAGCTCTGCTAAAGTCCGCGTTGAAGATTTCCACGTACTCATTATTGCCCGAAAGTCCGTAGAACATTACCTCTGAAATCCTCACGGATTCAGGCGCCTGTGAAAAAGCTTCAGACGGAACAATAAAGAACAGTATACAGAACAGAGAAAAAGTAAACTTACTTTTCATAAAGCCCCCGATAGTTTGCCTCCTGAGTGCCACGAACTACCGAACGGGGAACAGTCTTTTTGCGCCCCTCTGTCGTATTCCCGACTATTTAAAATACACGGGAATTATTAAAAAGCAAGCAGGACGGGTAAATATAAAAAGGTTAAAAGGACATGATGGCATATTAAAATTAAAATATTAATAAAAATCTTTAATATAATTTGCGTGAATGAGAAAATAGCTGTATATTATTAGACTAAAAATTAATAAGTATGAATATTATTCGGGCTTGTCCCGGATCTGGTATCTGACTCAATGAAGATCGACGAAACCGACAAGAAAATACTCGAAAGATTGCAGACTGACGCAAACATTACCAATGCGCAGCTGGCCTCGGAATTTAACATCTCCCCGGCCGGAATGCTCGACAGGGTAAAGCGTCTGGAGAACTCGGGTATAATCAGGCGCTATGTGGCGCTTGTGGACGCGGAAAAAGCAGGTAAGGGTATGTGGGCCTTTACTTCGGTATCCTTATCCGCGCATCAGGTCAATTCCCTCGAGAACTTCAAAGAGGAGATAAAAAAGTTCAGCGAAGTGCTAGAGTGCTACTATGTGGCCGGAGAAGAGGATTTTATTCTTAAGGTCGCTCTCAAGGATATGAGAGAATATGAGGAATTCCTGCTGCACAAGCTGACAAAAATCCCCGGCGTAAACAAGGTTAAAACCACCTTTGTGCTCTCTTCTGTCAAGTTCGATACAAAGATCGACGTGGCGGTTAACAATAAAGATTAAGGACAGTATATATTATATAGATTTCCGTTTTATAAATTTTTCGCAAAACAAATACTCTCTGTATAAACCGTAACCCCTGGCTTTCGCTGAGCTAAGGGGTTTTTTATTTATGGATTATTTAATAGATTCTGTTTATTATATTCTGAGTAGTTGTACGGCATGAGGCAGGTCAGGAACGTAATTTCCGGCTATGCCTTAATTTTATAATTTTCCGGAGGAGATCTTTATGTCAATGAGGGCTGTAAATCCGGCAACTGAAGAAGTAATTGCAACCTACGATGAACTTACCGAAGACCAGGTCTACGTCGAAATAGACAGAGCTTATGATGCTTTTCATGAATGGAAACTAAAAACCTTTCCCGAAAGGCGCGACCACATGCTGGCAGCCGCCAGTGTCTTAAGAGATAACCGCTCGAGCTACGCGAAAATACTGACCGTTGAAATGGGTAAACCGATCAGTCAGGCTTTGTCTGAAGTGGAAAAGTGCGCCTGGGTATGCGAGTATTATGCCGGGAACGCCGAAAGGATACTTGGCCGCGAGAACGCGGAAACCGACGCCTCGGAAAGCTACGTGCAGTTTGACCCCCTGGGTGTCATTCTTGCCGTAATGCCCTGGAACTTCCCCTACTGGCAGGTATTCCGTTTTGCCGCCCCGGCTTTAATGGCGGGTAACGTGGGGCTCCTGAAGCATTCTTCCAACGTGCCAATGAGCGCGCTGGCAATTGAGGAGGTTTTTACCAAAGCGGGTTTCCCTCCCAACGTATTTAAGACACTGCTCGTCGGATCATCAATGATCGAGAGGATCATTTCGCACCCGAAGGTAATGGCCGCCACTCTTACGGGAAGCGACGGCGCGGGGCGCCAGGTGGCTTCAATCGCCGGACGCAACCTCAAGAAAACCGTTCTTGAACTTGGCGGAAGCGACGCTTTTATTGTGCTTGAGGACGCCGATATGAACGAGGCCGCAAAAACCGCCGTTGCTTCAAGAATTATCAATACCGGGCAGAGCTGCATCGCGGCAAAAAGATTTATTGTGGTTAAAGACGCCATAAGAGAGTTTGAAAGTAAGTTTATTTCAATTGTAAACGGACTTAAAATCGGTGACCCGATGGATGAACGCAACGACGTGGGGCCCATTGCAAGAGAAGACCTCATGCTGGAGCTCGATAAGCAGGTGCAGGAATCGGTTAAAATGGGCGCACGCCTTGTAACAGGAGGAAAACGCCTCGGCATGAAGGGATATTACTATCCCGTTACCGTGCTGACCAATGTCACCAAAGGCATGCCCGCCTACGAGCAGGAAACATTCGGCCCTATAGCCGCAATTATTCAGGCTGAGGATGAGGCCGATGCGATTAGAATCGCAAACGATACTGAATTCGGACTCGGGGCGAACCTCTGGACGCAGGATATAGAGCGTGCAAAACGCCTGGCTCACTCGATTGAAGCAGGATCCATTTTTATTAACGGCATGGTCCATTCCGATCCCAGGCTTCCTTTCGGAGGAATTAAAAACTCTGGCTACGGGCGCGAACTTGCCCAATACGGAATTAAGGAATTTGTAAATATTAAAACCGTCTGGATTAAATAGATCTTTGGCTCAAGTGCAGTTTTTAAGGCAATAAATTATTACTGGAGGGGTGAGTTATGTTAAAACTCAAAATCACTGCTGTAATTACCGTAATTCTTGGCCTTGTTTCACTGGTTTGGATTTTTTACGACTATTTTGCCCTTACAAACATAGTCTATAACCAGGGGCAGCAGGACCTGTCCTATATGCGCAAGACTGTAACGCTCGGCTTTATTCCTATCATTCTTTTCCATTTCGCTTTCTTTACTACAATGTACTTTCTTTTTGATTTCCTGAAAAAACAGAAGCCTATAATTAAAGAACATGCCCGCTTCAAGGCCGACCAGTTTAAGGCCGACCAGTTTAAGGCCGATCAGCTGAAGGCCGGGCAGCCTAATTCAGGAGAAATTAAGACCGAAGCCCCCGGAAAGGATAAAGATAAAAACATTCCAATCTGAAGAAGGAAAATTCCTTTTGCCCGGAATTCTAATCCCTTAAGAAAGAGGAAATAATTAATTTTTTAAAAAATTATGTTTTCTCATCCTTTAATTATTATTTTTGCAGACGTAAGAAATCCTAATGCATTAACATTTTTAATCTCAGGGACAAAATGAAGAAGGACGAAAAAGATAAAAAAACGGCTGAAGAAAAAGATAATAAGCCGCCATTTGTTTCAAAAAGAGTAAATAGAAGCTATATACAGAAAATAAATTCGACACCCGATAAAATTTTCCCGCTTTTGTGTCCCAGAAGAGAGCTCGACTGGCTCGACGGCTGGCATTATGAAATGATCTATTCAGAGTCAGGATTTGCTGAAGATGGCGCGGTTTTTAAGACCAAGCACGAAGGCGAGGTAAATACAATCTGGACAGTTACCAAATATGACAGGGAAAACTACGAAATTGAATTCGTAAGAATGACCTGGGAAGTGGTGGTAGTAAGGATTAAAATGCGCATTGAAGATAACCGCGACGGATCATCCAACCTCCATATTGAATACATTTTTACGCCTATTACAGAAAAAGGCAACGAGTTTATTGACGGCAAGTCGGCCAAGCAGTTCCTGGAAATGATGAAGTGGTGGGAAAAATCGCTGAACTATTATCTTGAAACAGGCGGAAAACTCCTGGCCATCAAATTATAAGCTCTATAAGCTCCTTTTCCGGTAATTCTGCCGGATACTTGTGCCTTAAAAAAAATCTGTAGACTTAATGAACCTTCAGCGCCCGGTTATTTGTTAGACCTAAAAAGTAACGCAACAAAGTTGCGCGACAGAGGGTAAAATAATATTATAAGCTGGACTTTAATTAGGATTCTGATTGGATGATACACAGGGAATTTAACTGGATAACAGAAGACGGCGCTGCAATCTTTGGGCAGCTCTGGCAGCCTGAGGATGAAATTAAGGGTGTGGTCTGCTTAATCCACGGCCTGGGTGAGCACTGCAGCCGCTATAAAGTGCTCCCTCTCAAGCTGACCGAAGAAGGTTTTGCGCTCATTGCTTTTGACCAGTACGGCCATGGGCGCTCCGGTGGTAAAAGGGGTCACGCGCCTTCATACGAGGCGATGATGAAGAATATTTCGCGCCTGCTTAAACAGGCGGCGCTCCATTTCCCGGATAAAGACATGTTCCTCTACGGCCACAGCATGGGAGGAAACCTGGTTATTAACTATGCGCTGCGTTTTAATCCCGATATAAAAGGAGTTATTGCCACTGGTCCCTGGCTCAAGCTTACAAAGCCCCCGAAACCCATTCTTGTTTCAATAGTTAAATGGCTGGACAGGTTCTGGCCGAGCCTGAGGATCTGGAACGGCATAAAGCCCAAAAAACTTTCCCATAATGAAAACGCTTCCAATTGTGGCGGGGAAAGGCAGAGGGACCCATATCTTCATCCCTGGATTTCCATTCACACATTCCTTGGTGTTCATGAAGCCGGAGAGTATGCCTTAAAGCATGCAAAGGATTTCAGCTATCCGATACTGATACTTCACGGCGGCGAGGATCACATTACCTCGGCGGAATCGAGCCGTGAATTTGCCTCAAAAAATAAGGAAAACTGCACGCTAAGGATTTTCCCCGGTCTTTACCACGAGATTCACAACGAGCCGCACAGCGACGAGATATTCTCATGCATAGTTGACTGGCTAAATTCCCGCATGAATCCGGTTGAAAAGATTTAAACGATAGTAGAAAAAGAAATCCACCCTACCCATAGAGTCCCGGAGGAATGAATTGTCTGTAGAGCATTTCCCCCGAACATTTTAGAATTCCGGAGGAATGAATTGTTTGTAGCAAAAGAATCACCATCCCTCCCCTCAGAGGGCTACAAACAAGTCGCTCCTCCGGAGCTCTGGGGTGTTTTTTGAGCGTCATTTTGCTACAGTCAAGTCGCTTCTCCGGAGCTCTCTGAATGAATTCCGGAGGAATGACTAGTTTGTAGAAAAAACGAGGACCCCAAATAACCTATAGAGCTCCGGAGGAGCGACTTGTTTGTAGCCCAGGGTGACAAGCCCCGGAGGGGCACAGGAACCCTGGGTTCTCTGGAGAGAGGGGGGGGTGCCCCATTTCCTACAAACAAGTCGCCTCTCCGAGGCTCTGGGGGATGGCTGGTGTCTCTCCATTCCTACAGGCATGTCGCTCCTCCGGAGCTCTGGAGAGGGTTGGTGGTGGATCTTCTGCTACAGACAAGTCGTCCCTCCG
>JBLMYS010000392.1:0-6038 GCA_050258415.1 Acidobacteriota bacterium | reverse complement strand
GAGCGGCATACCAGAATATTCGGCTGAATGCCAAGTTCCAGGAGGTTTTTAACGCTGTGCTGCGTAGGCTTTGTCTTTACCTCGCCTGCCGAGGCTATATATGGAACAAGCGTCACGTGAATGCTTATTGCATTCTTCCGCCCGACTTCCATCATCAGCTGCCTCATGGCTTCAATAAATGGAAGGCTTTCAATATCACCAACCGTGCCGCCGATCTCTGTTATTATAATGTCATATTCACCCGTCTCCCCAAGGCGGCGCATCCTGCTTTTTATTTCATCTGTAATGTGGGGAATAACCTGTACCGTTGCACCCAGGTAATCGCCACGTCTTTCCTTTGTAATTACATCAAAATAGACCTGCCCTGTCGTGGTGTTATTGTGACGGCTCATGCTCACGTCAAGAAAACGCTCATAATGCCCCAGGTCCAGATCCGTTTCAGCGCCATCATCTGTTACATAAACCTCCCCGTGCTGGAAGGGATTCATTGTGCCCGGATCCACGTTGATGTATGGATCGAATTTCTGTACCGTTACACTAAATCCCCTTTGCTTTAAGAGAAGGCCCAGAGATGAAGCTGTAATTCCTTTTCCAAGTGATGATACTACACCTCCGGTTACAAAGATGTATTTTACTTTCTTCTTGTTGCTCATGTGAATTTCTATCTATTTTGTTATACAATCAAATATTATCGAACAGTTTGACTCCCCAAAAGAGTTCTCCTGAAGAATACACAATTTTGGCGCATTCTTTTACTAATATAAAATGAAATGATCCCAGGGAAATAATTGAGAACTGTATGTCGTAAGTAAATTAATGTTGGACTTAAACTTACCTAAAAAAATAATAAACTTCTACCTTAAAGCACAAACCGGGAAAAAAAAGGGATGATTATTGAAAATTCTCTGCTTGCAGGTCTTCATTTTTTACTGCCTTATGTGCATAAATGACACCCAATGAGTGGATAAGTGCCGCAAAGAAAAGTCCTATTATCATAGGCTCTGTTTCATTTAATACCGGAATATCTGAAAATTCAGCCCTTAAAATGTACCATAAAAGGCTTAATACCGGGGAGAAGACTATTTCCGTAAGCGCAAAACCTGAACTGATCCTGAGCCTTGGGTAATATGCTGATATTACCGGAATTATTATGCCGGGTATACAGATTGTACCAATCGTATACCATAAGTCTATTACAGATGGGATAAAGTAAGCCAAGAGAATTGAAATTGCACCCGAGACAATGAGGCCAGTAACTGTGTACCTTTTCAGGAATTTTTCATCCTTATTCTTCTTCTGTGCAAAAAGAAAGTCGCGCCCAAAAGTGGTTCCGCTTAAAAAGAAAAAACTGTTTGAGGTGGATAGAATTGTGGCAAACATGGCTGAATAAAATAATCCCTTTAAGCCGGGACCTAAGAGGCGTTCGGCCAGCATAGGAAAAGACATTACGGGCGTCTTAAGGCCGGGCAGAACTGCCCTTGAGTATAACCCGGTAAATGTTGTTAGAAAGTCAAAAAGCGCCCAGAAAAAAATTGAAATAATTATTCCTTTAACCGCCACGTCTCCGTTTTTTGCAGCATAACACCTCTGGTGAAAACCCGGGTCCGTAAAGGTCCACAGGGCGATTAAAAACCAGACAAGTATATACGTGTAAGATGCTCCCCCGCTCAAGCTTAAGTGCTCCGCGGGCAGATTTGCCTTCAGATATGAAAAGTCTCCAAGTCTTGTATATGCAATAACCATTATGACAATAAAGCCAGCAAACATGACAAAGAACTCAAATGCATCTGTCAAAAGATCCGAGCGGTAGCCTCCTTTAAGCAGGTAGGCCGCAGAAAGAAGAGTTGCAAGAACAAGGCTCCAGAAAATATTGATCTTGAAAATCATGTTTATAAGGCTCCCAATCATAAGAAGATATGGAGCCGGTGAAACCAGTATAAACAGGAGCACGGCACTCGCGAGCGCTGCCTTATTACCATAGGTATTTCTAAGCTTGTCGGGAATGGTAAACAAAGAAGCGCTTCTTATCTTCTTTGCAAAGAACAGGGCAAACAAAAAAGCAAAGATATAATAAGGCAGCCCCTGTGTAAACCAGCTTGATATGCCGTACCTGTATGTAAACTCCCCTACGCCTAAGATCCCGCCGTACCAGGTTGAAACGTTTGTAAGTATAAAAAGGAATAGCCCGACCTTTCTACCGGACAAAAGGTATCCCTCGGCAGTTTCTGTTTCCTTTTTCTCAGGCAGAAATCCTATAATTAAAACTATCAGGAAAAACGCCACTATTATCGCTATGTCCCAAAGGCTAAAAGAGATCATGCTTCTTTACCAGGTTAAAATCACGTATAATAAAAATAAGCCCTCCTGTTACCTTCAGGTGTACCTCTTTAGAAATAGCCTCGTTGCTCGTACTTTCCCTCAGGCCGTATGGCAGCGTGTCATTTTGGAGCTCATACTTAAGTCCATTTGAACTTAATTTTGTCTTCCTGTCGAAGGCGTAAATTGAAATTGTCTCGCCCGGAATTGCCTTTAAGCAGAAGCTCCCTTTGTGAACCGTAAGAAACGACCTATCGCTAATAACCTTTAGTTTAATCAGCTTTGAATACCTCAGGACAATACCCAGATTGCTGAATGAATGGTCCAGACGGTCGCCAATTACGCCCGTCAGGACACATTCACTATATCCATTCTTAATTGCAAACTTCAGGCATTTTTCCACATCTGTGTCATCCTGCCTTCTGACCCTTTTAATTACAGCCTTCGACTCATAAAACTTCAAGGTGTCGGGGTGTATGGAATCCAGGTCCCCGATTATGAAGTCAGGAATTATATTAAGCCTTTTTGCGCTGTTGGCCCCCCCGTCAGCACAGATAATGGTGGAATACCCTTTCCCTTTTAAGAACGGGAATATGCTTTTCTTTGGGGCCTTACCGTTTGCAATTATAACGCATTTTTTCATTTTTTGCCTAAATAGCATTTAATTTACTATAAACCCAGCTGTAATCCTACGATAAAGTTGCGTTCTGCAGCCGGGAAGAACTCGCCTCCGATGGCGTAGGAAGCGTAAAGCGTGTCGAAGATATTAATTACCCTGGCCGAAACTTTTAATGTATTCGATACCTCAGGCAGCTTAACTTCATAGCTCATAAACATGTCGGCTGCGAAATAAGGGTCAACCACGTTATCGCTATAGGAGTTAAAGCCCGGATAGGCTGCAAGGTAAGTCTTCAGGTTCTTGTCGTAATTGTCAGAATAATATTTCCCGACGTATCTGCCGGTTAATACTGAGGTCAGGCCCCCGAAGCTAAACTTAATGGAGCCGTTGAGAAGTACGTCCGGAAATCCGCTGATCCTGTTGCCATCCAGTTTAAGTGAGCCTACGGCATCTTCACCCGTAAGAGGGTCTGTATAGGTTATAAAGGACTTTCCGCTTAATATATGATTTTTACTATAGGTTCCGGTTAAAGCAAATTCAAAGTTCTCATTAAGTTTAACGACTCCGTTTAGCTCAACTCCCGAGTGAACGGTTTTATCCATATTTCCCGTAATGGGCTGCCCGAATCGGTCCACCTGCCCTTGTTTTACGATCTCATCGCTAAAGAGCATATAAAAGACGTTAACACCAAAAGAATACCATTTCCCCATATATGAGGTCCCGGCTTCCAGGTCGTTCATGGTTTCAGGCCTTACTAGAGGGTTGGAAAAATCATAGGCTCCCGTAGAGGTCCTTGCAAACTGCGGTTCTGATCCTCCACTCGATTCGGCGGCATCGTAGTAGTTGACCAGCCTCGGTTCACGATTTACACGGGCTGCAGTCAGATAAATGTTCTCTTCAGGGCTTAACTTATAATTGAAGCCCAAACGGGGATTTAAGAAAACGTCCTGAACCTTAAAGTCTGTTCCAAGGTATTTTTCATTATAAAGTCTGTACCTGAAATAAGCAAGCTGAAGCTCTGCCAGAATGTTAATCCGTGGAGAAACGTTATAGCTTTCATGCGCAAACACGTTATAAATATCTTTTCCGCCGCGGTACTGGTAATACCTGTAGTTTTTGTCTACCCCCAAAGGAAGGTTATCGGCATAGTTTATGGCTCCCCAGTGAAGTGAGCTGTGCTGACGGAACTCGGCTCCCAGAACGAGCTCCCCTGTGCCATGGTCTATTCTCAGTCGGGGTATCCAGCCATACTGCCTGTTTTCCACCTGAGCACGTATGAGCGCGTTCTGCGGGTTTGAAGAGGCGTTAAAGCCGTTTTCACGTGTAAGCCTGAAGTATGATGTATCGGCCCAGGAGGCGTCATAGTCAAAAAATCCGTTACCCAAGACCATAAATAAAGCCGAGTTAAATGAAATATGGTCATTTATGTTATACTCATTTAAGAGTTCAAAATGAGGCTGCGAAAAGTTTTCAATCTCATCAGGACGGCGCTCTAAGGTATAAGTAAACTTTCCGTCTGAGGCCTCCCAGTAGGAGTAGTTCATGCGCCTTAGATTCCTGTCCTTAACTGTAAACTTAGGAAGCCCCGTATAGGCAAGACCGTCTGAAATCGGTCCGCCGTAAAAGTTAACCTGTGTTGTCAGGTTTTTATCATAGCGCACAGCCGAGACGTAGTAGGCGTTAAAATTGCTCCAGGCAGAGTTCCTGTAGCCCGAAGAGAGCGTCTTTGATAGCATCGTATGTATGGAATATGTGTTGTCTATTAGCCCGCTAGAGAAGCTTGCAGAGTACTTTCTTGTATTAAAACTTCCCGTAAAGGCTCCAAACTCGAAATTGGCCTTGTTGCTGAAAGATGAGGTAATGATGTTAATCGATCCTCCTATAGAGGGGTATCCTATAATGCCCGAGCCTGCCCCCCTTTGCACCTGGACGAGTTCAGAGTTTGAAAGAATGTCGGGAAAATCGAGCCAGTAGACGTTATGGTCTTCAGGATCGTTCTGCGGCACACCGTTTATGGACACCGAGATCCTCCTCTGGTCAAAACCCCTAATGCTCAGGTAATTATATCCTATGCTATTGCCCGATTCAGAATAAAAGGTAGTCGAAGGGAGGGATGAAAGGAACTCCGGAACATCCTGCTCCATATACTTTTCTTCAATCTTACTCCTGCTCACTTTTGAAAATGCGAGTGGCGTAATGCCCTCTTTTCCTATGCTTCCAGTAACAAGAATTGTCTGTGAAGAGATGATCTGCGGCTCCAGAGTGACAGTAATAGACCCCTCCTTCGGATTCGGATCAATACTAACGCGCTTTGTCGTATAGCCTATGTAACTGATGACCAGGTTACTTTCTGCCGGATAGCTGCCCGGGATTGTAAATGTTCCCTTATCATCAGTTGTGGTCTTAAGGTCTGTGCCTTCAACTGATACGCTTGCCGAGACGAGAGGCTTCTTTGTCTCGGAATCCACCACCCTGCCATTTAAGGCCTGGGGCCAGATAGCCCCGTTTAAAAATAAAAAAAGAATAATTATATACTTCATTTTCCTTTCTCCTTTTAAAAAAAAAGAAAGCCGTTTTCTTGAAAACGGCTAAAAGTAACAATCATTCTTATATCTTTAGTCGTTTCCCTACGCTGGTATGATCCAGATCAGGTTTCAGGGTATAATCTCAGCCGCGGGAATTATTCTTCCGCGACACCCCTAACGTTCGGCTTTCGTGTTAGTTCAAAATGTACTTTAAAAATAAGAACAAAATATCAATAAAACTAGTCATCAACCTTTAATTTCTGCCCTACAGAAAGTTTATTTCCCTTAATTTTATTCAGCTTTTTCAGATCCTGAACATCCATATCATATTTCTGGGCTATGGTGTATAAAGTCTCTCCCTTCTTTACCTTGTGGGTTTGAGATTTATTCCCTTTTGTCTTATTGGTTTCAGCCAGTTCTTTCTTGCTCAACTTCTTCTTCTCAGAAGTAACTTTTGTTTCAGCTAACTCTTTTTTCGTTGAAGCCTTCTTGTCCGAAGTAAGTTTTGTGCCTTTTTTGCTGCTGTTGATCTTTAACTTGTCGCCGGCAACAATTTTGTTTCCGGAAATATGGTTCCA
>JBLMYS010000391.1:0-5974 GCA_050258415.1 Acidobacteriota bacterium | reverse complement strand
GAACTCTTCACTTACCATCGGAAGCTCCAGCCAGAGATAAACAAGTATTCCGTTTTTATGGCATTCACTGATAAAATTTTCGAAATAATCCCCGCACCTGTCCAAAGTATACCAGCCGCTTAAATGAACCTCTCCGATCCCGTAATCTTTTAACCTTGCGGCAGCTACCCTGGGGTCTTCCTGGTCATGAAACCCGTAATCCACGTAGGACACAAGACGGTTATCCCTTATAAAAGGTTTGTAATTAAAAAATCCGAGGAAATATTCGTGGAAGTAGGGGAACCTTTCATATCCGAATGAAGCCGGCTTATCCAAAGGAAAGGCAAGATATATGAATTTCCCTTTCCCTAAGTTTCCTCCAACAGCCAGCTGCATCCCGCTTTCAGGCTCAACAGAGAAAACTTTAAGATCACTGCCCGTAAACTCCTCAGCCTGTTGGCTGCTGCGGAATTTTATTTGAACTTCAGGATGACTTAAATCGCGCGCAAACTTAACGCTTTTACTTTTACCCGAAAACCTGAGGCCCAGGGCTTCAGCTAAAGGAGAACGTGTTTCAGTTATAACATTAATCCCGCTCTGTACGAAATTAAGAACTTCCTTCCTGCCGCTTTCCGTAAGGCTTAATGCCGCCTCAGATGGAATAATGAGCACTTTGACTTCATCCATCTTCAGATTCTTTAAGTCTGAGACCGCAATGGGCCTTATCTTAAATCCGAAAGAAGCAAAAGCATTAAAATACTGGCTGTAGGATGAAAGGGGAGTCCCGGCACACTTAAGCAGTACAATTGCCCCTTCACTCTCAAGCCTTTCCTCTGCCATGGAAAACTTCCCGGCAGCCAGCATAAAAAATATTGTTATAAGTAGTCTAAAAAGAAGAGTTTTATTACCAAAAGAGACAGTTTTCAAACTTCATATCCGTAATTTAAGTGATAGTAATAGTTTTGCGGATCATCATATTTTCAAATTAACAGGCTTTTTTACTTCCTGCCGGGCATTCTCATTAGTATCTCTCAGGATCCAGGTCGTACTTGCTGTACAGGTCCAGTTCATCAAGGCGTTTTCTTACCGCTTTTTTCGTTGCGCCGAAATGTTCGGCAATAAATTTCATCGGGACACTCTTCGACACCCTTTTTTCGAGCTCCATGTCCATTTCCCTCGTCCACCTTACATTCGAAGAGGCCGGTTTCTTAAAAAGTATGCTTTTATTGACGTTTGATGAATACCTCCCGGCATTCTCACGCGCGGGTATAAGGAAATGTTTTTCCGAAGAAAGAAGCGCTTCCTGCTCCTCTGGGCTTAAAAGCTCCTCTGGTATCTTAAGCCTTGTCTTAGTACGCGTAATTGCCACATAAAGCAGGTTTATTTCCTCGGCCAGCCCCGCAGATTCAATATTCTTTATCCCCTCTTTTCTTATAGCCTTCTTAATCGCCTCTTCGGAAATAAAATCCTTCTCAAGCGTCACCTCGTCATATTCCATCCCCTTGCAGCGGTGCACGGTTGAAAATATCATATCGGCCTTGTGGCGCTCACTGTCCGGAAGATGCCTTTCTTTAAGAAGTTTCATAAGGCGCGGGAGCTCTTTGCCATATTCTTCCACAATATCAATTAACATCAGAAGCTCAACTTCTTCGCTCTGCCCGGCATACTCCTTAAGCTCCTCAATTCCTTTCATGCGCCCAATCAGTTCGTCACGCACCAGGTGGGTCTTGCCCTCCGAAAGATTCAGTACATCGTAGAGCGAGGCTCCTTCGCCCGCAAAAATGTAGGAATTCAGGTTCCCCTCAAAATAGATTTTATTCACGCCGCTAAAACCCGTAACAAGACTTATTGCCTTTACAAGAAGCCTCAGGTTTGTCCTGGCAATTACGGCCCGCGTCTTCAGTTCCTTCCTGCGCCCCAGCCCCGTTATTGTGTTTTCTTTATAATCAGCAATGTTTTCTTTCCACTTAAGCACAGACATAGCAAGACGCGCCATCTCTTCATCCAGACGGAAACTGGTGCCAAGCGACATTTCATCAAAACCTTCAACTTTTTCCAGCGAGTTAATTGCATAACGCCAGCCGTAGATCTGCTGGTGAGTGTCGCCAACAATAACTTTTCCGGCATTCTGCTTTAAGAAAACATCCAGCATTGCAGGCGATGCGTCCTGCCCTTCATCAAAGAGTATATAATCATATTTGAGAAGTGGGTTTTTAAGCTGGAACATTTTGAGATAAAAGTCGTGCGTTATATCCATCTCAGACTTCAGCATTTTGGTCAGAAGAAGCCTTGTACCGTACTCGATCTGCTCATAATAGCTCTGCACAAAAGCCTTTGCCACAGGGTCGCTTACAACAGAACTGTAGTCCAGCTCCTGCACTTTCTCTTTTGTGCTGTTGCAGTAATAAGAAACGAACTTCTTTATATGGTTTGCAAGGACATAAACGGCATTCCTGTCGCGGCTGTTGGTCTTAAGTGAAAGAATATCCCTAACCTGACTTGTACCGAGGCTATTGCCCAAGGTATAATTACTTCTTTTAACAACGGAATCAAAAGCCAGGGAGTGAGCGGTTTCAACCCTTACATTTCTTAAACCTTCCGATTCGAAACGGTCGCGCGCATATTTTTTTACTGAGGAATTAAAAGCCAGATAGAGCAGCTTTTCCGATTTCTGGGCTCTTTTGCGGGCATATTCAATTAATGTGGTTGTCTTTCCTGAACCAGCAACTGCGTTGATTTTAAGATCACCGTGACTATTAACAATATTCTTCTGTTCCTGCGTTAAATGCATATATATCTATGTAAACTTCCTCAATCCTGCCTGAAAAATAAAAAACAAAGGTACATAAGAGGCGCTAAAAAAACAAAATAAAAGGGTATATCTGAGGATTTAATGTATCCAGATGCCGCGGCCAGCGGCATGGTATTGATAGCCCAGGGTGATGGAGACCGCCGCAGGCGGACGACTGAACCCTGGGGAACGGGGATCCCCCAACATATAGAGCCGCGGCAGCCGCGACATATTCCAATTCCGTAATGTAAAATTTTATTAAATTGGGTCCTAATATATGGTATGCCGGGATTTTCCCGATGGATTCACGTATCCGCCAAAAACATGGCGCGGCTGACCGCGGCGCCTCTGGGGATTTTTTTGGGGGCCCGTTTCCCGGGGTTCCTGCGCTCCTTCGGAGCTTGTCACCACCGGGCTATCAATAGCAAGCCGCTGGCCGCGGCTTCTGACTGTTCTTACTTTTTAATTTTTAATTTTTAATTGACTTTCAGCAGTTACACTTCCGTATCTTCTTCAAAACCACCCCCGCCTTATCCAGCCCCTTCCATAAAAGCCCCTCATCCTTCACCTCCAGCACCCTCCCGGGCAGCAGACTGTCAAGAAGACTGTTGTGCAGATCATAATAATCTGAATTGTTATCCGGAGTAAGCCTTACCTTGCCTCCCTCCACGTTCCAGCACCCCCTCTCCGTCTTTATCTCGGACGGGTACCTTACCTGCAGACTGTATGAGTAGTCATCATTTATCTGAATATTTACCCACGTCTTCTGCCCTGAAAGAGAATCAACACAAACCTCGTACTCACCCGAAGGCCTGTCCTGCGCCAGAAGACCTCCTGTTAACATAAGAAGGAGCAATATATGTATTCTTAAAATTTTCATGCTTTACCTGCTTTCAGGCAAAGATAGGAAATTCATGCGAAAAGTAAAATCACCTTAGGAAGTAAAATCACCTGAGACTGAAAATCTTCCTTAGTTCACGCTCCGGAAGCTCCGTAATCCAGCTTTCTCCAACTGAAACAGTCAATTCCGAGAGCTCTTTTTTCTGCTTTATCATGTCGTCAATCTTTTCTTCAAATGTCCCAAGCGTTATAAGACGGTGGACTGTAACGTTCCTGTGCTGCCCGATGCGGTAAACACGGTCTGTTGCCTGGGTCTCCACGGCAGGATTCCACCAGAGGTCGTAATGTATAACCCTGGCCGCGGCCGTAAGGTTAAGCCCCGTACCCCCGGCTTTAAGGGAAACTACCATAATCTTTGTTTCAGGATTTCCCTGGAAGTCACTTACCATTTTATCCCTCTGGCTTCTTGTTAAAGAGCCGTGAAAGAAAAATGTCTTCTCGTTTAATTCCTGCCTTATCATCCCTTCCAGTATATCCCCCATCTCCTTATACTGCGTGAATATCAGTATCTTTTCCTCCTGATGGAGCATCTTCTGAAGAAGCCCAATCGTTTTCTCCGACTTCCCGGAGAGCTCACTCCTGAAGTCTTCCTCTTTCTTAAACTGCGAAGGATGATTGCAGATCTCTTTAAGCTCCGTAATAAGCTTAAATATCGCGCCTTTCCTTGCCGCCCCTTTATTCAGCTTCAGCTCACCCATGGCCGACTTTACAACCTGTTCGTAAAGCACAGTCTGATCCTTCGTAAGATAACAGTATTCATCAAAAACTATTTTATCCGGCAGGTCTTTTATAATTTTCTCATCTGTCTTAAGCCGCCTTAAAATAAAGGGGGAGGTTATTCTCCTCAGCTTCGATATCTTCTCTTTATCCCTGTACTTTTCAATCGGCATGGAATAATTTTTCCTGAAGCTCCCGAGCGTTCCTAAATATCCGTTATTAATGTAATCAAAAATGCTCCAGAGCTCTGTCATCCTGTTCTCAACCGGGGTGCCGCTCATGGCAACACGGTTAACTGCGCTTATCGACTTTACGGCCCTCGTCTGCTCGGCATCGGGATTCTTGATGTTCTGCGCCTCATCTATTATCCCGAAGGCCCAGCTGTACTTGCCGAATTTCTCCTCGTCACTCCTTAATGTTCCGAATGTTGTAATTACAACGTCCACATTCTTTAGCGTAAGCCTCCTTTGCGCACCGTGATAGACAAAAACCTTTAATTTCGGGGCGAACCTTGAAAGCTCCTTATACCAGTTGCCAGCAAGCGTCGTAGGGCATACAACAAGGGCAGGGGAGGTGAGCTTCCCTTCTTCCTTAAACCTCAGCATGAGCGCAATCACCTCAACGGTTTTCCCCAAACCCATATCATCAGCCAGGCAGCACCCGAATCCCTTTACAACATTCGTGTAAAGCCAGCGGAATCCCGTCTTCTGGTACGGCCTGAGCTTTGTATGAAGGCCTTCGGGATATGTTACCTCCTCAGGCCTTAGGAGCGCTTCAATCTTTTTTGATACCGCCTCTCCGGGAATAAATTTTTTCCCCTGGAACTCTCCCGTTAGAAATGTCTGCAGTATATCCCTGGGCGTAAAATCCTCCGGCTTACCAGAAATTTCATCCAGAATTGCCCGGGCCCTTTCAGGATCTAAGAGAAAATAGCTGTCCTTAAGCTTTACAATCCCTTTCGATTCCTCAGCCATCTTCCTGAACTCCTCAGCCGTTATCACCGTATCCCCAATAGCCACCTGCCACTGAAATTCAAGCAGATCCTTTAAGGAAAAATATGTTAATGATTCATTGTGGTCTTTGTCATTTGCCGTAAGTATCAGTTTTGGCTCGGCCAGGTCCTTTATATTCTCCGGCAGAACAACCTTTAGCCCCAGCAGGTGTAATGTATCTGAGGTTTTTGTTATAAAATCAAAAATCTCCTCAGAGGTCATTATTCCCAGTTCCTCTCCCGAGCTGTTCAGAACGGTATTTAGCTGAGGAAAATATTCAGATGCAATTTTTATCTCGCGCATTAGCTCTGTTCTTGCTACTTCACTCTCCATCCCGAAAAGGCTCCCTTTCTCCTCAAAGAGCCTGAGGTGTTTATGACATCTGAATTTATAACTTATATAGTGCATCAGCATGAGGCAAAACAGGGGAGGAATTTCTTTTTTCTCGACCAGAAAATTTATAACGCATTTTTTAAGGGGGAGCGTTTTAAGCCTGAAAAGTTTGAAGAGGAGAGCTACGCCAAGGCGGTGCTGGACTGGCTTGAAAGGCTTACCTTCAGAAAAAGAACGCTGCAACCTGCAGTTTTAATTAAGA
>JBLMYS010000390.1:0-22140 GCA_050258415.1 Acidobacteriota bacterium | reverse complement strand
AGTCATCATTATCTTGCAGGCAAAAACTTAAAGAGGCTTATGGAAACCAATATTGCAGAAGCAAAAACAGTGGAAAAGAAAGGAGTATTCTCCTTATTTCCCTCAAACTACTGGACTGTAATAATCATGGAGTTTTTCGAAAGGGGCTCCTATTACGGCGTTATGTCGGTTCTCTCGGTTTACCTGGTGCTGAGCCCCAATGAAGGGGGGCTGGGCTTTTCGAAGGAAAGCGTGGGAGTAATAAAAAGTACAATTACACCTTTACTGTATTTCCTGCCGATTTTGTCGGGCGCAATAGCCGACCGGTTCGGCTACAGGCTTACACTCATGTTTGCCTTTGTTGTAATGAGCCTGGGATATTTCTTTACGAGCTTGGTCACCTCATACGGCCTCATTTTTTTAAGCCTCCTCATGATGGTTTTAGGAGCCGGTACGTTTAAGCCCATCATTTCAGGAACTATAGCAAGAAGCACGAATGAGAGTAATTCCACGCTCGGCTTTGGAATTTACTACTGGTCCATTAATCTCGGGGCTTTCATATTTCCACTGGTGCTTGTCCCCTACTTAAAAAGCATTTCATGGAGCTATATTTTCCTCATGGCGGCAGTTGGAACGGGCTGGCTTCTTCTTCTTAATATATTCGTATACAAGGAGCCCGAAAGGCCTAAGAGCGGCAAGTCGATACTGGAAGTCCTGGGCGGAATTTTGCTTGTGCTTAAGGATTTCAGGTTTATACTGATGATAGTAATTTACTCGGGATTCTGGATACTCTACTTCCAGCAGTTCGATACGGTTCTCTGGTACTTAAAAGAGCACGTGGATATGACGCCTGTAAACCACGCGGTTAACTCTTTCCTGGGTCTTTTTGTCGAGAACCCGAACTGGAAATTTGATGCCGAGCACGTGACGGTAATAAATGCCGGAACGATAATCCTTCTGCAGATCCTTATTTCTAGAATAGTAAAGAATACAAAAGCGCTTCCCACAATGATAACGGGCATTGGACTTGGAACCATAGGAATGGGCATACTTTCAATTTCCACGCACGCATGGGTCTTTATTGCAGGCATGATTATCTTTTCTATAGGTGAAATGACCGCGCATCCGAAGTACTTAAGCTATGTGGGTCTGATTGCCCCCGAGGACAAGAAAGCCCTTTACCTTGGATATTCATTTTTATACGGTGTTCTGGGAAGCGGAATTGGCGGCATACTGGGAGCAAGTCTTTATGTGCACTTTGTAGACAAACTTAATAGCCCCGGAATACTCTGGCTGATATTTTCCATGATAGGGGTTATTACAATGGCGGGACTTCTTCTCTACAACAAATTTCTTGCCCCGAAGAAAGTATAATCTAAAAAAATATTTAATACAAGAAAACCTCCTGAATGTCAGAATTGCTTTCAGGAGGTTTTTTTTGTTGTTTCTAAGATCTCTTTAAAACACAAAAGCCTTAAAAGAAATTCTTTTAAGGCTTGTTGTGACCTCAAGGGGATTCGAACCCCTATTACCGCCGTGAAAGGGCGAGGTCCTGACCATTAGACGATGAGGCCGTCGAAACAAAATTTATTTTTTCGGGTGAGCGATGGGACTCGAACCCACGACCCTCAGAGCCACAATCTGATGCTCTAACCAAGCTGAGCTACGCTCACCATTTAGAAGTACGCCCGAGTGGACTCGAACCACTAACCCTCAGCTTAGAAGGCTGATGCTCTATCCAATTGAGCTACGGGCGCATCCAAAGAAAGTTCCCGTTTTTGATCTCTGGAGTTGGACTTAGATGAGTTCTAAATCAAATTTTCCATACACTAAACATAAGAACAAATTAAGAATCAATCAAGCACAACAAGCATCAGATTCTCATGTTTAAGTTCTGCAACTAGTTTCATCTTCATTACAAATCAAACCGGGTATTGCAAGTACTATTCTTCAGTGTCGGGGCGGCAGGATTCGAACCTGCGACCTCCTGCTCCCAAAGCAGGCGCGATGAACCGGGCTACGCTACGCCCCGTTTTATTAGTCAGTATTTCAAGAACAACATTAATTCCAATTGAGAGTTCTAAAATAAGGTTATTTTTATCATTAGTCAATTATTTTTTTCATTATTTTTGGAATTATATTTATTTATTGATAATTTTTGTTTTTGGTTAGTTTGGTAAAAATAATTTCACAACTTGACACTCTGGGGTGCTACAAGCAATAAATGTCAGTTTCTTTTTTTATAGCGAACAGGTTTACGGGGTCCAAGAAGAATTCGAGGCTAATTTCTCTGATCTCGGTCATCTCAATTGCGGGGATTGCCATTGGTGTAGCCACGCTAATAATAGCTCTTACAGTAATAAACGGATTTGAAAAAGCCATTTCGGACAAGATAGTCCAGCTTAATTCACACGTTCAGATCAGTTCATTCAGCAACAGGAATCTTCCCGATTACAATATAATTCTTCCGGTTTTGGAACGGAGGCTAAGGCCATATTCAAGGGGGATCTCCCCTTTTGCGCTCAGGCTTGCAATAATTAAGCACAGGCATAATACCGAAGGGATCACACTTAAAGGGATTCTTCCCGGTTACACGAATACAGAGATCAGGAATTACATTGTAGAGGGAAAGTTTGACATCGGCATTCCTGACACAGGGCTGGCGCCTGTAGTAATCGGGCGTAAGCTTGCAGACAAGCTTTTTGCGCGTGTAGGTGACCGTGTAACGGTTTTTACGCTTAAGCAGCTAACGGCACCCTCGGCAGAGAATCCGCCGAGCATAAAGCAGTTCCGCATTTCCGGAATTTTTGAAAGCAATCTTGCAGAATATGACGATCAGTTCTGTTACATAAACATGCACATTGCGCAGGAACTCTTCGGCATGAATGACAACGTTAACGGCTACGACATTAAGTTAAGCGATGTATCAAAGGCAGACAGCATAGCAAATAACCTAAATCATTATCTTGGTTATCCTTATTATGCAAGGAGCATATTTAAGATTTATCAGAATATTTTTACATGGATAGACCTGCAGAAGAGGCTGGTTCCAATTGCGCTGGTGCTGATTGTAGTTGTTGCGGCATTTAACATCGTAGGGACACTTTTAATGATTGTGCTTGAGCGTTCGAATGCCATCGGGACGCTGAAGTCGCTTGGGGCCAGAGGGCGGCAGATAGTTTCCATTTTTATTTACCAGGGGATTTACATTTCGCTTATAGGGATTTTGCTTGGCAACATTCTGGCATATATTTTAAGCCTACTGCAGGACAGGTTTGATCTTGTGACGCTTCCGGAGACGGTATATTTTATGTCGAAGGCTCCTGTTTTAATTGACTGGCACAATTACCTTTTAGTTTCCCTTGCAACTTTTGTGCTCTGTTTTTTCTCGACGCTGGTGCCAAGTTATATAGCTTCAAAAATAAACCCGATTTCGGCTTTAAGGTTTGACTAGGACATTATGAAATACGAAATATTCATAGCAAAAAGGTATTTGCGTTCGAAGCACAAGCTGAATTTCATTACAATTATTTCAATTGTCTCGGTGCTTGGAATTACTTTGGGCGTTGCAGCGCTGATAGTGGTTTTATCTGTATTTAACGGATTCGGTAGCCTGGTGACCTCAATTCTAGTAAATTTTGATCCACACATCAGGATTACAGCCCTCAATGAAGAAGCATACGACAGGATGCCTGAAGTGGCACAGGTGCTTAAGACGACAGGGCACATAAAACAGTACTCCCCTTTTGTTTCAGGAAAAGCAATTACGCTTAAGAACCAGTTAACGAGTATTGTTGACGTAAAGGGCATGGAATACCCCAAAGGAGCAGATGAAAACTGGGGTGTCAGGTCGAAGGTTGAGTATGGGAGGTTTGATTTAAGTCCTGCGGGTGACAAAGACGGTATCATTATAGGCTTCAACCTGGCAAACAAGATACAGAGCCTTGTTGGCGACAGTCTTTATCTGACATCGTTTAATTCCATCAGCCAGTCGGCAACAAGTCTTGCAGTTCCGTCGGTTAAGAAATATATAATAAGAGGGATCTTTGAATCAAACAACAACGATTACGATCTGTATTCAGTATTTGTTTCACTTAATTCGGCACAGGATCTTTTAGGTTTAGGCGACCGCTATCAGGGGTATGAAATAAGGCTTGATGACATAAAAAATTCCATGGAGGTAAAGCGGGAGCTTGAGAAAAGGCTTGACGGGAGTCTCTTCAGGATAAACACCTGGTATGACCTTCACAAGGATCTATATTCAATGATGCAGATTGAGCGTTGGGCGGCTTTTATAATTGTAAGCCTTATAATTACGGTTGCCACATTTAACGTGCTTGGTTCGCTTTCGATGTCAGTGATTGAGAAGACCAAAGACATAGGTGTTTTAAGGTCAATGGGTGCGCGGGATCGTTCGATACTGAGGATTTTCATGTTTGAAGGGATGCTGACCGGTATAGTAGGTACGATTGCAGGAAGCATAATTGGTGTGGGAATTGTGTTTCTGCAGATGAAGCTGAAGTTTTATCCGCTGGATCCGAATAAATACATAATTGACGCGCTTCCTGTTGAGCTGAGGCTTTGGGATTTTCTGGCCGTTGCGGTAATGGCGTTGCTCTTGTCGTTTCTGGCTTCACTCTACCCTGCCAAAAGGGCCGTTAAGGTTCCGGCTTTGGAAGCCATTAAATGGGAATAAGTTAATAATATTCTGAATTTACTATCTCCAGACAAAAAAAATATGAGCGAAATAATACTAAAGACAGAAAACATTCATAAATCCTATGAAAGTCTCGACAAAAAGAAGTTTGAGGTCTTAAAAGGAATATCGATTGGTATTTCGAAAAACAAGATTACTGTTATCATGGGTGCCTCAGGCGCCGGGAAGAGCACTTTACTTCACATAATAAGCGGTCTGGACCGGCCGGACACTGGGGTTGTAAGTTTTGAGGGGAACGACATACTGAAGTTTTCAGATGAAAAGCTGGCAACCTTCAGGAACAGGAATACCGGTTTTGTATTTCAGTTTCATCATTTACTGCCGGAGTTCACGGCCTCAGAAAACGTGGCAATTCCTTTGATGATTAATAACGTCTCGCTTAGCGATGCCTTAGCCAAGGCAAAGTTTCTTCTTAAGCAGGTAGGTCTGGGTGACAGGATGGAGCACAAGCCAGCCGAGCTTTCCGGAGGCGAGCAGCAGAGGGTAGCCGTTGCCAGGGCGCTAGCAAACGATCCCGAGGTAATTTTTGCAGATGAGCCTACGGGCAATCTTGATTCTGTAAACAGCGAAGCCATAAACAGGCTGTTTGTTGAGCTGAGGGATAAGTTTAAGAAAACGCTCGTAATTGTAACCCACAACCCTGATCTGATGAAGCTTGCCGATGAGGTGTTTGAGATGAAAGATGGAGAAATAATTGCTTTCAGGGAAAAAAGCGAGAATTCAAGCCAGTGATTATTTTGCTCATTTTTCCATTGCCCTATTGATTTAAAGATAATTTTTTTTAAACTTGCTGTCAGCAATGCCAAGATTTGATTTCAAGGCTTAAAAACACGCTGCCATTCACAAAGATACGTTTTGGGTTCCCTTTTAATCTGTTAGCAAATTGTTCCCTTTAGATAGAGTTCAATCACCAATAAACAGAGAGGCGGAATATGAAACGTTGTTTCTTGTTATTGTTTATTCTTTCATTTCTTTCAATTTCCTTAAATGCCCAGACCACGGGTACATTCAGAAGGCTTGATACACTCTCAGTCCAACCCCTTGATGCAGGCGGCTGGGGTGAAGTTATTGCAGGTCTGGACCTGGATAAGGATGGAAAGCCCGAAATTTATGCCGTCAACAGTAATGCTATTGATGAGCCCCCATCGCAGTTAACTCCAAGAATCTACAAGTATGAGCTTAATAACAATAAGTGGGAAATGGTATGGAGTGCTGAAATCCCCGACATCAAGCAGAATACCTGGCCGGCATTTACCTACGGTGATCTTGACAAAGACGGTAAGGGAGAGATAATATTTGCCCCGGCCAACTGGGTTGATGCAGAGCATCCGAATCCTGACAGGGTATTCGTTTATGAAGCCAGAGGTGACAACAGCGAGGCTATGGGCGTTGATATTTTCGGCAGCTCAGCTCCGAATGCAAAGTTTAAGATTGCAACGACGGACAATGCCGACATTAGGCCTATGAAATGGTTTGTTGAGGACTATGATGGCGATGGTACACCGGAGCTTATGTTCTGTGACCGCAGCAGCAAAACCGGGGCTCTCGGCTTTGGTATTTTATCGGTTGACAAAATCCCTGATAACGCCGATGGAAGTGAAAAATGGACCATTGAGGCAAGCGGTGCATCGAGTCTTACTGATTTCCCGGCAGCCATATACTATGACATAGCCTGGCTTAACAACGTTCTTTACCTGTGGGACAGCGCGGGCAACATTGTTTCGGTTAAATATGATAAACAGACCTGGAAACTTGTGGCCAAACAGACGACTGTAGGCGGAGCAACCGGATCTTTCAAGACCGCACAGGTTGCCGACATTGATAAAGACGGTGCCAAGGAAATAGTTTTTGGCGGCTGGTCTGACGGCAAGGCATACGTATGCAAGCAGCTGAATGACACTTTAGTTGCCACAGTAGCTGCCGATTATTCACAGCTCGGAGTTACGAGGTTAAACGGCGGCGCCAAGGGTGACCTGGATAAGGACGGAAAAATTGATTTTGTTTTCGGCAGCAGGAATACAACAGCTACAAAGGTATTTGACGCTGTAGTACGCCTGCAGTATACTGGCGGGAAAGCAGATGATCCCAAGAGCTACATCCCTACAGTTATCGATTCTTTAATTCATCCGAATACCGGGCAGCTGGACATTGTAGCCATGGGAGACGTTGATAAGGATTCAGTTGATGAAGCCGTTTATTCTTCAGGTTATCCGAGAGGTACGCTTGATTACCCGAATATTCCTCTTGTAATACTTAAATATCAGGCTCCTTCAGGTGTTGCAAAAGAAAGCTCGCGCATTCCGGAGAACTTCTTCCTTGCACAGAACTTCCCTAACCCGTTCAACCCATCGACAACCATTAAATTCGGATTGCCGGGCGAGGCAGTTGTCTCATTGAGGGTATTTAACATTCTCGGGCAGGAAGTTGCAACTTTACTGAATAATCAGCAAATGAGCGCGGGAAACTATAATGTTGACTTCAATGCTTCAAAGCTTACAAGCGGCACGTATATTTATCAGTTAAACTTTAACAACCAGATTGTAACAAGGAAAATGTTATTGATGAAGTAATCTTTTTTTAAGTCAGAAGCCGGGGGCTAGTTCTCCCGGCTTTTTTTTGCCGGCAAGGCAAAAGCCTCTTTTCGTATCCCCGGGATTCCAGAGGAACAGTTCATTATATTCTTGAAGTTTGATAAAGTTAAGGTGTTCATTCTTTTCGACTTTTGGCAGGCCGCATTAAGACTTTATGAGTGGAACGTATTTGCAGTATCTCTTTTCCAATTATGACAATATGAGGTTTTATAATGCAGAAAAAGTTTCTGACCATTGTTTTAATTTTTTTAGTAATTCTATCTCACACCTTGCTTGCCGGAACCACTGGAAAGATCGCCGGCAAAGTAACAGACCAGGAATCAGGTGAAGCTCTCGTGGGAGTAAACGTTATTATTGATGGAACAACTCTCGGAGCTGCTACAGACATAGAGGGTTTTTACACAATTAACAATATTCCGCCAGGGATCTATACGATTTATGCCTCTGCAGTTGGATATCAGAAAAGGCAGGTTGTAAACGTAAAAGTTTCGGCAGATTTCACCACCAGGCTGGACGTTCAGATATCCTCCACGGCCACCACACTAAGCACTGTTGTAATTACGGCAGAAGCCCCTTTGATCAGGAAGGATTTGACTTCTTCGCAGACTTCAGTAGATGCCGGGCAGATTTCAAGTCTTCCGGTTGAAAGTGTAAATCAGATACTTTCTCTTCAGGCCGGATTTGTACAAGGCGCAGGAGGAGAGCTTCACATCAGGGGGGGGCGTTCGACTGAAATTTCCTATGCTGTAAACGGCGTATCAATTTCAAACCCGTTTGATAATTCCCGCACTGTAGAAATTTCCACAAACGCCATACAGGAGCTTTCAGTTGTAAGCGGCACTTTCAACGCTGAATACGGCAACGCACTTTCAGGTATCGTTAACACGATTACCAAGGAAGGCGGAAGCAAGTACCAGGGGTATCTTTCATTTTATACGGGTGATTACCTCTCGACACACAGCAATGTTTTTTATAATATAAAAGACGTCAATCCGCTTAACAGCAATGTTTCCGAGGCGACATTAAGCGGTCCGATTCCATTTCTTGGAGATTACCTTTCCTTCTTTGCATCGGGAAGGTATAATTTCGACAGGGGTTATTTATACGGTGTGCGTGAGCACAATCCACAGGATTCCGTTTACAGAAATCCGCAGAATCCGGAAGACATCAGAATCGTTTCAACCGGAGATGGGAAAGCTGTTTCAATGAACCCGAGCAAGGACATCAGTTCGACATTCAAGCTTACTTTCAGGCCGGTTTCAACAATTAAGATCAACTATGATTTAGTTTATTCAAATTCAGATTATCAGTCGTACAATCACGACTTAAAGTATGATCCCGACGGGAATTACCACAACTACGAATGGGGTTTATTGAATTCAGTTGAATTAAGGCACGCTGTAAGTAACAGCACATTCTACACTCTTAAGGGTTCATATAACCAGAATGACTTTAAGCAGTATGTTTATCCACTTCTTGACGCCAGCGGGAACGCGGTGGATTATTACCCCGGTATGGGGACAGAAAGCCTGCATGCTGATCCAAGATACCAGAAGCGCAGTAAGCTGGATCCTGCGATGAATTATACTTTTGCCTCCGGTGGTACCTTAAACAACCAGTATTACCAGAGGAGCAAGAGTTATGGTGCCAAGCTTGACTTTACGAGTCAGCTGAATAAAAATCACGAAATGAAGTTCGGGCTTGATTTTAAGAGTCACGTTCTGGAATTTGAGAATTTTGAAATCATCAGGGAATCCTCCCTGCCGGAGATTCCAGACATGACAACTCCGAAGCACGATTATTACACGAAAAAGCCTCTGGAGTTCTCTTCATATATTCAGGACAAGATGGAATTTGAGAGCATAATACTGAACGTAGGTCTCAGGTATGATTACTTTGCCTCACGTTCGCCGTATTCGATTGATACATTCCATCCCTCACCGAACGATCCAAAGCTGCCGCCGCAGGTTGACAAAAGCAGTCTTCTTAAGGACGCACCGGCAAAGTATCAGCTGAGTCCCAGAATAGGTATTTCGTATCCTATCACAGACAAAGGCATTATACATTTATCATACGGGCATTTTTACCAGATGCCTCCATTTCAGTATCTCTACAGCAATGCGAATTTCAAGACCAGTTTTTCATCAGGCTTTCCGACATACGGCAATGCGAATCTGAATCCGGAGAAGACAGTTACATATGAATTCGGATTGCAGCAGCAGATGACAGAAAATCTGGCTTTTAACCTGACGGCTTTCTATAAAGACGTCCGCGACCTGTTGGCGCTCCAGCAGATAAGGATAAGCACACAGGAGACGTACAATAAGTATGTCAACAAAGATTACGGTAGCATAAAAGGCATTACCTTCTCATTAAATAAGAGAAGGAATATTGATGAGTATTTCGGAGCCTCACTGGATTACACTTTCCAGGTAGCAGAAGGAAACGAGACCAGTGCAGATGCATTCTTCCTGGATCTTTCCTCAGGCAGGCAGTCTGAGAAAGTACCTGTACTGCTCAGCTGGGACCAGTCGCACACGTTAAACGGATCGCTGCTTTTCGGGCATAATGACTGGAACGTCACCCTGGTCGGAAGGATAGGCACAGGACTTCCCTACACGCCGCAGATTGTCTCAGGGAAGATTTATCTGCCTACAAACAGTGACAGGAAGCCCTCTCAGATGAGCGTTGATCTTTTGGCCGACAGGTCATTCAACGTGTTCGACTTTACTTTTACGCTTTTCCTGAAGGTTTACAATCTCTTTGACGCGTTGAACGAAAGGTATGTTTACGATGACACCGGAAGGGCGACATATTCGATTGAAGAAAAAATGGGTTCAGCCCAGAATACAAACGAAAAAGCGGCAAGAACTCCGGGCATGCATTCAGCAGATGAGTACTTTGTAAGGCCCAACTATTACCTGGCTCCCAGGAACGTAAAAGTGGGTATTTCCGTAAAATTTTGATAGAATTCTAATTGGAGATTTTTCATAATGAAAAGAAAGATTCATATTAAGTTATTCATTGCAGTAATTTTTCTATTAACAGTTTATAGCGGCACAAATTTCGCCCAGAGCAGCCGTGAAGATAAGCGCCGTCTGGAGCATCAGGCAGTAATGGACCTGATAAACGATTATATCAGCAAGCATCCATCCAATGCCGGTGCAAACGGTTCAGAATCAAATGGGAAGTACGACTATTCAGGTTCAAGGCTCAGGAAGTCTTCCGGTTTCAGGGACCGTAAGTCGTTTCTGATGAACGGCAATAAAATTAAGGTAGGCTTAACGAATTACGGTGGCATTGGTGAAGGCTACGGCGGCATAAGAGAGATCACAGAGCTTGTGTGGCATGGTTCGCCTTATATTTTCCAGTTCTCGCCTCTAGTAGGAGCCTCGGTGCCGGATTCAAGAAATCCGCAGAAAAGGATTCACATTATTTCAGATGGTTTGAATGACTGGCCCTCGTGGAACCTGCCGGAAGTAAGTCCAAAGGGTGACACATTATGGCAGTGGGAGCCTCTTCCGGGCTATGCTGATCCGAATCAGGCTTACATGGCATCAAACCCGTGTGATGATCTTAATCATGACGGGAAGCCCGACAGCTGGCCCACAGAATGGTACAATTCCACTTTAGGGAAGTATGTATGGCCGGGTTATCTGACTCAGGGAGTAAACAATGCCGATCTGGAGTGTTTCTGGTCGATGGATGACAGGGACAATGCGGAGTTCCCCTACTTCCCTTTCAAGAACGATCCAAAGCGCCGCGGGCTTGGAGTTCAGATGGACGGAAGGGCTTTCCAGTGGAGCAACTCTCTGGCAGAAAACGCCATCTTCTTTGTTTATACAATTACGAATGTCAGCGATTACGATCTGGACAGCGTCTTCTTCGGTGTTTACGGAGATCCTGACCTGGGCAATGCCGCTGATAATAAAGACGATCTTGGATTTTTTGTACCCCCTTACAGCACCGACGAGGTCAACGTTGACAAGATACCTGTTTATTCAAGGAGCATGGTTTATTTCTACGATAATGACGGCATCGGCGCTCAGGGTATAAAGCTGGGTTATCTTGGGTGCAAGTTCCTCGAAAGCCCCGGAAATTCTACAGACGGAATTGACAACGATGGCGACGGCATAGTTGATGAAAGCCAGGATGATAAAATTGATAATGATCACGACTGGAACGCTGAAACAGACGACGTAGGAGTTGACGGCATTCCCGGAACCGGTGATGACGGAGAAAATGACGGTAAGCCTACCTCAGGCTGGAGACTTACTGACGGATCGCCTGACCCCCTGCATCCGGGAGAACCGAATTTTGAACTGACTGATCTTGATGAAGTGGATCAGATAGGACTTACAAGTTTCAACAGCTGGATATGGAAAGACGGCGGAGCCGTTAAGGACGATGAGCTAATGTGGACCCGTTCAATTCCGGGAACATTCAGTCCTATTCCGAACAAGAATGACATCGTTTTCAACTACGGCTCGGGATACATTTCACTGAAGAAAGGAGAGACCAAGAGAATCTCGATGGCCCTTTTATTCGGCGAGAACTTAAATGACCTGCTTACAACGGCAGAAACCGTTCAGGACATTTACAACAAGAACTATAACTTCTTCAAGCCGCCTGACTTACCAAAGGTTACCGCGGTTCCCGGGGACAAAAAAGTCACTCTTTACTGGGATACAAAGGCTGAGGAAAGCAATGACCCGATTACAGGTAACGACTTTGAGGGGTACGTCATCTACAGGAGTACGGATCCTACATTTACAGATATACAGACCATATCTGACGGCAAAGGGGCCGGGTTCCTCAGCGAGCCATTAAAGGACCTGCAGGGTTATGACGCAAGATGGGATGAGGTCAATGACTGGAAAGGCTTCCATCCGGTTTCATACCAAGGACGCGGCGTGCATTACTTCCTGGGAGACAATACGGGACTTGTGCACAGTTTCGTTGACTCAAACAATGTAATAAACGGGCAGACATATTATTATGCGGTTGTTGCATACGATCATGGTGATTCACTTGGTATTCCCCCTTCGGAGACCACAAAGAAGATAACGCTTGATCCTGTAACGTCGCAGTATAAGTTTGATGCCAATACGGTCCAGGTGATCCCTGGTCCCAGGGCTTCGGGTTTTATGATGCCTGAAGTTAATAACGGCAGCAATCTTCTGCATGCAAGCGGCCTGGGAAATGGAAAGATATCATTTTCCGTTTATAACGACCTTCTGGTTAAAGACAACGAGTACAAGCTGAGTTTCAGCGATTCGATGCTTGTTTCAGGTAAGATGACAAAGGCAAAGAATTACAGTTTATCCAGCTCAAAGTCTGTGACCGAGTCATTTGTTGCAGTAAACGGGAAATTCACGGACCTGAGCAATAAGAATCTTGTTAAAGACGAGGCTCTCAAGATTACAGATGACAATGGAACAGTTTACACTGAAGGGTCCGATTACATAATTAACTACAGCCGCGGAGCCGTTCAGAGGATGGAAAGCAGCAGGATGGCTGACGGCGGACGCTTTAATATAACTTACCATTACTACCCGATATTTCAGAGCACTTCCTTTAAGGGGGAGGACTCAAATCCAGTTTTTGACGGCATCAGCCTGAAGATTCAGGATGTAACAGAAGTAAGTGTTGATTCCAGCAGATCGGGTTTTAACGGCAAGAATTCAAATCTGACCTTTGCAAGCGGGCTTTATTCGTATGGAAAGAACGTAAAGAATCCGTCTGATTATGAAATTACTTTTTCATCTTCAAACATAGATTCAGTTTTTCTGCTTGAAAGCGGCAAGCTGGTTAAAACTCCCATAAACTTTTCCATAAAAGATATCACTTCGGGTGTACCTGTGCCAGTAATGGCGATGCTGATTGAACAGAGCAGCACAAAGAACAAGAAGTGGGATATAGGAGAAGATCTGGTTTTCTTTAAGCCGGGTTCAAAAGGGACGCAGAAAGACACACTGACCTGGGACATAAAGCTCAGGCTACCGAAAGACACCTCAAAGGCGACTATAATGCCGACGGACGGGGATGTTCTGCGGATTTTTACAAAGCGTCCATTTACTTCCAAAGACGTTTTTGTTCTTACGACGGCTGCAGCCAAAATCAGCAATGAGAAGGCCGCCGCCTCACTGGACAATATACGGGTTGTACCAAATCCGTATGTCGGATATAACGCACTGGAACCCTTAAACAGGCTGCCTGATAAGAACAGGGGCGAAAGGAGGATATACTTTGACAATCTTCCGACCAAGTGTACAATACGCATTTTTACTTTAAGCGGGGATCCGGTCAGGACAATTGTTCATGACTCCAATTTGCAGAACGGGCGTGAGTTCTGGAACCTGTTAAACCGTGACGGTTTTGGTGTTGCATACGGTTTGTATATAGCACATATCGAAGCTCCGGGAATAGGTGAAAAGCTGGTAAAATTTGCCCTTATTAAGTAGTCATGAATTAAAGAAGGAAAAATCAGGAGTTTTATAATGAAATTAATAAAAATAATATTTTTGATGATGATAATATCTCCGGCTTTAGTCTTTCCGCAGTCAATTACGAAGACCGGGACAACTGTCGGGCAGTTTCTAAAGATCGGAGTAGGCTCTAGGGCCGCAGGAATGGGAGGAGCCTTTGCGGCTTCTTCCGACGACATCACATCGGCGTACTGGAATCCGGCAGGGCTTTCCAGAATAAGCTCGAATGAGGCTTCGTTTAATCACGTCAAGTGGTTTGCCGACATCAACCTGGAGAACGCGGCTTTTGCAACCAATGTACCGGGTTTTGGGACGGTGGGAGCATTTGTTTCCGTGCTTACGACCAGTGAAATGATGGTTACCACTCCGGAGATGCCGGAAGGAACGGGAGAATACTTCAAGTATAATAATCTTGCCGTGGGCTTAAGCTACGCAAGAAACCTGACGGATAATTTCTCAATAGGTTTTAATGCGAAGTATATAGGTGAAAATATCTGGCATATGAACGCGCAGGGTTTTGCAGTTGATCTGGGCACACTCTACAGGATACCGATACTGAACGAATTCCGCATTGCAGCCAGCATTTCAAATTTCGGGACCAAAATGAAGCTTGAAGGGCGCGATGCACTCAACATCAAGCCTGTGGGCTCGGGTGACGCCAACCTGATTAATACAAATGTTGAGATGGAATCCTTCGATCTGCCCTTATTGTTCCGCTTTGGGGTTGCAACCGATGTAATTAAATCAGAGTCCTCGAGGCTGACGCTTGCCGCAGATGCAATTCATCCGAACGATCACACCGAGTATGTAAACACCGGACTGGAGTTTGCCTGGAGTGAAACGTTTTACATAAGGGGAGGTTATAATTCCCTATTTGAAAGGGATACTGAAAAAGGACTGACATTCGGTTTCGGGTTGAACTACCGGATGTTTGATTTTGCAAATGTTGTAATTGATTATGCGTATCAAGACATGCATCGTCTGAATAACGTTCAGTATATTTCGCTCGGGCTGAAATTCTAGGAGTGCTTAAGGCAGAATAAAAAAAAGGCGGGATTGTTCTCCCGCCTTTTTTTTATGGATTAAAGTTTTGAGAGGTATTCAAACAGGAGTCTAACTCCGAAGCCGGTCATATATTTCTGAGTATAGTTATTGAGGTTATTCTGAATTGCAGGGCCCGCGATATCGAGGTGGGCCCATGGAATCTTACCCGTTGTAAATTTCTCCAGGAACTTGGCCGCCGTAATGGCGCCGCCCCACTTGCCCCCGACATTTTTAACGTCAGCGACATCGCTTTTAATGAGCTTATTGTACTCATTCCAAAGAGGCAGGCGCCAGACCCTTTCAAAGGAGTTCAGTCCGGCAGCATAAAGTTTTTCTGAAAGCGTGTCGTCCTGTGTAAAAAGTCCCGCCGTATATTCACCCAAGGCCACCACACAGGCACCTGTAAGAGTAGCCAGGTCGATTATTGCGTCGGGTTTTTCATCCTGAGCAAGTTCAAGTGCATCGGCCAGAATAAGTCTTCCCTCGGCGTCGGTATTATCGACCTCGATAGATTTTCCGGAGGCTGTTTTAATTATATCTCCCGGTTTAACGGCTTTACCTGAGGGCATATTTTCAACAGCCGGGACAAAGCCAATAAGTTCAACCGGAAGCTGAGCCTTTGCAGCCGACATGAATGTACCGATAACAGCCGCGGCGCCGCTCATATCTGCCTTCATTTCACCCATTCCGGCAGAAGGTTTAATGGAGATTCCGCCTGAATCGAAGGTGACGCCTTTTCCGACGAGCGCAATTTTCTTTTTTGCTTTTGAGGGCTTGTAGCTTAAGACAATGAGTCTCTGAGGGTTATCGCTTCCGCGTCCAACGGCAAGGATTCCACCAAGGTTTCTTTTCTGGATATCCTTCAGTTCGTAGATAGTTACTTTAACGCCCAGTTTTTCGAGTTCTTTTTTTGATCTTTGGGCAAGTTCATCGGGTGTCAGGACCGATGGAGGTTCATTAGCCAGGTCGCGGGCAAAATAAACGCCGTCCATAAGCGCCAGGCCATTTTCTATTGCATCATCGAGGCTTTTTTTGTTTCCATAAAGGGATACAGTAACTGTTTTTGAGTTTTCCTTTTCAGACATATACTTATCGAACTTATAGTTCCCGAAAAGGATACCTTCGATAAAGGTCTGATAGAAGTAGCTTTCATCAGAGAAATATTTTCCTACGGGGCTTAATTCAGGGAGAACCACCTGCAGGTTTGAAACGCCTTCATCCTGCAGGGAGGCTATGAGGCCCGCGAAATAATTTCTGAAGTAATCGTTTGTAAAGTCCTGTTTTATCCTGACCTTATGAATTAAAAGAATTGAAGGGAGCCCCTGAGGGTTATAAATTTTAATTTCACTTCCCTTTTCTGAAAGAAAGTTTTTCCTCTGCACCTCAGGGATATTTATTCCGTAGAGGTTTTCGAGTGTGCCCAGCTGCTTTTTAGGGTTTTCATCTTCAAACAGGAAGCGGATAAGAAGAGAATCCTTAAGGAGCGATGTTTTAGTTCCTTCATTCTTAAATTTGATATTAAGCATTTAGCCTCTCTTTTGGTTATTTCAAAATAATTCAGCAAAAAACCGTTTTATTATTTCTGTTCGACAACAAGGTATTTTTCAGCAGCTTCAACAATCTGCTGGACGTGGTCATTAAGTGTTGCCCCGGCAAGGCGGATTCCAGAGGCATTAGTGTGGCCGCCGCCGCCGAATTCCTCTGCCAGGAGGTTAACAGGTATCTTCCCTTTTGAGCGGAAGCTGACCTTAATGCCGTCTTTAAGTTCAAAGAAAAGCATACCGATTTTAACGCCTCTGATTGAGAGGCAATAATTTACAAAGCCGTCGACCTCAGCCTCCTGTGCACCAGAGCGGTTTAAGGCCTCACGGGTAATTACCATATAGGCAATCTGGTTATCGGCAGCCAGACGGATAGAAGAAAGCGATTCGCCGAGGAGTTTAATTTTGCCGAAATGGCTCTGGTCGTAGATCTGGTCATAGACGTAGTTCGGGTCTACGCCCGCCTCAAGAAGCCGGGCAACAATCATGTGAATAGCCGGAGTAGTCCTATCGAAGCGGAAGCTTCCTGTATCGGTCATTATGGCGGCATAGATCGGGAGCGCCAGGTCGTAGTCGAGTTCTACTATTTTCGTCTCTTTTATCAGGTCATAGATTATCTGTCCTGTTGATGAATATTCGGCATCAAAGAAAAGGTGATTTACGAATGCCGAAGGGTTCATATGGTGGTCGATGCAGATTTTAATTCTCGAGCTATTTACAAAAGCCTCTTCCATTCTGACGAGTCTTTTAGGGTTATTCAAGTCGAGGGCGGCCAGGATGTCCACGTCTTCCAGGAGCCGGGCGTGCTTTTCAGCGTCATATTTCTGAATGACGTTATCTGTGTCCAGGAACGTAAGATTATAGGGTAAAGCGCTATGGTTAACGATAAAAGCAGTTTTACCGAGTTTTTTTAAGATCTGGTAAAAAGCCACTTCAGAACCGATCGCATCGGCATCGGGATTTACGTGAGTTGTAATTAAGAAAGTATTATTTTCCCTGATAATTTTAGCAAGGTATGAGAAATCTATCATAATATGGGTATTTGAATTAATAAAAATTGATGAAAAAGACATTCTTTATAAGATAAGAATTTTCCGGGTAATGTTCATGAAATTAAGCATTTTGGACAATTGAGATAAAAAGAAAAAGGCGGAAGCTTAAAGTTTGCTTCCGCCTTTGAAAAAGGGTCTCTGGTTAAAAGCTAATTATTTAACTTCCCAGGTACTGCCGCTGAAGAGGAATTTCTCCAGGTCGCCTTCGCCTTTTTTAGCTTTAACGGTCTCGATCTGTTTTTCCATATCTTCATGGAGAGTAGACTTATGGACCTGCCTGAAGATACCAACCGGGGTTGGGAATTCAGGGTGATTCGACATCTGTCCCAGCAAGTAAGCGAGCACAACGCTTTCGTCGAATTCGTTATGGACCAGGAGGTCGTTAACGGAATACTTTCCGTCTGTAAGGCTAACGACCTTAGGGGTTGTACCATCAACGATAATTCCCTTATCCTTATTCTTTCCAAAGATCATCGGTTTTCCGTGCTCGAGGAAAAGAACATTCTCGTCTTTTGTCTCTTTGTTCGTCTGAGGGTCAAAAGCGCCGTCATTAAAGATTACGCAGTTCTGGTAAATTTCAACAAATGCGGTCCCTTTGTGTTCGGCTGCTCTTTTGAGAACAAACTGAAGATGCTTGGGGTCGCGGTCCAAAGAGCGTGCAACAAAGCTTGCCTCGGCACCCAAGGCCAGAGTAACAGGGTTAAAAGGAAAATCGAGGCTACCGAAAGGAGTGCTTTTGGTTACCTTTCCCTTTTCAGATGTTGGTGAATACTGACCCTTGGTCAGGCCATAGATTCTGTTATTAAAGAGCAGGATCTTCAGGTCGATATTCTTTCTGCAAGTATGAATAAAGTGATTGCCGCCAATGCTAAGGAGGTCGCCGTCGCCGGTTGCAACCCAGACTGAGAGGTCGGGGTGCGATAATTTAGCGCCAGTAGCAATAGCAGTAGCCCTGCCGTGGATAGTATGGAAGCCGTAAGTATTCATATAGTAAGGGAAGCGGCTAGAGCATCCGATACCGGAAATCCATACGATTTTTTCCTTAGGCAGTCCCAGGTCGGGCAATACTCTTTGAGTCTGGGCAAGGACAGAATAATCTCCGCATCCGGGGCACCATCTGACGTCCTGGTCGGTTACAAAGTCTTTAGCAGTAAGTTTAGTTTCGTTTGAATCTATGTTATTTGCCATTATTGTTTTCCTCCAAGGAGATTCATTATTTCAGCTTCAATTTCCGAAGCCTTGAATGGTAGACCTCTCATTTTGTTATAAGTAACTACAGGCACCAGGAATTCGCTTCTTAAGATTCTGGCCAGCTGTCCGAGGTTAATTTCAGGGACAAGAACGGTCTTAAATCTCCTGAGCACATCGGCTGTATTTTTTGGGAACGGATTAAGGTATTTTAAGTGTGCCTGAGAAACTTTGAGTCCTTTTTGTCTTGCTCTAAGAACAGCTTCAGTAATTGCTCCATAAGTGCCGCCCCATCCCAGGACCAGGAGGTCGCCTTCCTGGTCAAATTTAACTTCCAATTCGGGGATATCATTTTCAATATTTTTAACTTTCTGAGCCCTCATATGGATCATGAAGTCGTGGTTATCCGGGTCGTAGCTGACGTTGCCATAGATATGGGATTTCTCGAGGCCGCCGATTCTGTGTTCAAGTCCCGGTGTTCCCGGTACAGCCCAAGGTCTGGCAAGATTTTCATCCCTGGTATAAGGATAAAAGCCTTCTTTCTTTTTCCACTGGTTAACCTTAATGTCGGGCAGTTCGTCTGCATGGGGTATTTTCCATGGTTCAGATCCGTTAGCAAGGTAGCCGTCTGTAAGAAGTATTACAGGGGTCATATATTTTGTAGCGATTCTGGAGGCTTCAAGAGCCATATAGAAGCAGTCGCTGGGTGTAGCAGCAGCAATAACGGGAACCGGGGATTCACCGTTTCTGCCATAGATTGCCTGCATAAGGTCGGCCTGTTCGGTCTTTGTAGGCAGGCCGGTACTCGGGCCGCCTCTTTGAACGTCAACAATAACAAGAGGCAGTTCGGTCATAACTGCAAGTCCGACGGCTTCAGTTTTCAGGGCAAGTCCCGGACCGCTGGTAGTAGTAAGGGCGAGGCTTCCGGCATATGAAGCGCCGATAGCAGAAGTAATACCCGCGATTTCGTCTTCGGCCTGGAAAGTTTTAATTCCAAAATTCTTATGTTTACTCAGCTCATGTAAAATGTCTGTAGCCGGGGTAATAGGATAAGAGCCTAAGAACAAGGGCAATCCTGTTTTAACCGAAGCGGCTACAAAGCCGTAAGCAGTAGCTTCATTACCGGAGATATTCCTGTATGTTCCTTTAGGAAGCGGAGCAGGTTCAACGTGGTAAGAAGTTGCAAATACTTCTGTAGTTTCGCCATAGAAATAGCCGGCTTTAAGGGCCTTAGTGTTTGCATCGGCAATTTCGGGCTTTTTAGAGAACTTCTGGTCAATCCAGGAGAGTGTTTGTTCAATCGGTCTGCCGTAGAGCCAGTACATCATTCCAAGGGCGAAGAAATTCTTGCAGCGGGTAACTTCCTTATTTGAAAGCGGGCTGCCTTCGAGGGCAGAGGCCGTAAGTGAGGTAATTGGCACAGGAATAACGTTAAAACCCTGCAAGGAATCATCTTCCAATGGATTAGAAGTATAGTTAGCCAGTTTCAGGTTTTTGGCATCAAATGAATCTGTATTTACAATAATTGTAGCCGCAGGTTTAAGATCCACGAGATTTTTCTTCAGAGCCGCAGGATTCATAGCCACCAAAACATCCGGATGGTCGCCGGGAGTATGAATATCGCTGCTGGAGAAATGGAGCTGAAAGCCGCTAACGCCGTAGAGAGTACCGGCAGGGGCGCGGATTTCTGCAGGATAATCGGGCAGAGTGATTAAGTCGTTACCAAACAAAGCTGTAGTATCACTGAATTGTGTTCCTGTCAGCTGCATTCCGTCACCAGAATCGCCGGCAAATCTAACCGTAACCTCGGAAAGACTTTTAACTTCTTTCTTTTTTGCCATTTTACTCACTTAATTTGTTTTAAATAGTGTTCTAAAATACGAAGTCTTTTTTCTATTATCAATTTGTACTGTATATTTATACAAAATATCTTATTTACTTTTTGAACGTCAGTAAAGCCATAAAAGTTTCGTTTTTAAGCCATTTAGTCGACATTACTGATAATTTTATAGAACTCATCCGCATTGACAAATCCTGTAATTCTCTGGACTTCCCTTCCCTGAGAATCTATGATAAGAACAGTAGGCATACCGACAATTTTGAATTTATTTCTGATATTTGCCGTCTCCTCAGAAAGAGATTTAGTCATATCAACCTTATAGGTATGGAACCTTCTGGATTCATCAATCACTCTGGAATTAGAAAACGTCATTCCATCCAATTCCTTGCAAGGGATGCACCAGTCAGCAAAAAAGTCAATGATCACGGGTTTGCCCGTCTTCAGGGATGTGGAGTAGGCTTCCTCAGAGTAGTACTTCCATTCCGGAGCACTTTTCTTTTCAGGGAGCAACATATAAACTGCCGCGGCAATAATCAAGACAGAAAACGCAGTCTTAAAATATTTCATCCATTTTACGCTGCCCGCCGAGCGGTCGAAGATGAGGAGGTAGACTGCGGCACCGATCATATAGACCGGAAGAGCATATTTAGCTACCGGTTTAGGAAGTACCGGATCCAAAAAGTAGAGTGCCATTCCAAGCAGAATGAAGCCGAAGATATGTTTAACTGCTTCCATCCACATTCCTGCCCTCGGAAGGCTTTTGATCTTACCCGAGAAAAGGGCCAGGATGAGATACGGGAAACCAAGCCCCAGGGCCAGGAAGAAAAACATCATAAAGCCGTAATATGGGTCACCTTTAGCGCCAACAAAGGTTACAAGTCCTAAGACAAATGGACCGATGCAGGGTGCTGCAACGATACCCATTGTAAGACCCATGAAAAATGCTCCGAAATAGCCTCCTTTGGCTCCCCCTGCCTTAGCAACAAGTGCATCAGGGAGCTTAAACTCGTATACACCGAACATGCTTAAGGAAAGCGCAAAAAGGACGAGTGCAACGGCAATGACAACCAGAGGGTTCTGCATCAGAGTTCCAAAAACCGCGCCGCTTAAGGCTGTTACAACGCCTATAACAGAGTAGGTCAGAGCCATTCCAAGGACATAGAGAATGCCGAGCGAGAAGAGCTTACCTGTACTTCCCTCGCTCTGGCCTCCGAAATAACCTATTGTGATCGGAACCAGAGGATAAACGCAGGGGGTAAGGTTAAGGGCAAGTCCGCCTAAAAATACGATAATAAGGCTTAAGAACAGGCCGCTGGAGGCTAGTTTGTCTGAAAGGGAGCCTTCCTGCTGTGAGGTGCTTCCCTGCTGAATGGAGGCCCCTTTTTCACTAACCGGGTTAGAAGGAGGGGTAGTCTCCACTGTCTGGACGGAAGATGTATCTGAAGTTTTAGCCTGCAGGCTGCCTTCAGTAACATTTAATGTAACTGTGCTTAAGGCCTCGGAAGGCGGCAGGCACGTACTATTATTGCATGACTGGTAATTAAGCACGAGTTTAACCGGATACCTGCCGGGTTTTAGATTTGCCGGGATCTGAAGTTCCGCATTTATGGTAGCTTCCCCTTCATAGACACTGACCGGGGTTTCCGAAAATTCAAACTTTATATTTTTGGCCTCGGGGTAGCGGACTGCAAGGAGCTTAA
>JBLMYS010000389.1:0-6731 GCA_050258415.1 Acidobacteriota bacterium | reverse complement strand
AGCGTCTTCTGGGCAAATTGCTTTAACTCGGGGCTTTGGGCATTCTGTGCCATATCCTCAAAGTCCTTTATATCTTTCTGATGATCCTTTACCATCATATCCATATACTGCTTGTCAAAGTCGCTGCCCTGAAGCTTGGAAAGCTTATCCACGTCATCGCGGTTCTCACTCTTGAGTCCTCCGGGAACGGGGATATTTTCCTTAGCGGCAATGGATTTGAGTTCATCGTTCACCTTAGAGTGATCATCAATCATCCTGCGCCCGAAATCCTTTACTTCCTGGCTCGAGGCGTTCTGAACGGCCATTGTGCCCAGTTCAACTTCCATCATTCCACCGCTTGCGGCGTCAGAAACAAACTCCTGGTTCACACTGGATGCTGTTGATCCGGTCCTGGCGGATCCGGTTGCCCCGGTGTTATCAGTCGTCCCTGTGCCCGTGGTCGAAGTGCCGGTGCCCGATGTGCCGGAACCGGTGGTGGACCTTGTGCTTGAGCACGCATCTATAAAGAACAGCATTCCAATCAAAGCTAATATTACTGATAACTTTTTCATCTTTCTCACTCCTCCTTTTGGTTGTTGAACAAATCTTCACATAATCATATAATCGTCGAAAACCAGACATTTACTCCCTTAAGAATAACTTAATCCGTTTTATTTTAATTTCAATACTATATTTTTTAGCTCCCGCGGGCGAATAAAAATCGATTTTTTTTAGATTAATATGCAAATGAGGCATGAAAGCCTTAAATTATCGCGTCCGGTTTTTCGATAATAAATTACTTTTTAAACATATCTTGCGGAATTATATGAAAATCAAAAGAATCCGTGATTGGGGAATCTTCTCTAAAATCCTTAGCTTCAGCGTTTTATTTTCCGTATGCCTCTGGGGAGCATTTGAATTCTATTTCCTCCCGAAAATAGAAGACAATATCTACGAAAACAAGAAACTGGGACTTAAGAATGTGCTCGACGTTACCTGCTCGGTGCTCGAAAACCTGCAGAGTAAGGTTGATAACGGCACAATGACTCAGGACAGCGCGAAGGCCGTCGCCTTTAACCTGATACAGAATATGAAATTTCACGAAAAAGACTACCTCTTTGTTAACGACCTCGACGGATACTGCCGCGTTTCGCGCAATACGGCTAACGTCGGGAAATTTGTAGGCAACGACCACGACGACAAGGGCAACTATACTCAGAAGATCTGGAGCAGCATCAGCGAGGAAAAAGGGGGCGGCTCTACTACCTTTTATTATCTGAAGAATAACGAAATGATCTCAAAACTCTACTGCTTCGAGCTCTTCCGCCCATGGCGCTGGATTGTGGTTAACGGCATGCTCATTAAGGATATTCAGGCGGAAGTTTCTCAGATCGAAAATAACTTCTATATTGCCATACTCCTCATTACACTTCTAACGCTTGGAAGCGCTTACTTTTATGCCCGTAATATCTCGAAGCCAATTAAAATGCTTGCCGAAGGCGCGCAGAAGGTATCGAAGGGCGACTATACGGTTTCGGTTCAGATCGACAGCCGTAACGAAGTGGGAAATCTGGCCGGGGCTTTTAATGGAATGGTTGGCAATATACGCGAACTGGTGGAAGAATCCAGGCAGAAAAAAGAAGAAGCCGAACAGGCGGCCCTGCAGGCTGAAAAAGCCAAGACCGAAGCCCTCGAGCAAAGTAAATATCTCAGCGAAAGCACTAACGAAATGCTCATGGCAATTGAAAAGCTTGCCGAAGGCGACCTTACGGTTTCACTTACGGCTAAGAAGCAGGACGACGTGGGAAGGCTTTATGACGGATTTAACCGTGCGCTTTCGCGCATCAGGCAGATGTTTGAAAATATTGTTGAAGCCGTAAGCGCAACAGCTTTGGCAACGGGCGATATATCGTCGAGCACTGAGGAAATGGCCGCAAATTCAAGCCAGCAGACTATGCAGGCCGCTGAAGTGGCCGGAGCCGTTGAGGAAATGACAAGAACCATACTTGAAAGCACGGAAAACTCCAGGGTTGCCGCCGGCTCGGCTTCGGAAAATGGTGAAATGGCCCGTCAGGGCGGACAGATTGTAATTGAAACCATAAACGGAATGAATAAAATTGCCGAGGTGGTTTTAAGCGCCGCTGAAACGGTTGAAAAACTTGGCACCAGCAGCAGCCAGATCGGCGAAATTATACAGGTAATTGACGATATTGCCGATCAGACTAACTTGCTTGCTCTTAACGCCGCAATTGAGGCCGCCCGTGCCGGCGAGCAGGGACGCGGATTTGCGGTTGTGGCCGACGAGGTACGTAAGCTTGCCGAGCGCACAACGAAGGCTACAAAGGAAATCGCGCTTATGATCAAGCAGATTCAGCAGGATACGGAGCTTGCCGTTTCTTCAATTAAGCAGGGTACAACGGAAGTTGAAAAGGGTAAACACCTGGCTGAGAAGGCCGGAGAATCGCTGAAGGAGATCATAGTAGGCACAGAAAAGGGAGCCAATCTGATCAATCAGCTTGCGCAGGCAAGCGAGCAGCAGGCATCAACAAGTGAAGAGATGAGCAAAAATATTGAAGGTATCAGCACTTCGATACGTCAGTCGTCCTCAGGCATTCAGGAGATTGCGAGAGCCTCCGAAGGCTTAAACCGTCTTACAATGAATCTTCAGGAAATGATCTCCAAATTCCGTATCTCCGAAGACCAGGCACTCATCACCAAATAAATAATTTCCAAAAGATGTCATGAACCATTAAAATGATGTCAGGAACCATTTCCTGACATCATTCTTCCTCCGAAGGAGGAAGGAATTTCCCTTGGAATTGTGTACGGATGTGCGTCAAAATGGTGCCCGAATGGCGCCAGGAAGTGGTTCCTGGCGCCGCACCTTGGATCGCACCCTGGCACCGCAAAATGATGTCAGGAACCATTTCCTGAGTGATGTCAGGAACCATTTCCTGACATCATTTGCGCGCCTCTGGCGAGCGGAATTTTCTGTAACTTATAGCATAAAAAAAGGGATAGGCCGCGCAATGCAGCCTATCCCTTTTTATTTTTATCTTAATATATCTTATGCGCTTAAGGTTTCCCAGCCTTTTCTGTTCATGTTGTAATAAATTACACCACCAAAGAAAATGCCGCCTAAAAGCAGTACCACACCCAGAAGCGTGTCGCCCAGAACAAGGCGTCCCATTCCAAAAAGAGTGCAGTAAATCATAATTACACCGCTGATCCAGTTCATGAGGTTGAACAGTCCGTCTTTCTGAGGAACGATGTCTGTTGCCTGCTTTGCTACAGGTCCCCACATGGTTGCATTGGGACGCACCCTGCGGTAGAATGAAAGAAGAACTTCACTCGGCTCGGGCTTTGTCAGGAATGTAACCGTCAGCCATACAACGGTTGTAACACCGGTTGTAATTAAAAGAATGTAAGCAAATTCCTTCGGGTTGCTTTCAGTAAGACCTAAACCGAACTGAAGAATAAGTGAAACAACAAATGCTGAGGCCATGGCTGAAATTTCGCTCCATGCGTTAATTCTCCACCAGAACCAGCGCAGAATGTATACAAGTCCCGTTCCGGCGCCAAGGGCCATAAGGAACTGCCATGCGCTTGCAATTGAATCCATGTAGAATGTTACAACAGCCGACAGTATCATAAGAACCATTGTAACAACCTGTGAGAATTTAACGTAGTGCTTTTCGGTCTTTTCAGGGACGAACCTTCTGTAAACGTCATTTACAAGGTAGCTTGCGCCCCAGTTAAGCTGTGTGCCTATGGTAGACATATAAGCCGCCGCGAAAGCTGCAAGCATAAGTCCCCTGAAGTAAGAGGGAAGGTCGCTTATTAAAATTCTGATATAACCCGATTCGGGATCCGCGTGGAAAGCGGGATCGTTGTTATAGCGTACCACCGCTACAAGGGCTACAATTACCCACGGCCAGGGCCTGAGAGCGTAGTGAGCGATGTTAAACCATAAAGTTGCCAGGAGTGAATGCTTCTCGTTCTTGGCGCAGAAGATTCTCTGTGCAACGTATCCGCCGCCGCCGGGCTCGGCACCGGGGTACCAGCTTGCCCACCAGTTAACGGCAATAAATACAAAGAACGTTATCAGAGGCATCCACGTCGAGTTCAGATCGGGCACAAATGAGAGAATTGAGCTCGAGGGATCGCGGTGCTGGTCAATTTCATGCAGTTTTGTAACAAGCGTTCCCATGCCGCCTGTAGCCGAAACGGCATAAACCGCAAGGAGTATAACCATGCTCATCTTCAGGAAGAACTGGAACATATCTGTCCAGAGCACGCCCCAGAGTCCTGAAAGGGTTGAAATTGAAGCCGTAATGAACATAATAAGAATTGCGAAGATGAGGGCTTCAATTTTTGAGACGCCGAGCACAGACATCATGATTTTTACTATAGCCAGGTTAACCCAGCCCATAATAATGAGGTTAATCGGAAGTCCAAGGTAAATTGCGCGGAAGATGCGCAGGAATGCCGCGGGTTTACCGCTATAGCGGATTTCGGCAAATTCAACGTCAGTCAACACCCCGGCGCGGCGCCAGAGTTTTGCGTAGAAAAACACTGTCAGCATACCGCTGAAAACCATGCTCCACCAGATCCAGTTACCCGCTATACCGTTGCGGGCAACGAGTCCTGTTACAACAAGAGGGGTATCGGCGGCAAAGGTGGTAGCGACCATGGAAGTACCGGCCAGCCACCAGCTGACATTACGTCCCGAAACAAAAAAGTCGCTTACGCTAGCAGTAGCTCTTTTGCGGAGATAAAGAGCCACAGCCAGGTTGAAAAGGAAATACAAGGCAATTACCAGCCAGTCAACATAATTTAGCTGCATTTTAAGGGATCTCCAGTTTAATAGTCTTTAATTATAAGGGTAGTTCAACAAAAAACAATACATCGAGTGCAAAGTTAAAGAATATTGAAAAATAAACAAAAGAGGGGATTCAAATTCCCACGGAAATCTTTTTAGAAAATTGTGCTTGACATTCCCACCCAGCCCCAGATCCTCATTTCTTCTGCCTGAAATCGGACGCTTTAATGCCGGGAGCACGGTAGCGCCGCCAGTAACGTGTAAGAGATGTGTAGGTGAAAAAATCGCTGATCATTCTGTTCTTTATTATAAAATGCAGCGCGTGATAGGCTATAAAGATAAAAAGCATCTGGAAGCTCCAGCTGGCGGCCTTATATAAAAGATCAAATGCCAGTCCCGAAGCCCCGAGGAGGTACTTCGAAGCTATTGCCGTAAGCCAGAATGAGTAAGGAATGAAGGATAAAACGATAAACGCCAGGACAACAAACGTATGCGCCGTCTGAATGGATTTCTTTGGACATATATTCATGCACCTCATGCAGCTTTCGCACTTAAACGACCAGTAGGGGCGTTTGTCTACGATTGTAAGAGCTCCCGTGGGGCATTCCTCCTCACACAATCTGCAGTTACCGCAGTCGGATGAGGAGATAAATGATTTGGCAAGTATAAACCGCCCGAAAAGGGAATATCCTATGGCAACGGGGATTATCGCGATATCTATGGGAAGCGACCAGAGCCCCTTATAGACCCTTTTGCCTAAGAGTATCTTATCAGAGAAACTATCAATTACGCCCCGGCAGCGTTCAACAATTGAGTCAACCGTTTTCTTATTCAGTCCCGGATGAATTGATATCCAGTTTGACGGCATATCCAGCGGCAGGAGTCCTTTTATGTTAAATCCTTTTATTTTCAGGACGGCCATTGCCAGCAGCTGCGCCATGCCGCTAAGTCCGGGAGTAAAGAACTTTCCTGCTTTCATTCCCGCACGGGTATTCATAAGGAAAGCATCCTGTTTAAGGGCAAGGGGGAATTTGAGCATAAATTTGAGCATTATCCATGGCAGGCTGAAGCCGTGTGTAGGGTAAAGGAACCCGATGAGTGTTTTGCCGTCATGAAAAGGGATGGAAGGCTTCTTAAAGCGGTCAATTGAGACGAGGGAGGTTTTAATTCCCTTCAGTTCCGCCTTTGATGCCATCCATCTTGCCGCCGTAAGCGCGTTGCCGGTTCCGCTGAAATAATATATGACGAGGTTTTTGTACATACGTCCGGGTTTATAATTCGGTAAAAGGTGATGGAATAAATTATATAATTCCGCAGTCAAAGACAAAAAGGGGGCTCCCTTCTTCTCTTGACCAGCTATATATGTCCACATTATTAAGCCCCGGAGGGGGCGCTTTGTTTGGAGCCAGGGGTGACCAAATCCGCCGCAGGCGGATGCGGGAACCCCCGGGGAAAATGATCCAACCCAAACCCACGGAGCCGCGGCAGCCGCGACACGTTCGGCCCTGCCTTTATGCTCCTCCCGACCCCAAATGTCCGCTCCTGTATACAACGTAAGTACATTTCCTTGTACAATCTCCCCCCGCGGGATGATAAAAATCCCCAATTATTAATCTTATATAATGGGCACGGATTTTGCCCTCTTCATATTAAATATATAATCTGAGGCAAAAATGACCAGCAGACTGAAACCTTTAGCTATTGTATTTATTGTATTCATTTCATTCCTGCAGTTTAACTGCGCAAGCTCTGCCGTATACAGGCTCTCCCCCGTTAACGGCGAACCTGTGTGGGACTATGGCCGCGAGGTAATTGGCCAAAAGACTGACGACGGGGAAGTCCATATAAGCTTTGTTGAAATAAAAGATGGCCGCTTTGTCTTTCTTATTAATTTTGAAAATCACACGGAAAAATCCGTCCTGCTCGATCC
>JBLMYS010000388.1:0-9296 GCA_050258415.1 Acidobacteriota bacterium | reverse complement strand
CCTGAAAAGGCAGATTTAACTTTCGAAGATTTCACGTCTTTCTCCTAATTTAAAGAATTAGTTGTTTATTGATTAATTGTTCTTGATTTATTGAATTTCTTTATCCGGAAGCGACTGTTTTTTTGCTAACATACTTTAGTGCTAACTTTTTGGCCGTATATCACAGGACAAGCAAACCCATTTTTTATAAAACAACACCAGACATAGTTATGCCTATATCTGTTTTATCGGAATTTTATGGTGTAAAATTAGTTAAGGTTTTTCGAATTAGCAATAGATAAAATAATAATTTTTACGGACGCAGAGAACTGATAAGCTATTATAAGTAAACATCCCGGCCTGCGCTGAGTACTTCCCTCTCAATACATTATACACATTTCTTAAGATACACCATAGTATAATAAAATGTAACATATTTTCTATATCTATTCAACAATTCATTGTGCCAATGAGTTTCAATTTTCTCTATATATTTTCCCCATAAAGGGTTATAAGGATGCTTTAATCCTTTTTCAGAACTCTTTTTGGGCAGCTCTGCCGGCTAATAATTCTCAAAACCGATCACGTCGAATATGATTGAAAATGCAAAATTAAATTTTTAACTTTAATTTCAATATTTTCCCAATTAACCCTTTAGCCCATGAAAACAAAATACAAAGATTTTTTTGAGCACACTGGCCTCAGGCAGCTGCGCAGCTATTTTGTTTCACGCTTTGAGAATGTATTCTAAGACTTTTCTCTCCAATTTCCTTGTCCGGGTATTATTTATTTTAAATAACAATTCCTTTGGTCACTTTATTTGCGGAGAGAAAAATGAGTACAGCTATCTTAAACACAAATCTTTCATTTGAAGGTATCAGCGCTGAAACAGTCCACGAAGTCCTGAGAAAGAAAATGCTCGTAGATGGTTTTGATCTGGTCTTTGATCATAGCCGCAGTTACGGAAATCACCTCGTTGACGCCAGAACCGGCGAAGCTTACCTCGATTTCTTCAGTTTCTTTGCCTCCTCCCCGGTTGGCCTTAATCATCCAAAGTTAAACAACCCCGAATTCAGAGAGAAAATAGGCTATATTGCTTCGCTGAACAAACCCTCAAACTCAGACCTTTATACGGTGGAAATGGCGGAATTTGTGGACACATTCAGCCGCGTTGCCGTGCCTGAACATTTTAAGTACCTTTTCTTTATTGACGGCGGGAGCCTTGCCGTGGAAAACGGCCTCAAAGTGGCATTCGACTGGAAAGTAAGAAAAAATTTAGAAAAAGGTATAAAAGAGGAAAAAGGACAGCAGGTAATCCACTTCAGGGAGGCTTTCCATGGAAGAAGCGGCTACACCATGTCCCTTACAAATACCGATCCTAACAAGATCCTCTATTTCCCGAAATTCAAATGGCCCAGAATCATTAATCCGAAGATAAAATTCCCTCTTTCTGAACACCTGGATGAGGTAATTGAGCTTGAAGCTGAGGCAATAAACCAGATCTACGCGGCAATTAAAAACAATCCCGACGATATAGCAGTTATTATAATTGAACCTGTTCAGGCTGAAGGGGGCGATAATTTCTTTAGAAAAGAATTCCACCAGAAACTCAGGGAAATCGCGGATGAAAACGAAATCCTCTTAATGTATGACGAGGTGCAGACAGGAATAGGACTTACTGGCAAAATGTGGGCTCATGAGCACTACATTAATCCTGATATTGTATCTTTTGGAAAGAAGATGCAGATCTGCGGCATCATGGTCTCCGACAGGATTGATGACGTCGAGGAACACTGCTTCCGCAAGTCAAGCCGTATAAACTCAACCTGGGGCGGCAACCTGGTCGATATGGTCCGCTCAAAGAGAAACCTGGAGATTATTGAGGAAGATAACCTTATTGAAAATGCAGAACTTGAGGGTAAACTGCTCCTCGAAAAGCTCCGCAACCTGCAGGAAGACTATCCGGAACTCATATCTAACGTCAGGGGGCTTGGACTCATGTGCTCTTTCGACTTCCCGAATGTCGAACTCAGGAAGGAATTCCTTAATTTATGCTATTTCCATAAACTGCTCATTCTCCCCTGCGGCCTGCATTCGATCAGGTTCAGGCCGTCTCTGACCATTACGGGAGCGGAAATTAATGAGGGTTTGAAAATAATCGAAAAAGTATTATATTTAATGAAAGCGAATTTATAATCACTAACTAAACTACTTGCATGAGACGGCTCCATAGTGGAGCCGTTATCATTTTAAATGAGCATCACCTTTTGAGGCACAAAACAGCAGATTTATGGAACCAGCACTTTATATTGTAAGTACCCCCATCGGCAACCTGAAGGACATTACCTTCCGGGCCGTAGAAACTCTGAAGGAAGTGGATTTTATCCTCTGCGAGGATACGAGGGTTACCTCCGTTCTTCTAAACCATTACGAAATAAGGAAAGAGCTCGTTTCATTTAATGCACAGAGTGAATCCTCAAAGCTAAATTACGCACTGGAAAGGATTGAAAGGGGTGAGTCCTGCGCGCTCGTTTCAGATGCAGGCACTCCTGCCATTTCAGATCCCGGCGTAAGACTCGTTTCTGCGGCAATAAAAAGAGGAATTAAAGTTGAAGCCGTGCCCGGCGTAACAGCCCTTGTTACGGCATTAAGTTTAAGCGGTCTTCCGACCGACTCCTTTATTTTTGAAGGATTCCTGCCTCAGAAAAAAGGGCGGCAGAAAAAGCTCAAACAGCTCTCTGAGGAAGACAGAACTGTTATCCTTTATGAATCGACATACAGGATAGAAAAACTGCTGGAGGAGTTAAATGAATATATGGCTGAAAGGTACGTTGTAGTTACACGCGAGCTGACAAAGAAATTTGAGGAAACCTGGCGCGGCAGGCCCTCAGAACTGCTTGGTGACCTGAAAACAAAAGTTATTAAAGGGGAGTTTGTTGTTGTAATTGCCCCATTGGACTGGAAAGTAGAAGCACAGAAGGAATCTTATGAATGATCCAAGGTCAAAATCAAAACAGGTAATGTCTATGGGGATGTTTATACTCTCCTCGGCGTTGATTATTGTAAGTGTGGTAATAAATTATTACAAGACAGGTAAGATGAACTGGGTGCTTCTTTTTGCTGCTGTTGCCATTAACGGCGTGGGAATAGTAAGAACCGTAAGGCTATACAGAGAAAAGAAAGCAGATGAAAACCAGGAAAAATGAAAGATCCAACTGCTTTATTCAAACTGCTTCTTAAATTGCGCAAAGGCGGATTTTAATTCTTCAATTTCCGCCTTAAGATTTTCTGTCTCCAGTTCCAGTTTCATTACCCTTTCTTCCATCCCCGCAGCCTGTTTTTCTCCGGAAACTTCTATTGTCTCTGGCGCCCCGCTTAAAAGGTGGCTGTAGCGCCTTTCTTTCATTCCTGCCTGGCGTTCCAGCTTTGTAACCAGTGAACCTTCAGGGCGGTCAATTAAAGCCTGAAGCGCCTCTTCGGTTTCCTCCAGGCTTGTGAAATTATAAATTCTTCCCGTACGCCCTTTTATTTCTCCCGCGGTCTGGGCACCTCTGAGCATAAGAACGCACAGGACCGCCGTCTCTTTCTGGCTAAGGCCCAACTCTTGCTTGAAGGTCTCCCTGTACTTGGCCGCCCTTCCTGAATCCTCAACCAGACGCACAAGCCTCTTTTCCCTTAGTAAACTGAGGGCTTCTTTTACCTCCTGTTCGTCGTAGCTTACAACAGGCTCACGGCTGGACTTCTGGTTGCAGGCATTAACAAGAGCATTTAATGTAAGAGGATAATATTCCGGAGTAGTAAACTCCTTTTCAATTAGTGAACCTAAGACCCTTACTTCAGTCTGATTTAAGATTTCCATATTGCTTTCTTTCCGGGAAGTGATGACTTAGTTTTTATATCCCCTTTTTAGTCCCGAAGAGGAACTGCAACGGTATATGCAGTCTTTTTGCCCAGGCAGGTTCATTATGCTCGGCATTTTTATCATAATAAACCATCAGGTCGTCCCCTTCTTTATATCCCTTATCTTTAAGAACGCTGACCGTCTCCTCCACTCCGGGAAGGAGCTTATTTTCCAGCCCGACGCCCCCGTTATCGATATAGATCCTGAGCTCTTTTTTGGGCCCCTTGTAAGAGGTAATATAGGGGAGGTAATTGAGCTCCTGTATCTTAAATGCCGGGGAAAGGCAGGCGGCTTTGGAAAAGACCTCCGGGTGCTCCCAGGTAAGCATAAATGAAATGAGCCCGCCCATGGAAGAGCCCATTGTAGCAGTATTATTCCTGTCGGGAAGCGTGCGGTATGTGCTATCAATCATAGGCTTAAGTTTTTCAACGATAAAGCGCATATATGAGCGCCCTTTATCGGTATATGAATATTCTGCGGTTCTGTCCTTCGTATTATTTATACCTACAATTATTATCTCCTCCATCTTTCCATGCTTAATAAGGCTGTCTGAAACCTCATCTGCCTGCCAGTCGAAGCCGAAACTTGAGGTTTTAGGGTCAATTATATTTTGCCCGTCGTGCATGTAAAGGACCGGGTAGCGCTTATGAGTGTCTTTTTCATAGCTTGGCGGAAGCCATACTATTACGTCACGGGCGTCCAGTCCTTCCCACTGCATTTGCCTGTGATACTTAAGAGTTCCTGTAATCTGCCCGTGCACGGGGCGGGTTTCACCGTTCTTCCAGTTTTCAACATCGTAGTTTAGAACAGTATCGGATTTTACAGTAACTATATGATTACCCGGAACAGAGCCGTCATGATTCAGGGCTTCACTATCCCAGCTCCCCTGGGTAAACTTAAACTCAAGAGTTTCCCCTTCCCTGAAACGAAAAGTCTTCGTCCAGATGCCCTCCGGCTTCTTCTCCAGAGCTACCTTCCCGGGATTCCATGCGCCAAGGAGTTCATGGCTGCCAGATACATAAACCTTAGAATCCTTCGGGAGGTTTATTGCATGTACATCAATTGTAATTTCTTTTTCGTTCTGTGCCATTATACTTTTGAATAATGAAGTTGCAGATATAAGGATAAGTATAAAAAAATTAAGAGTTCTTTTCATGGCTTCGTGTAATTAGTTTAGGAAATAGTTTTTATTTCATTGCTTCAAGTGCAAGCTTATCCGATTTTTTGAGTCCCTGCACGACCAGGTCATACGAATGATCTATCAGCTCCTTAAATACCTTGTCCGGAATGGTGTTATCCATAACTACAGTAATCCAGTTCTTCTTGTTCATATGGTATCCGGGCAGTACAGCTTCATACCTTTCCCTTAGATCTATTGCCCTTTCAGGGTCGCACTTAAGGTTAACGCTTAAGGGGATCTTTTCAAGCGGAGTAAGTGCAAATATTTTATTCATCACCTTAAAGACAAGCGTTTCCTCACCAAAAGGATAATCCTCTCTTGCCCCCTTCTTTTTAAGGCAATACTCCCTGAAGGATTCAATATTCATTTAAGCCTCTTTCCCCTATTTTGAACTAACTAATTGAAGAAACTATTTTTGCTTTATAATTTACATAAAATTATAATTATATTATAAATTAACAAAATACAGGATCCGGATAATGGATGGTAATATATTAATTGAAAACAGACTTCACAAGGCTCTTACCTATCAGTTGTACATGGAGCGCACAAAAGTAAAGGTGCTTACCTCCGATGCCACACTGTTTGATGAAGAAGCACTTCATAAATTTGAATTTTCCAGGCTCAACCTGCAGAGAAGCCTGAGAATTGAAAAAACATATTCAGTTTCAGAAGACATGAAAAGCATAATATCTAACCTCCCTCAGGAACACCTGTGGGTTGTCATTACTGAGGACTGGTGCGGTGATTCGGCGCAGACACTTCCCTATATAGCAAAGATTGCAGCCGCCTCGCCCAAAATAGAACTTGCCATTTTGCTTAGAGATGAGAACCTGGACATAATTGACCAGTATCTCACCAATGGCACCAGGAGCATACCAAAACTCATTGGTTTTGACAGGAAGTGGAATGAGCTATACACGTGGGGACCCCGCCCCAGGGCTTTAATGGAACTCTTCCAAAGGCTTAAGTCTGAAGGAATGCCAAAAGAAAAGATTTATGAAAACCTGCAGACATGGTATAACCAGGACCGCGGCCGGGAGCTTGAACGGGAATTTATGGAGATGCTGACGCCATATCTTATTTAAGATATAATTATTCCGGAGCCGTATAGCGTGAAAGGATCTTTGACCTTATGCGCCTGCGGCTTTCCCGGGCTGAAATATTTTTCTCCTTTTCAATTGCCCCGGCTTCAGCTGCAAGATCCTCATCCTTGATCATATTTCTAAACCAGTAGGAATAGTCGCCATTCTTTAGGTGGAAAAGCCACGTCTCGTCGTCCACTCCATCGGCCATCTGAAGGAATATCATCAGGTTCTGAGCCCTCAGGTTAAGTTTTCCCTCAGGCCCTTTGAAATAAAAGCTCCTTTCCGGTGGCAGTTCACCCTCTGCATACTTTAAGTGATGACGTTTTCTTTCCTTTTTTGGGGTAAATGTGTGAAACAAAAAAGGCTCTCTTGAAGGACTTCTCCACCAGGCAATTGCCTGCCCCACTTCAAGCGTCTCTTCAGGAAGAGCCGGGGGATTTTCGCCAAGCGTTGAGCTGAATTTCTTAATCGTCTTCTCCGGATTCTGCCCTATGGCAACTATTGCATTTACAATTGAAAGGACTTCCGGGGCAATATGTTCCGGATGAATTGTAATCATCATGAGGCCTGAAAGTTCACGCGGAACTGTAAGCTGCGAAGGCTCCCAGGTGGCCGGCAGGAGATGGTGTATCTCATCAATTACAATCCAGTGCGGCCTTCCGGTTGAAGATCGTATCTTTAGAAGCGCGGGCAAAAGTTTCTCAAAAAATTCCGGCCTGTGTTCAACACTGATGCCAACGAGGCTTATTATACAGTTCTGCGCGGGCTGCTCCAGAACATGCACTATCTCATCAATTGTAGGCTCCCTTTTGGGGCTCCCTAAAATTACGGCGTTCTCAAACTCCTCATAGTCCCCCTCGGGATCAATTATGCAGTACTGGTATTCCATTTCTTCAAGCGTTTCAAGAAATGCCGAGGCAAAGGTAGTCTTGCCGGCACCGGAGGTGCCGGTAAGAAGAAGGCTTTCTGTGGGACGTACGTAAACTTCCTCTTCCTTTTCATCTTTGCCGATCGGAATTCTATTCTTCTTCAGGCGGTATTCCATCTCACTAAGGTCGTCTTTTAAGATCATCTCAATAAATTCACTAACGCCCCTGCCGTGGCCTGATTTCATTACTATGTCGCTGGTCTCCTTCAGCATAGGAAGCGCATTATCAACTGAAGCCGAGCACTGGCAGAGGCTTAAGAATGCATGATCATTTTCTGCGTCTCCTATAGCCGCAACGTTGTGAGGCGAAAGCCCCAGTTCCTTAAGGCCTGCCTTAAGGCCCGTGGCCTTATTGATTCCCGTAGGAAGCACCATAACGGCGTCCTTATTGAATATCACCTGGAGTTCCAGGCCCAGATCGCGTATTACTTCCAGCACAGTCGTCTCATATGGCCTCCATGTGGCTACAATTACCCTTCCGACAGACATGCGTTCAATTCCCCTTCGCCTGAGCTCACTTACAAAAAGCTCGGGAGGAACCTTGCCAATGGCCTTTTCCTCTCTTGTCGAAGGCTTATAGAGCAGAGCCCCGTTTTCAGCTACAATCAGGTCGAATATTTCGTGCTCTGGAAAAACTTCCATCAGCTCGTCAAGTTCACGTCCTGTTACCAAAATAAGCTTGCGCCCCGAGGCACGGAAGCGTTTAAGGCTTTCCAGTGTAGGAGCGTCCACACGCCCGTCTTTAGCAAGCGTGCCATCATAGTCTGTTGCCAGTGCGTAGTACTGCATATCATTATCCTTTATACTGCCTGCAAGATCAAATTCACACCTGCAGGTTTACTTTGTCGGAATGACCAGAGAAGTCCTCCTTGCATGTTTTAGCGCTATTTCTTTCTTTTTCTCGTTAATGAGTTTCAGTACTCCCTGAACATCATCGACCAGCACCACCATCAGCTCGTTTTCCGAAGCTGTATCGAGCCCGTAAATAATTGCCTCTTCCTCTTGTGGGATGTTGTGAATTTCCATATTGGCTTTTTTGCTGTGTATTCCGTCAGTGATGAGTTTAGTCATCTCGCCCGGCTTTCTGCCGCGGCGTTCCTTATCCTCTTTAATTATAATCCTGGTAAACATTCGTGATGCCATGCGCCCGAGCAGGAAAATGTCCTCGTCACGCCTGTCGCCAGTGCCACCGAAAATGCCGGTTCTGACAGGATGAGGGAATCGGCAGAAGAATTTATAAAGCCCCATAAAGCCCGAAGGGTTGTGGGCATAGTCCACAAGGACTGTAAAGTTACCCATTTCAATCAGGTTCATCCTTCCGGGAACGTTTTCAGGAGTAGGCTTGAAGGAATTAAGTCCATTCTTTATCGTTTTAAGGTCCACGTCATGCACAAAAGCGGCCAAAGTTGCTGCAAGCACGTTCTGCACCATAAAAGATGCCCTGCCAGAGAATGTAAGGGGAATATTTTCAATTTTTTCCACCCTCAGCCTCAGGTCCCCCCGTGCAAGCGTTATGTAGCCGTTTTCTGCAATGCAGGCGATGTTTCCCCGGGCAATATGTTCTAATATGTGCGGATTATCCTTTTTCATGCTGAAGAGGCAGACTTTACCCACGACATCTTTTCTCATATTATAAACCAGAGAGTCATCTGCGTTCAGGATTACGAATCCATCTTTTGAAACGCTCATGGGAACCACCACCTTGACCTTAGCAATGTCTTCAAGCGTATAAATGTCCTTTTGTCCCAGGTGGTCTGCCGTAACATTTAACACAATGCCGATATTGCTGCTATCGAATCCAAGTCCGGAGCGCAGAATGCCCCCGCGCGCGGTCTCCAGTACGGCCACTTCAACCGAAGAATCGCTGAGGACTTTTTTAGCCGAGATGGGGCCTGTGTCGTCCCCCCTTTCAACAAGGTTACCATCTATGTAAATGCCATCGGTTGTTGTAAAGCCTACCTTCTGTCCGGCATTTTTTAATAAATGTGCAATTAGCCGCGTTGTGGTCGTCTTACCATTTGTGCCCGTAATTGATATGATCGGTATTCTTGAAGGAGCTCCCGGCGGATAGAGCATATCGACAATATACTTTGCCACGTTGCGTTTTTTGCCGACGGAGGGACTTGTATGCATTCTCAGGCCCGGGGCTGCGTTTACTTCAACAATGCCGCCGCCATTTTCATTTAACGGAGTGCTCAGGTCGGGTGCAATTATATCCAT
>JBLMYS010000387.1:0-3227 GCA_050258415.1 Acidobacteriota bacterium | reverse complement strand
ATACCAACTGTTTCACCATTAAGTCTTGCAAATCCAATTACAATGTTCGATGCCCATCTTTCCTGTATTTCGAAGAAATCCGAATCGTCGCAGATCAATTTAATAATGTCGCGGATATCGTAAGGCTTTGTTGCTTCAGCAGGAATAATGCGTTCAACATCGAACTGGGACTTTGGGAGCTTTGGTGTAATGGCAGGAGCCTTTTCCCTGTTGCTCCATGGGATGTATGACATAAGGCGCTTTATCTGCTCGAAGCATTCCATTTCGCTTTCAGAGTAGAAGTGAGCATTACCCGTAATTTCCGTCTGTACGCGTGCTCCGCCCAGGTCTTCCATTGAGATTTCCTCTCCAAGCACGGTTTTAATTACTTCAGGACCTGTAATAAACATTTTGGAAATCTTGTCCACTACAAAAACAAAGTCAGTAAGAGCCGGTGAATAAACCGCACCGCCGGCGCAGGGACCTAAAATAACAGAGATCTGAGGTACAATACCGGAGGCCAGAGTATTTCTGTAGAATATCTCTCCATATCCTGCAAGAGAGTTAACGCCTTCCTGAATGCGCGCACCGCCTGAGTCGTTGATACCGATAAGAGGAATCCCCATTCTAACCGCATGGTCCATTACCTTTGTAATCTTTCTTGCATGCATGAGGCCAAGCGATCCTCCGGCAACAGTGAAGTCCTGTGCAAAAACGCTTACAGGGCGGTTATGGATTGAACCGATACCTGTAATAACGCCGTCAGCCGGAAGCTGTTTCTTATCCATATCAAAATCTTCGCAATTGTGCTGGACAAAAAGGTCGGTTTCATGGAAGCTGTTAGGATCCAGAAGCACCTTCAGTCTTTCACGGGCGGGCAGTTTCCCCATTGCCACCTGTTTCTGTAAGGCTTTTTCACCTCCGCCTGTACTGATTTTTTCCTTTTTGCTAAAGAGTTCAATTAATTTACTTTTTATCGACACTATATTTTCCTTTAAAGATGAAAAATTACTCTATTTATAATTACGACATTAATGTCTTCCAAAAAATCAACTACAAAGATAACAAAATAATTGGGAAATAATAAATATCCGCGTGGAATTAATGAAATGTTGTGAATTTTTGTTCAATAAACCGTTCGAGGGTAAGAAAATCAGAAAGTTAAAAGGTGCCATGAGGGGAGTCATGGCACCCTAGGGAAAAATAATTTTATCCCCGTTTGGGACGGTAAAGATGGGTGCTTGTGCCGAAGAAAACTTCGGCCGATTCCATTACGGTTTCCGATAATGTCGGATGCGGATGAATGCTTAAGGCAACGTCTCTTGCCAGGGCGGCCATCTCAATTGCCAGGACACCCTCGGCTATCATTTCCCCAGCTCCGGGACCTACAATTGCTACTCCTAAAACCCTTTCTGTTTTGGGATCTATGAGGAGCTTTGTCTGCCCGTCAGTTCTGTCAAGCGTTACAGCCCTTCCTGAGGCAGCCCACGGGAAACGGGCAACCTTAACCTCAATTCCCTTCTCCTTTGCCTCTGTTTCAGTAAGTCCGCACCAGGCGACTTCGGGATCTGTAAATATCACTGCCGGAATTGCCGCCGGGTGGAATTCAACGTTGTGCCCTGCAATTACTTCAACTGCAACTCTGCCCTCGTGCGAAGCCTTGTGGGCAAGCATCGGGTTACCTACAACATCTCCAATTGCATAAATTGTGGGCTCTGCGGTCTGCATCTGTGAGTTTACTTTTATAAAGCCTCTCTCAACTTCAACTTTAGTATTCTCAAGTCCGAAGCCTTTTGAATTCGGCGTGCGCCCAATCGAAACAAGCACTTTTTCAAACACCTGCTCCTTTTCCTGAACGCTTTCGCCTTCAAATGTAACTTTAACACCATTACCCACGTCTTCCATCTTCACGACTTTTGTGCTCAGCATAATGGATTTCATCACGGGCTGAAGCGAACGGGCAAGTATGTTTACCATGTCGCGGTCGGCTCCGGGTAAGAGTCCAGGCGTCATTTCAACAACGGAGACCTCTGTGCCGAGCGAAGCATAGACTGAACCAAGCTCAAGGCCTATGTAGCCTCCGCCAACAACGAGCATATTCTTTGGTATGTCTTTTAAGGCCAAAGCGCCTGTTGAATCAATTACTCGCGGGGAATCCAGCATTAAAGAAGGTATCTGTGTTGGGCGCGATCCCGTGCAGATAATGAGCTTTTCAAACGTCAGTTCCTCTTTTCCGCCTTCCATCTTTTCTATTTCAAGTGTAGTAGGGTTAAGAATTGTTGCCCTTCCCTGCACATAGTTTACTTTCCTCTGTTTTGAAAGAACGCCCAAGCCGCCGGTAAGTTTTGCAACGACGCTTTCCTTCCAGCTTCTTAATTTATCCAGGTTAATTCTGGGGCTGTCGTATTCAATTCCCCAGTTAGCGGAATGTTTTGTTTCATTAATCAGTTTTGAAACGTGCAGAAGCGCTTTTGAAGGAATGCAACCGCGGTAGAGGCATACTCCGCCCGGATTTTTCTCCATATCGATCAGTGTAACCTGCATACCAAGGTCGGCAGCCAGAAATGCTGCGGCGTAGCCGCCCGGGCCGGCTCCGAGGACTGCAAGCTGGGTCTTATTTGCCATACTAATTAAACTCCAATAAAATTAAAACTTTAATGAATTTTCACGTTAAATTTATAACATAAATTTCTAAGTGCAAAAAATATTTTTTATTTCGGCTATTTATGAGATGCTCCCAAATGGGGTATATCTAAATAGCATTTCTTCAGAACCACGCTAGTGGTTGTATATTTGTAGAAAACAGGTCAAAAACAATATCGAACCGCGTTCAGCGGTTCTATATTTTTTACGTGCTTGTAACAGATATAAAACCACTACGTGGTTTGGAAATGTGGGATGATTTTCTTTCCCAGGGTTCTGCGAACCCTGGGCTACAAATATGGAACCGCTAAACGCGGTACAAACATTTTAAATCTCACAATTAAATATACAAATGTGCCCCAACCGGGGCACATATTATTTTTCTCTTATCCTTCAAGCGCCATGAGGAATGGCTGCTCGATTGCGCCAACAACCCACCTTAAGAAACGTGCTCCGTCGGCACCGTCAATTATCCTGTGGTCGTAGGACAATGATAAAGGCAGCATCATTCTGGGCTCGAACTTCCCATCCTTATATACCTGTTCAAAGGCACCTCTGGAAACTCCTAAGATTGCAACTTCAGGCGCATTTACAATAGGCGAAAA
>JBLMYS010000386.1:0-4202 GCA_050258415.1 Acidobacteriota bacterium | reverse complement strand
CCGTTGCTCTTAAGGCCTCGTGCGTAAGTGCCGCACTGATGTCTGCCGTCTTGATCAATTTCTTTGCCTGAATGCAGACGTAGGAGGCAAATGAAGTCATCATCTGCGTGCCGTTAATGAGCGCCAGGCCTTCCTTTGCGGCCAGCCTTACAGGATCCAGACCGAATTTCTTAAGCCCTTTTGAAGCCGGAATTATCTTCTCACTTTTCGCCTCGTCACTCATCACGTCTTCAATTATCTGCACTCTCCCTTTTCCTATCATAGCAAGCACAAGATGCGAAAGCTGCACCAGGTCGCCCGAGGAACCCACGGAACCCTGCGAGGGAACAACCGGAATGATGTTGTTATTCATCATATCCATTAAGAGATTGATGGTCGAAAGCCTGATGCCGGAGTGCCCTTTGGCAAGGGCGTTTACCCTTAAGAGCATCATTATTTTTACTATGAAAGGGGGAAGGTATTCTCCCGTTCCTACAGAATGGCTTAAGATGAGGTTTTCCTGCAGCTGTGCAAGATCCTCTTTTGAGATACGAACATTTGAAAATTCCCCGAAGCCGGTCGTAACACCATATATGACTTCTTCATTTTCAACCCACTTTTCAATTAAGGCTCTTGCCCTTTTTACCTTCTTTTCGGATTCTTTTGAAAGGCGGACAAGTGGATTTTCCCTGAGAAAGAATTCGATTTTATCCAGACTCAGGGAATTTCCGTCAACTTCCATGATTTGTTTTTTCATGCAGCATTCTTTTTATTTTATTGGATGAGGCATCATTTGCCCTGTATTTAATCAATATCCTGTCCTCATCGTAAGTCGCACTGATGACGTCTGCAAGCGAATGTATCTTTGCGACCGTCCTGGAATCGCCCAATTCCAGTTCGACTGTCTCCTCCTTAAATTCCTCTTCAATGACAGACTTAATTTTATCCTTCAGCCCGTTAATATTAATCCCTCTTTCGGCTGAAATAAAAACCGCGTTCCTGTATTTGCGCAATATGTAATCAATGCGGGTTTTGTCCTCCAGGGCATCCACCTTGTTGAAGACCTTTATCTGTGCCTTCTTGTCAACCCCCAGATCCTTTAATGTCTGGTCGACTACTTCAATATGATCCTCAAAGAAGGGATGAGATACGTCAATTACGTGCAGTATGACGTCGGCTTCACTTACCTCATTTAATGTGCTCTTAAAAGATGCCACCAGGTGATGAGGCAGTTTCCTTATAAACCCAACTGTATCGCTTAATAGTATGGTCTGCCCGTTATCCAGCCTTAAGGAACGCGTCGTTGAATCCAGCGTCGCAAAAAGCTTGTCTTCGGCCAGTACACCTGCGTTGGTCAGAAGGTTCAGAAGCGTGGATTTGCCCGCGTTGGTATAACCTACAAGAGACGCCCTGAAGAAATCTTTCCTGTTTGCGCTCCTGGTCTGACGCTGAGACTCAATTTTCTCCAGCTTTTCCTTCAGCATACTGATGCGGGTCCTGATCATACGGCGGTCAGTCTCAATCTGCGTTTCACCGGGACCCTTTGTTCCAATACCTCCATACTGCTTCGATAAGTGAGTCCAGGCGCGTGTAAGCCTGGGAAGCATGTACTGAAGCTGCGCCAGCTCTACCTGTGTTTTTGCTTCCCGTGTCTTTGCGCGTGTGGCAAAAATGTCAAGAATAAGACCCGAGCGGTCCAGAATTTTCTTATTTACAAGCCTCTCAAGGTTCCTTACCTGCACCGGTGTCAGGTCATCGTCAAAAATGACAAGATCAATATCGTTAAATTCCACGAGCTGCGCCAGTTCCTCAGCCTTGCCTTTTCCAAGATAGTAGGCGGGTTCAATCCTGTCGCGGTCCTGAATAACCTTCATCTTCGTATCTGCGCCCGCGGTTGAGGCGAGCATTTCAAGCTCGTCGAGGTGTTCCTCCACTTCCTGTTTTGTATATTCTCTCGTATTTAGAGAAACTAAAATTGCTTTTTCTGTCGTATTCTTTTGATTTTCTATCATAGATACCTTTCATTAAAACACATGTTCTGTTTTCTGGCAGAACTGTTAAATAATTAGATCCTTAGGTTCATGCAATGTCTTTCTTTGCACTTCTGGAAATGAGCATTTCAACAAGAGCCAGAACGAATGCCAGCATGAGGAAAAACCTCCAGAGCTCACTTCCAAAGCGCGCCTGCTGAATCTGGCGCGTATAATTTTCATTTACGTCCAGCCTGAACTGTTTGCCCTTAAAGCCGGTCTTGCTTAAGTAGTCGTTGAATTCCTTAAGTGTCAGGCTTGCAGGGTTCGATTCCATTGACGAATGGTTTACAGAGAAGTAATCTATCAGCCTGTCGCCAGAGAAAACCCTGTAATTGCCGGCTGCGTTTGTATTGCTGTAGGTGATGTAATTCTGTTTTTCACTACCCAGGTTAATAAACTCATCTGTCTTGTCAGGCCTCGATATTTTAACCTGCGGAAGAGTTCTCATCTGCAGGTTTATTGTAACCATCTCCCCGGCGCTGAAGCTTGCCATTCTGTGATCCTTACTGGCCAGGTAAAAAACCGCCTTATCTATAACCGGGGCAAAAATGCCTTTAAGAGGGAAGTTGGACCAGTTAAGCACCGGGGCTGTGTTCATCAGAAGCACCTTTCCTTTTCCCAGAGTGTACTCGCTTAAGAAAGAAGAGTTGTCGGGAAGCGTAATAATGCTTTTTCCCTTTCCCTGTGTGTTTAGCCTGAAATAGTAGTAAACGTCAGGCGATTCAACCTGTTTTTTTGCTGATTTTGAAAAAAGATCTGAAAAAACCGGGTGTTCAAAGTCAATTTTGTCAAAGACGGCGGCATTCTGAAAAGAATTTGGGTTTCCGGACATTCCACTCGGCTCCGGGAGCTGAAACTCTGATAAAAGCCCCCTGAAATTCGACAGGTTTGAAGTTGAACCGGGCATAATAAAAAGTCCTCCCCCGGCGGCAGTGTAATCCTTCAACTTCTGAAGGTTATTCTGGGCCTCGGAACCTATGGCAATTACAACGTCGTAACTATTAGGATCAACAGAAGAAATCTGGCTAAAGTTTCTTTTTGTGACATTAATTGTCCCGTTTTCGCCTGAGGCCATAAGGGCAAGTTCAACGTACCGCGAGTCGGCGTCATTGTTCGAAAAGATCATAACTGAGACTTTATCCGGCACCACAATATTCATATAACGCTTGTTATCCTGGTTGATGTCGTCATCTTCCAGCTCGGCTTCAATATCCGTGTAGCCCGAGGACTTCATGACGGTCTCAAAGGTAACGTTCTTTGTCTCTCCGGGATTGAGGCTTACACTCTGCTGCGCGCTCCTTTCGCCATTAATAAAAAGCGAGGCTACGGTGTTCGTGGAAGCTCTTGAGGAGTAATTGGTAACTGAGGCCGTGAAGCTGACAGGCTTCCCCTTTTCAAAAATCTGGTTATTTGCCTCAAGGTTATCGATTCCAAGGTTAAAAACGTCTTTTCCTGAAAAATCGAACGTATAAAGCTTAACTTTGTCGCCCAGTATTCCGCTTAAATTTGAAGGGCGCTGGTTGGCTTCAATCAGGTCAGCCTTCTGGAAATCGCTTAAAAGGTAAATTTCCTTGTTAAAATTATGGCTTTCCGAAAGGAGTTCTCCTGCCTGAATAAGAGCTTTGTTAATGGTACCGCTTTCGTATGAAAGGTCCACGGCGTCCAGCTTTTTCCTGAAATCGGCAAAATTTGTCGTTGTTTTAATTTCCTCTTTCCCCGCGCCTGAAACCGTAATGAGAGCAACCTCGTCACCTTCCTGGAGCTCATTAAGGAGTGTTTTTATAACCTGGCGCGCGCGGTTAAAGTCCGAACCCTTTTCATTTACAACCGACATGCTGAACGTGTTATCAAGTATAAAAATGGCCGTTGTTTTGGCAGAGCTCGTTGTTCCGCCTATGGCTATGCCCTGAATGGTAGGCCTTGCAAATGAAAAAACGACAAAAAGAATAATCAGGAACCTGAGTGCCAAAAGCAGCCATTGTTTCAGCTTTATCCTGCGTATTTTATTTTTCTGCAGCTCTTTGAGGAAAGTAAGTGTACTGAACTCTATGCGTTTTAATTTCCTTAAATTAAGCAGGTGTAGTAATACGGGGATTGCTGTTGCAATAAGTCCAAATAATATCGCGGGGTTAAGAAATGTCATTTATGAAAATTTATTCCCTCTAAAAATCTGTTTTTTATATCGAATCC